>JBBRXP010000003.1:0-94550 GCA_038238555.1 Chthoniobacterales bacterium | reverse complement strand
GGTGCCGTATTCACCTGAGTACCGGGCCGGCGGGTTGAACCTGGACCTGCTCGAGCGCCTGTCGGCCCTGACCCGCCCGCGCGGCGCGGCCAACGGGATGCTGGACCAGCCCGGGGATGCTTTTGCGCACAATATCCCCGCGGCGCCTGGTTCGCGCGAACTCTGGCAGGCCCTCTTGATCGCGGCGGCCCTATTCTTTCCGCTGGACGTGGCCGTGCGCCGCTTGAACCTGACCCGCCGAGATGGGCAGCTGGCGCAGTCCTGGCTGGCAGCTTCTTTGTCATCGGCGGGCGCCCGCCGGCGGGTGGCTTCAATGGCACGAATGACGACCAGAAGTTAACCTGCCCGCCGGCGACCTTCACAGTCACCACGGTTGATGACCATGACGACGGCAGTTGCACCGGCGGCGATTGCACTTTGCGCGAAGCTATCAACGCCGCCAATGCGCGCACGGGCGATGACTTCATCCTGATTAACTTCGCGCCGGGCGTGGCGGGACTGATTCAACTTACCGCCGCACTTCCGAATCTAAGCTCCAACATCGCGCTGCAAGGGCCGGGCGCCAACCTGCTGACGGTGCGGCGTAACAGCGGCGGTAACTATCGCATCTTCAATATCACGAGTGGCGTTGTCGTGAACTTAAGCGGACTAACGATCGCCAATGGAAACGTGGGCGCCAGATCTGGCGGCGGCATTTCCAACGTCGGCACGCTCACCGTCGCCAACGCCGCCATCACGGGAAACCTGGCCTCCGCCGGCGGCGGCATTTTCAACAACTTTGGCGCGTTGACGATCACCAACAGTACCATTTCCGGTAACACAGTTAGCAACAGCTTTATTGCAGGCAGTGGCGGCGGCATCTTTAAGAGTGGCGGCATGGTCACGATCGTTAGCAGTACCATCTCGGACAACTCGGCCATCGGCCCCGGAGGTAACAGCGACAGCGGCGGCGGCATTATCACCAACGTCGGCACGGTCAGTCTCACTAACAGCACCATCTCCGGTAACTCGGGAGACCTCGGCGGTGGCATTCGCAACATCAACGGCGGCACGGTCACTTCGAGGAACACCATCATTGCCCTGAACACCTCCGCGAGCGGCCCGGATGTCAATGGCCCGCTCACTTCGCAAGGCTATAACCTCATCGGCAACGCTTCCGGCGCGATCATCTCGCCCGCGCAATCTTCCGATCAGATCGGCGTGACGGCAGCACAGTTGAATCTAGGTCCGCTGCAAAACAACGGTGGCTCAACTCAGACACACGCTCTGCTATCCGGCAGCATTGCCATAGACAAAGGAAACACCTTCTCCTTATTCACCGATCAACGCGGCTTCATCCGGCCGGTCGATCTATCCACGATCACCAACGCCATTGGCGGCGACGGCGGCGACATCGGCGCGTTTGAGTTTGGCGCATGCCGTTGAGGATTACCGCGATCACGCGACTCACCAACGGCCACGTCTTTCTCGAAGCCATCGGCGTTCCAAATATGCAGCATAGCATCCAGGCGAACGATCTGAGCCCTTCCAATTTTTCCACCATCGGAACGGCATCGGCGGATAGTATCGGCGGATTGCAATACGACGACGCCAGTGCGGTCGGCCAGACCAGGCGCTTCTACCGATTGACTTTTCCTTAACCGTGGAGCGCGGGCGGCCTCGCCCGCTCGGGAATCGGAAAGTCCATTTACTTACGCTCGCGGTGAAGTAATGGTCGTTCGCCCCAACCCCGACGTTATGAACATCCCCGCCCATGCTGTAGATCGCCGCGCCTTCCTGCGCGCCACAGGCATTGCCCTCGCGCTGCCGTGGCTCGAAGCGATGACTCCCGCCTTCGCCGCCAGCGCTCCGGCATCCAAGCGCCGCATGATCTGCATCATGACGCCGCTCGGCATTCACGCGGAAAATTTTTTCCCGCAGCAGACCGGGCGCGCTTACACAGCGTCGCCTTATTTGAAAGCGCTCGAACCTTTGCGTGAGCAGTTCACCGTCTTCTCCGGGCTCTCGCATCCCGACGTGGATGCGGGGCACGATTCGGAGCGCTCCTTCCTCACCGCGGCGCCGCATCCCGGCCAGCCTGGCTTCCGCAACACCGTCTCGCTCGATCAATTCGCCGCGGAGCGGATGGGCGCCGAGACGCGCTTTTCGAGCCTGCAGCTCAGCAGCAATAACGGCAGCATCTCCTGGTCGCGCGGCGGCGTGCTCATCCCTTCCGACCATTCGCCCTCGCACACTTTCGGGAAATTATTCCTGGGCGGCACGCCGAAAGAAATCCAGCGGCAGAAAGAAAAATTGCAGGTCGGCCGCAGCATCATGGACGCGGTTGGCGGCGAGGCCAAACGCTTCCAGCGCACGCTGGGCCGGCGCGACCAGGAAAAGCTCGATGAGTATTTCACCAGCGTGCGCGACCTCGAACAGAAGCTCGTGAAAGGTCAGGAGTGGGCGCAGAAGCCCAAGCCGCATGTGGAGGTAAAGCCGCCGGAAGATATCCGCGATGAAACCGATCTCATCGGCCGCACGCGGCTCTGGTACGATCTCATGCACCTGGCGTTGCAGACCGATTCCACGCGGCTCTTCACGCTGAGCCTGCAAGGCTGCGGCTTCTTGGTGCCCGTACCCGGAGTCACCATCGGGCGTCACGATCTCTCGCATCACGGCAAGGATCCCGAGAAGCTCAGGCAACTCGCGCTCGTGGAAGAAGCGGAGCTCAAAGCATTCGGCGATTTCCTTGTGAAACTCAAAACCACCCGAGAAGGCGGCGCGAGCCTGCTCGATGAAACCATGGTGCTCTTCGGCAGCAACCTCGGCAACGCCTCGAGCCACGACACGCGTAACATGCCCGTCATCCTCGCGGGCGGCGGCTTCAAACACGGCCAGCATCTCGCCTTCGATCCGCAGAAAAATCCGCCGCTGTGCAATCTCTACGTGCAGATGCTGCAGCGGCTCGGGGTCGAGGCCGACAGCTTCGCATCGAGCAAAGGCGCAGGCATTCCCGGCTTCACCGCCTAGCCATCTTCCCAGGTTGGAGAGCCGCCGCCGTGGACATCCTCGAAAAGGTTGAGCGAGGTCGCCGCAAACTCGATAAAGTGCAATCTGCCTGACGGCCTACACTAGCCACCGCTCACGGGAGGGATCAGCGCGATCTCTTTCGCTACGCCGATGGGGGTGTCCCAGTCGTGGTATTCGCAATCCACCGCCACGCGCAGACCCTCTGGAGCGAAGCCGGGGGCGATGCGCGCCAGGAGCGTGCGCGGGGTGTCGTGGCGGGTGCAATCCACGAGCCGCTCGTCAAAGCCGAGTTGTTCACGGGTATGGGCAAAGGCGAGGAGTGTGACCTGCATCGCTGCGATGTAGCCGCGAAGCGCGCTGCCGGCTACAACTTCGCCCGCCATGCTCTCTCTCGCTGAAGCGCGCGCCGCGATCGCGCAGACCGTGCAGCCGCTCGATACCGTGCGGTCAACGCTGGCGCAAGCGCGCGGGCGCGTGCTGCGCGAAGAGGTGGCGGCGCGCGAAGACCTGCCGGCCTTTGACCGTTCGGCGATGGATGGCTACGCGCTCGGCCTCGACGACCGCTCGGAACGGTTCCGCGTCGTCATCGAGATTCAACCGGGCACGCCCGCCACGGTGGGCCTGCGGCCGGGAGAATGCGCGCGCATCTTCACCGGCGCGGCCATTCCAGCGGGCGCCTCCCAAGTGCTCATGCAGGAGGATGCGCGGCGCGATGGGGACTTCATGATCCCGGTCCGCCGCACCTCGACCACGCACATCCGGCGGCGCGGCGAGGATGCGCGCGCGGGCCAGGCGCTGCTGCACGCCGGCACGCGCCTCGGGCCGGCCGATCTCGCGCTGCTCGCGCAGCTCGGCGCCACCGAGCCTCGCGTCTCGCCGGCTGTGCGCGCGCTGCATCTCACCACGGGCGATGAACTGGTCGATCCCGCCTCCGAGCCGGCAGCGGGGCAGATTCGCGATTCCAATTCCACGCTCATTGCCGCGTTACTCGCCGAACGCGGCGCGGCGCTCATCGGCCAGGCTCGGTGCGGCGATTCGCTCGAAGCCCTCATCGGCGCAGTCGCCGCGGCGGGCACAGACACTTGGGATCTGCTGCTCCTCTCGGGCGGGGCGAGCGTGGGAGATTTCGATTTCGGAGCGCGCGTGCTCGAGCGGCTCGGCTTTCAGATTGTTTTTCGCAAGCTCAATCTCCGTCCCGGCAAACCGCTCATCTTCGCCACGCGCCAGCGGCAGGCCGCCTTCGTCATTCCGGGCAATCCGGTTTCGCACTTCGTTACCTTCCACGTCGCCATTGCGCGCGCTCTCGAATGTTTCGAGGGCGCACCCGCGGCGTGGCCTCTCGTGACGATGCCAGTGGCGCGCGCATTCTCCGAGCCGGCCGACCCGCGCGAGACTTGGTGGCCGGCCCGGGTCTCGCTCATCGCGGGACGCCTGGTCGCGGAAGCGCTGGTTTGGCAGAGCTCGGGCGACCTTTGCGGTCTGCGCGGAGTCAATGCGCTGCTCAAGATTCCTGCCGGCGCCGGAAATTTCCCGGCCGGCGCGGAATGCGAGTGCCTGCTGCTCGATATTCCGTGATTGGGAAAGTCCCCGGAATACACAGAAGGCACAGAAGAAGAAGCAGGCTGCAGGCGCCGGGATTTGCCTCCACCCGGTTTGCTCAGTACTCCTTCCGTAGTGTATCGCGGTCGCCTCGCTCCCTCACCCACCGGGTTCCTGCACCTCGGTCACGCGCGCACTTTCTGGATTGCCCAAGAGCGCGCCGACGCGCACGGCGGCGCGCTCATCCTCCGCAACGACGATCTCGATGCCCCGCGTTGCCGGCCCCACTTTGCCGCCGCGATGCTCGAAGACCTGCGCTGGTGCGGCCTGCGTTGGAGCGAAGGCCCCTGCGCTCAGAGCGCGCGATTGCCGCACTACGCTGCTGCCTTCGAGCGGCTGCGCGAGTCGGGCTTCATCTATCCGTGCACTTGCTCGCGGCGCGATGTGCTGCGCGCGCTCGCCGCACCGCATCCGGGCGAAGACGGGCCGCCCTATCCCGGCACGTGCCGAGATTCCAAAATTCAAATTCCGCGCGCCGGCGTGAACTGGCGCTTCCGCGTTCCCGACTGCGAGCCGATCACATTCACAGACGAAAACTTCGGTCCGCAGCGCGCGGTCGCGGGCGTGGACTTCGGCGACTTCCTCGTGTGGCGGAAGGACGATCTGCCGAGTTATCAACTCGCCTGCGCGGTCGATGACGCCAGGATGCAGATCACCGAAGTGGTGCGCGGCGCGGATTTGATCGCGAGCACATTCCGCCAACTCCTGCTCTATCGCGCGCTCGATGAGGAGCCGCCCGCATTTTTCCACTGCCCGCTCGTGACCGATGCGCGCGGCATGCGGCTGGCGAAACGCGACGACGCGCTGAGCCTGCGCGCGCTGCGGGCCGAAGGCCGGAGGGCGGCAGAGTTGCGGGATGGCCCGGTGGATGGCGCGCTCCGAGCGCCATGCGTTCCATTTCGGCCGCAGGCCGCTGACTGAAAGACGGCGCTATCGCGCAGAGTTACGCACGGCGCTGGGAGCGCGCCATCCACCTCACAGCAACCCCCTCGTCTCGTCCTGTCCGCACATGATGTTGAGGGATTGTACGGCCTGGCCCGCGGCGCCTTTGGTGAGATTATCCTCCGCGCTCAGCAGGAGGAAGCGGCCCGTGCGCGGGTCGTGGCGCCAGGCGATGTCGATGAAGTTGGTGCGCGTCACGTTCTTGGTGTCGGGCAACGCGGTCTCGCCGAGCAACCGCACGAAGGGCTCGCGGCCATAACTTTCCCGCAGCGCATCGGCGATGTGCTCCAGCTCGATGCCCTCGGCGGGCGCACAGAAAATCGTGCTGTGAATGCCGCGCTGCACCGGCACGAGGTGCGGCGCAAAATCAAGCGTCACCTTTTCACCTGCCGCCGCGGAAAGCTCCTGCTCGATCTCGGCGAGATGCCGGTGCTTCGGAACGCTGTAGGCGCGCAGGCTCTCGGTGCATTCGGTGAAAAGATAATCGACCTTTGCGTTGCGCCCCGCGCCGCTCACACCGCTCATCGAGCAGGCCACGATGCTGTGCGGCTTGATGAGCCGCCTTTGCAGCAGCGGGTGCAGCGGCAGGATGATGCTCGTGGGATAACATCCCGGCGACGCGACGAGCCGCGCGCTTTTGATCTGCTCGCGGTAAATCTCCGGCAGCCCGTAAACGCTGATGGCTGCAAGCTCCGGCGCGTGATGTGCCTCGCCGTAAAACTCGCGATACACCCCCGCGTCCTTGATCCGAAAATCCGCGCTCAAGTCGATGACGCGCAGCCCCGCGTCGAGCAACGGCCCGGCATATTCCGCGGCCACGCCATGCGGCACCGCGAGGAAGACAAAGCGCGCGCCGCTCTCGACGATGCGCGCGATCTCCGACTCGACGAACGCCAGTCCCGCGTAGCGCGTGCCGGCAAACCGCGGAAAGACTTGCGCCGCCGTCTGCCCCGCGAGTTGCCGCGAGGTGAGCGCCACGAGCTCGATGCCCTCGTGCCCGATGAGCAACCGCACGAGCTCTTCGCCCGAGTATCCGCTGGCGCCGACCACGGCGACTTTTTCGAGATTCATGCGCGGAAGTTACGGTCGCGGCGAAGGATTGAAACGCGAAAACCCCTTGCCGAATCCGTGCCGCGCCGCGAACATCCGCCTCTCTCCGCAGACGGGCTGTAGTTCAGCTTGGTAGAACGCTTGAATGGGGTTCAAGAGGTCGTGGGTTCGAATCCCGCCAGCCCGAGGAGTGCCGCCCGCTTGTGCCGCACCGGCGGCTTCGCCCGTTACCTCAGAGAAGTGGACGCTCTCGAAAACACGACCCGATTCTGGCAGGAGATATATGATCGTGGAGGGCGTTTGGTGGGCGTTGCACGAAAAGTTCCCCGTCGATTTGGGGCACCGACAGTTGTAACAGGGAGATCATGAAGATCACACGCCAAGCCGTCGCCGATCAGATTGCTCGCCACCTGCAAGGCGAGCTCAGCCACGCGGGGCTCGTGGACTGGGCCGAGCGCACGATGATGGACGCGGATTTTGCGGAGGATGACGTCGAGATGCTTTCCGAGATCGTCGGGCGCCTTGGCTTGGCGGACGTGGCAGAGTTCGGTTTGCGCCGGCAGGATTGCGAGGACTTCCTGCGCCGGCTCGGCTTTCGCGCGCGAGTGATCGTTTCCGCGGAATGAACGCGATCAAGGGGCGGCGAGACGGAGATACCACGCGAGCAATTCCGGGCCGGCGAAGAACCAGAGCAGCGCGCCGAGCGCGAGATAGGGGCCGAAAGGAATGCGCGCGGACCATTCGCGGCGGCCGGCGAGCAGGGTAAATATGCCGACGACCGCGCCGATGACTGACGCGGCGATGATGGTGAAGAGCACGGCTTTCCAGCCGAGAAAGGCGCCGATGCAGGCGATGAATTTCACGTCGCCGAAACCCATCGCCTCACGCGGAAGAGTAACCTCGCTCGCGGTGCCGCGGATCGTGTCGAGCTTCACCAGCTCGAACTTGCGGCCGCCGGTTTCCAGCCAGCCGCAGGTGAAACGGAGCTGCGCGTTTTCAAAACTTTGGCCGTCGATTTCGACCTCGGGGCACGTCAGCAGCAGCGCTTCATTTCCGCGCACAAAGAATTCGCTCCACAGCATCTTGTCGTCG
The DNA here is from genome assembly GCA_038238555.1 of Chthoniobacterales bacterium. GTDB lineage: Bacteria > Verrucomicrobiota > Verrucomicrobiia > Chthoniobacterales > Chthoniobacteraceae > JANNXQ01. Next base: position 86,858 of record JBBRXP010000003.1, on the reverse strand, counting down.
CCGACGAGGAAGTCCGCCTCATCGCCCCGGCGCGTCCACGAGAAGGGTTCGGGCTTTTCAAAGACGATGCGCTTTTTGCCGAAGGCGAGCTTTCCCAACTCGACCACGGCCCACAGCGCCAGGTAACCGCAAGCTGCGCCGGCCAGCGACCACGTGCCGCCGAGCAGCGCGCTCTGCTGGCCGTGCAGCGTGGGGATGGCAAAGCTCAGCAGCACGCCGGCGATGGCTCCGCCCCAGGTGATTTCATCGGGGATGATGAAGTGCTCGAAGTCGATGAACGTGGCGACGATGAGCAGCGCGGTGAGAATCCAGTAAGGCAGCGCGAGCAGCCACGGCGCATCGGGCCAGTCGGCGCGCGGCCAGCACATGAGTCGCAGCCACACTGCGAGGAAGAGCAGCGCCGTGAGCAGCTCGACTCCGAAGTAGCGGAAGGAAATCCGCGCGCCGCAATTTGCGCACCGGCCGCGCAGCGCGAGCCACGAGAAGAGCGGCAGATTGTGGTGCCAGGGGATTTGATACTTGCAGCTGGGGCAGAAGGAGCGCGCGGGCTCGTTGACCTTCAAGCCGAGTGGCAGCCGGTAAATGCAGACGTTGAGAAAGGAGCCGATGCACGCGCCGAAGACGAAGGCGAAGGCGGCGAAGAGCAGGGAGTAGAAAGTTGAGATTTGTGAATCCACGCGCGAGGCGCGCATTCTTCCTCCACTCAACACTCAACTCTCAACACTCAACTTCTCTCACCGCCCGCGCGGCGAGGCGCCGCGGGCACTTCCTGCGACGGGGGCGTCGCAGTTACGGGCGCGCAAAGAGCACGCACACCGGGCTCCCGACTTCGGCGGTGTGGCCGGTGGGCGTGAGACGGCCGGTCGCGGAGTCGATCTTGAGCACGGCGATCTTGTGATCGTCCTGGCCGGCGGTGATGAGCCAGCGGCCGTTGGGGTCGATGGCAAAGCCGCGCGGCACCTTCACCTGTGCGGGCGCGGCTTCGAGAAAATGGAGCCGGCCGTCGGCGGCGATGGAATACGTGGCGATCGAGTCGTGCCCGCGATTTGAGACGTAGAGCCACTTCCCGGTCGGGTGGCAAAAAATTTCCGCGGTTGTGACGCCCACCGTGTCGGTGCCCGCTGGCAGAGTCGGCACGGTCTCCAGCGCGGTGAGCGCACCGGTCGCGGCGTCGCGCGCAAAGGCGGTGACGGTCAGGCCCATCTCATTGTTCACGTAGGCAAAGTTGCCACTGGGATGGAGCGCGAGATGCCGCGGGCCGCCGCCGGGCGGAACGCTGGCGAATGGAGGCGCGGCCGGCGTGAGCGCGCCGCGCGCGGCATCGAAACGGAAGGTCCACACTTTGTCCGACCCGAGATCGCAGACATACGCGTACTTGTCCGCCAAGCCCGAGTAGATACCGTGGGCATAGGCCCTGGCCTGGCGCTTCGGGTCGGGGCCGGAGCCCTCGAGCTTTGCAAAGCCTGTGCGCTCGCCCAGGGAGCCGTCCGCTTTCACCGGCATACTCGCGACGGTGCCGCTGCTGTAATCGGCGCTCAGCACGTTGCGCCCGGCGGCATCCACCCACACGTGACAGGTGCCGGTGCCGCCGGTGGCGCTGGTGTTGAGCAGCGTGAGCCTGCCATCGGCACTCACCGCGAAGGCTGCGACTGCGCCGCCGTTTTCTTCGGTCGTGGAATAAAGATGCCGGCCATCGGGCGAGAGGGCGACATAGCTGGGATTGACCGCCTTGCCCGCGAGCACCACCGGCCCGAGCCGCCCGGTCTCCGTGTCGAGGCGCCCGAAGTAGATGCCCTCGCTCTTGCCGGGCTTGGTGTAAGTGCCGAGGTAAAATGGAACGTCCGCAGCGAGCGCCACCGTGGAGACGAGCAGGAAAAAGGGAAGGAGGTTTGTCATGGCCGCGCACCATGCACACCCCCCGCGCGACAGGCAATGTAACTACGGGATGATCTCGCTCACTTCCACACAGCGCTCGGGGAAACGGGCGAGAGCGAGGATGACTTCTCCGTTGAGTAACTCGAAGCGATCGTCCTCGTCGAAGATCCCGGTCTCCACGAGACGATTCAATTCATCGACCGAAAACTTGTAGGTATCGGCGTGGGCGATCATGCCGGAAGGGTGGCGGCTACGAGCGGATTTGTCCATTGCCGCGCAGCACGTACTTGTAGGTGGTGAGTTCCTCGAGAGCCATCGGGCCGCGGGCGTGGAGCTTGTCGGTGGAGATGCCGATCTCCGCGCCGAAGCCGAACTCGCCGCCATCGGTGAAGCGCGTGCTCGCATTCCAATAAACCGTCGCGCTATCGACTTCGCTCAGGAATTTTTCCGCCGTCTCCGCGTTCGCGGTGACGATGGCGTCGCTGTGATGGGAGCCGTTGTCCTCGATGTGCGCGATGGCTTCGTCGGTGGAATCGACGACCTTCGCGGCGAGGATGAGGTCGAGAAATTCGGTGCGGAAATCCTCCGGCCGCGCGGCGCGGATTTGTTGAGCGTCGAACATTTCTCCAGCACGCTCATCGCAGCGCAACTCCACGCCTTTCCCGAGGAGCGTGCGCCCGGTGGAGGCGAAAAATTTCTCCGCCACATCGCGATGCACGAGCACCGTTTCGATGGCGTTGCACACGCCGGGCCGCTGGCACTTCGCATTGACCACGAGCGACTCGGCCATCGCGAGGTCGGCATCCTTATCGACATACATGATGCAGATGCCGTCGTAGTGCTTGATCACGGGCATCCGCGCGTGGCTCACCACGGTCTCGATGAGGCCCTTGCCGCCGCGCGGGATGATGACGTCGAGATATTTGTCCATGCCGCACAGGATGCGCACGGCCTCGCGATCGGTGGTGGCAATGAGCAACACGCTGTCGGCCGGCAGCCCCGCCCGCGCGGCGCCGCGGCTGAGCGCGCCGGCGATGGCCACGTTGGAGTGAATGGATTCGCTCCCGCCGCGCAGGATCGTGGCGTTGCCGGTCTTCGTGCAGAGCACGGCGGCGTCGCTCGTCACGTTCGGGCGCGATTCGTAGATGATGCCCACCACGCCGATGGGCACGCGCACTTTCTGGATGCGCAGCCCGTTGGGTCGCGTCCAATCGCGCAGGATTTCGCCGACCGGATCGGGCAGCGCGGCGACCTGCCGGATGCCATCGGTCATCGCGTCGAGTCGCGCCGCGGTGAGCGTGAGGCGGTCGAGCATCGCCCCGGAAAGCCCGTCGGCATTGGCTTTGCGGACATCCTGCCCGTTGGCGGCGAGGATCGCTGGGGCGTCGGCCACGAGCTCATCGGCCATCGCGAGCAGGCCGCGATTCTTCTGCTCCGCGCTCGTCCGCGCGAGCACGCGAGCGGCGGCTCGAGCGCGGCGTCCGAAGTCTTCGATCTGATTTTGAAGCGTCATGGGAGTGATCCACGAAATACACGAAAGGCACAAAAAGTCATGGCTCTCTCGCCACGAACCGCGTCCCGATTTTTTTCCCCGCGACTGCGGCTGCGATGCGACCCGGCTCCATGCCGCTGGCGATGTAGGTGGAAATTCCGGCCTCCACCGCGAGCTTCACGGCCTGGAGTTTTGAAGCCATGCCGCCGACGGAAAGTTTTCCTTTCTCCTGCCGCACCAAGCTCGCCACGGCGTCGATGTTTGTGACCAGCGGCACGATGCGGCCGCGTTCATCGAGCAAGCCGTCCACGCTCGTGAGCAGGATGAGAAGATCGGCGCCGGCGAGCATCGCGACTTCCGCGGAGAGCCGGTCGTTGTCGCCGAAGCGCAGTTCTTCGACGGCCACGGAATCGTTTTCATTGATGATGGGCACCACCTTCCGCCGCTCGAAAAGGCACTCGAGGGTGTTGCGCGCATTGGCGTGGCGCGCGCGGCTGTCGAGATCGCCGTGCGTGAGCAGCAATTGCGCGACGTTCAATCCGTGCGCGGCGAAATTGGCGGCATAGAGCTGCATGAGTTTCGACTGCCCCACCGCCGCGCACGCCTGCCGCGCTGCGAGCGATTCCGGCCGCTCCTCGAGTCCCAGCGCGCCCAGCCCTGCCGCCACCGCGCCACTCGATACGATGGCCACTTCATGCCCCGCCTCCACCAGCGCCGCGACTTCCGCAGCGAGCCGCTTGAATTGCCGCCGATCGAGCGAATTTCCCCGCGCACTGGCGAGAATGCCGGAGCCGAACTTGAGGACAATGCGACGCGCCTTTGCGGACATGGCCGGCACCGTCGCCGCGCCGATACCACGCGGTCAAGCGCATGGAAAATCCCGCCTAATATCCGGCCTAACGCAAACTCCTACTCTTCGAAGATTTTTCCCCTATGCGTTTGCCGACCTTCGTCCGCTCCATTGCACCGCACGCCTTGCTGGTCGCAGGTCTCGCAGTTCTTCCGCTCGCGGCATTTGGCCTCGTCATTCAACAGACCAAGACAGGCCACGCCGCGGACACGAAACTGGCAACCGCGGAGACGCGCTGGAAAGACCTCGCGAAGGCTGAAGATCCTAGCTTCCGCCGCCACGTCGTGCCGCTGATGAGCCGCACGGGTTGCAGCGGGCGCGAATGCCACGGGGCGTTTAGCGGCCAGGGCGGCTTTCAGCTTTCGCTCTTCGGCTACGACTTCGACAAGGATCACAAGGCCATCAACGCCGAATCCGACAACGGGCCGCGCGTGGATCCGGCGCATCCGACCGACAGCCTCATCCTGCTCAAATCGACCAATGAAGAGAAGCACAAGGGCAAGGAGCGCATCGCGAAAGGCTCGTGGGAATACAATCTCCTGCTCAAGTGGGTGCAGGGCGGCGCGAAGAACGACACGGTCGAGACCGGCGAGTTCGACCAGCTCGTGGTCGAACCGGGTGAGATCGTCTTTGCAAAGCAGGGCGACGCCCAGCAGCTTCGCGTGATGGCGCACTGGAAGGACGGAACGGTCGAGGACGTGACGCAGCTCACGCGCTTCCGCACCAACGATGAGTCGGTCGCCGACGTGAGCGCGACGGGGCTCGTGACGTGCAAGGAAAAGGGCGACACGCACATCGTCGTCTTCTACGACAACGGCGTGCAGCCGGTGCCGACGATGCTGCCGGCCTCCGAGTTCACCGCGGCGAAATTCCCGAAGGTGCCGACGCGCACGAAGCTTGATGAGCTCGTCCTCAACAAGCTGCGCAAGGCCGGCATCGTGCCGTCGGAGATATGCACCGACGCGGAGTTCCTGCGCCGCGTGAGTCTCGACATGACGGCGACCCTGCCGACGCCGGAACAAGTGCGCGCTTTTCTCGCCGACCGATCGCTCGACAAGCGCGCGAAGAAAATCGAGGCGCTGCTCGCGACGCCCGGCTACGCCGCATGGTGGACGACGCTGCTGTGTGATTACAGCGGTAACAATCCGCGCCAGATCAATAACAACAGCGGCGACCTGCCGCTGGCCGATCGCTTCTCGCGCCAATGGTATGACTGGATCCAGAAGCGTGTGGCCGACAACGTGGGCTACGACAAAATCGTCGAGGGGATCGTGCTCGCCACCGGCCGCACAAAACCCGGGCAAACTTACGAAGAGTTCGCCTTGGAAATGGGCTCGTACTTCCGCGATGAGAACCGCGCGGACTTTGCGGCGCGGCCGAACATGCCTTACTTCTGGACGCGGACCAACGTGCGCAAGCCGGAGGAAAAGGCGCTCGCCTTCGCACACACCTTCCTGGGAGTGCGCATCGAGTGCGCGCAGTGCCACAAGCATCCGTTCGATCAGTGGACGCAGACCGACTTCAAGCAGTTTCAGGCGTTCTTTGAGCCGGTGAATTACGGCGACAGCCGGCCCGGAAGTGAAGCGATCACCTACAACAGCACGCTCAAGGGGATCGAGCAGCGATTCGGCTACGACAAGAAGCTTCAGAAGAACCGCCGCGAATACCGCGAGGAACTCACCAAGCTCTTGCGCGCGGGCGAACTCCTGCCCTTTCGCGAGCTTTACGTGAATGCGCCCAAGCAACAGCGCGCGCCATCGGCCGAGGAAATCGAGCGCCGCAAAATGAAAGACCCGACCTTCGACGGCCGTGTCTTCACGCCGAAAATTCTCGGCGGCGATGAGGTGATGCTCACCACTTATCCCGACCCACGCGAGCCGCTGATGGCGTGGTTGCGCGCAAAACAAAATCCTTATTTCGCGCGCGCCTTCGTCAACCGCGCATGGGCGGTCTATTTCGGGCGCGGCATCGTCGAGCCTGCAGACGACATGAACCTTGCCAACCCGCCCTCGAACAAGGAGCTGATGGATTACCTCGCCGCCGGCTTTGCCAAGAGCGGCTACGACATGAAGTGGCTGCACCGCACCATCGCCAACAGCGACACGTATCAGCGGAGCTGGCGCGTGACGCCGAGCAATGAGCTCGATGACAAAAATTTCAGCCACGCCCGCATCCGGCGTCTGCCGGCGGAGATGGTCTTCGACTCGATCGTCATCGCCACGGCATCGAGCAGCGCGCAGGCAAAGATTGCGGCGGACGTCGAAAATCGCGCGATCGGCCCGAACGCCTCCATCAGCGGCAAAGCCAAGGGCAGCGATAATTACACGCTCAACACCTTCGGCAAACCCGCGCGCAACGCGAATTGCGACTGCGAACGCACAGGCGATCCGACGTTGCTCCAGACCATCTACACGCGCAACGATCCCGCGCTGCTCGCGCTCGTGGATTCCGCAAAGCGCGACGGCTCCGGGTGGATCGAGCAGTTGCGGCGCGAAGCGGGTGCGGAGTCTTCGCCCGAGCACTTGCGGGACGACCTGGCGAAATTCGAAGCCAACAAACAGCGCTCGACTGCGCAGCCCGCCGAGCGCGACGAGGACCGGCGGGAGAAACGCGAGCGCCAGATCGCGGAACTCGACGAGCGCATCCAGCGCACGCGTGCCGAACTCGATCGCGCGCGGCAGCGCAAGCCGGTCGATTTTAACCGCGCGATCGAAGAAGTATTTCTGCGCACCGTGAGCCGTCCGCCCACCGGAGATGAATTCGAGAAGGCGAAGGCCGATCTCACCGCCGCAAACAATCCCGTGGACGGTGTGCGCGAATTGTTCTGGGCCATGCTCAACACCCGCGAGTTCATGGTGAACCACTGAGCACTTCTTTCCAACCTCGACTACCAAACCCAAATACACCATGAGCACCTACCTCTGCTGCGACGGCGTTTCCCGCCGCGACTTCCTTCGCATCGGCGCCGTCACCGGCTTCGGCCTCGGCTTCAATCTCCAACAATATCTCGCCGTCGCCGGGACGAGCGGTGCCAAGGCAAAAGCCGCGATCTTCGTCCGCCTCGGCGGCGGGCCATCGCACCTCGACACCTTCGACCTCAAGCCCGACGCGCCCGACACACACCGGGGCGAGTTCAAGCCGATCGCCACGAACGTCGATGGCATCCAGATCTGCGAGCACCTACCGAAGCTCGCGCAGTGCGCGGACAAATTTGCCATCCTGCGCGGCGTCTCGCACACGCTCGCCGCGCACGACCTTGGCTCGCTCTACATGGGCACCGGCAATCGCCCGCTGCCCTCGCTCGCCTTTCCCACTTACGGTGCCGTCGTCACAAAGGAACTCGGCGCGCCCGCGGACCTACCCGGCTTCGTCGCCGTGCCCGGCCAGGGTTACAATTCGACCGGCTATCTCGGCGTGCAATACGGACCGTTCGAGACAGGCGAGACGCCCAAGCAAGGCCAGCCAATGAAAATTCGCGGCCTCGCGCTCGGCAACGGCGTCACCCTCGCGGACATCGACCGCCGGCAAAATCTCGTGAAGCGCTACGACACCGCGTTTGGCGACTTTGCGTACGAAGACAAGGTGCTCGCGGGCATGGATGAATTTGGGCAGAAAGCCTACGCGATGATGCGCTCGCCCGCCGCGCGCGAAGCCTTCGACATCTCCAAGGAAAGCGCCGGCATCACCAGCCTCTTCCCTGCCGAGCAATTCGCGCAGAGCTGCCTGCTCGCCACGCGGCTGGTCGAGAACGGCGTGAAATTTGTGACCGTCAATCTCGGCGGCTGGGACACGCACTACGACAATTTCAACGTTCTCAAAACCAAACAACTGCCTCCCTTCGACGCCGGCCTCAGCGGCCTCTTGACCGCGCTGGCGATGAAAGGCCTGCTCGACTCGACCATCGTCTTCGTCACGGGCGAATTCGGCCGTACGCCGAAGATCAGCCAGCGCGGTGGACGCGATCACTACCCGCGCGCGATGTTCTGCCTGCTCGCCGGCGGCGGCATCCGCGGCGGCCAGGTCATCGGCGAATCCGACTCGAAAGGCGAAGGCCCCAAGGACAAGGCGATCACGCCCGACGACGTCGCCGCGACCTTCTACACCGCCCTCGGCATCGACCCGCGCAAGGAATACAAAACCCCGAGCGGACGGCCCGTGATGATCACGCGCTACGGCACGCCGATGAAGGAACTCATCGGATCACTCGGCTCCTGACAAAGCGCTCAACGATCCGGTGCGACAATCCGAGGGAACGGCTATTGCAATTCGCCGAACCAAAAGCCGCACGCGAAGGGGGGCGGCGCGGAGGCTCGGGCGTTGAAGCGCGTGGGATCGTTGGCCCGTCCATGAAGCTCTCGCTCGGAGCGTTGGAGCGGCGATTACAAATCGCCGCTCCTGGCCCGCAACGTCGTCGGAACGCTCAGCGATTGGGTGGAAAAGCGAAACGTCGGAAACGCTCACTTCCTTTTTAGAAAGCCCGGCGACGTGCTCGATGGGAATGCTCTGGATAAGGTTCTGATCCGCGATTACAGACCCGCTTCCTTCCACTTTTCTCGAAACAATGTCGCTTCGCTTTTCGCTGTTCTTCTTATCCACCGTTCTTGCGTTTCCGACTTTTTCCCGCGCCGAGATTTCACCCGGTGAACTGCTCATCGCCGAGATGAATTGCGTAGCCTGCCACGAGGCGGCGGCGCCGGTGCGCGAGCGGCTCGCTTCGCGCCGGGCGCCGCACCTCGGGGCCGAAGGCGTGCGCGCGACACCGCAGTGGCTGCGCGCATTTCTCGCCGATCTGCAATCCGAGAAGCCGGGGACGCTCATGCCCGACACCCTGCACACGCTGCCGGCGGAGCGAAAGGCCGAGGCCATCGAGGCGCTCACGCATTTTCTGGTGAGCATCCAGCCGCAACGCCAGGGAGCGCCGCACGGCGCAAACGCGGCGGCGATGGAGACCGGCGAGCGGCTCTACCAAAGTGCCGGCTGCGTGCAGTGCCACGCGCCGGCGGAGCTCCCGCCCGGTCGGGAAAACACGGCGGCGGCGTGGGAGGAATTTGAGCGGCTCAAGTCGGCGTCGGTGCCGCTCGGCGATTTGGCGAAAAAGTTTACCGTGACCGAGTTGGCTGCGTTTCTGCGCGATCCGCTTCAGTCGCGCCCCGCCGGCCGCATGCCGGGGATGAAGCTCGCGGAACGCGAAGCCGACGCCATCGCGATGTGGCTGCTGCGCGGGCAATCGCCCGGCGGCCCGCCCCGGCAAATGAAAGGACTGCAATACGAGTACTACGAAAAAGATCTTCCCGAGCTTCCCGAGTTTGATCGCCTCAAGCCGGATGCGACGGGCGTGGCCGACACCATCTCGCTCAAGCCGGCACGGCGGAAGGATGGGTTCGCCCTGCGTTTCACCGGCGCCCTCACCGCGCCGACAGCGGGCGAGTACAAATTCTATCTCGAGAGCGACGACGGCTCACGGCTCTTCATCGACGGCAAGATGGTCGTTGAAAATGGCGGCTTGCATTCCAAGCAAACGCGCGACGGCACGGTGCATCTCGAAGGCGGGCCACACGCCATCGTGGTGACTTATTTCGACGCCGCAGGTGAGCGGGCGCTGGCCGTGAGTTGGAAAGGGCCTGAGCTTTCAAAACAGAAGATTCCCGCCAGCGCGCTCTCGCACGACGGCGAGCCGATGACGCCACTCGGCGACGCGCCCTTTGCAGTCGATGAAGCGAAGGCGGCGCGGGGCGCGAACTATTTCGTGAGCTTGCAATGCGCGCGCTGCCACGACGGCGCCGTGAATGCAGCGTCGCCCGCCGCCAAGCCACTCGCCCAACTAACCGCGCGCCAGCCCGCAGGCTGCATCGCGGCGTCAGCCAAGGCCGGCGTTCCGAAATTTCAATTCACCGATCGCCAGCGCGCGGCCATCCAGGCGGCACTCAGCAATCAAGCGGCGCTCAGCGTTGCGCTCGATGCAGAACACGAGATTCGCCGCACCATGACGGCGCTCAATTGCTACGCCTGCCACGGTCGCGATCGTCGCGGCGGTGCGGAAGGACTGCGGCGCGAATACTTCACCACCGCGGGCGAGGTCGATCTCGGCGACGAAGGGCGCATCCCGCCCTCACTCACCGCCGTCGGCGCAAAACTGCGGCCTGAATGGATGCACACCGTGCTCGCGGAGGGCGGCGCGGTGCGGCCTTACATGGCGGCGCGGATGCCGCAATTTGGAGCCGGCAACGTCGCGCGCCTGCCCGCGCTTTTTGAAACAGCCGATGCGCGGCCCGAAGGATTGCCGCAGCCAGATGTGTTCGCACCGGGGGCTGCGACCGACGCAAATAAATTCGGTCGCAAGCTCGTCGGCATCGGCGGCCTCTCGTGCATCGCCTGCCACACATTTGACGGCAACAAATCCCTCGGCGTGCCCGCGCTTGATCTCGCCACCGCGGGCCAGCGGCTGAAGTGGGATTGGTTCCGCCGTTACTTGCTCGATCCGCAATCGCTCCGGCCCGGCACGCGCATGCCCGCCTTCTGGCCCGGTGGAGTCGCGGTAAACAAGAGCGTGCTCGACGGCGACGCGGAGAAACAAATCTTCGCAATCTGGGCGTATCTCGCGCGCAAGAATTTCACGTCGCTCCCCGATGGGCTCGTGCAGGGCAGGCAGGAGCTACTCGTAAGTAATGAGGCCGTGATCTACCGCAACTTCATTGACGGCGGCGGCCCGCGCGCTATCGGCGTGGGCTATCCCGAGAAGGTGAACCTCGCCTTCGACGCGGATGAAGTGCGGCTCGCGCTGCTCTGGCAAGGCCCCTTCATCGACGCCGCGCGGCATTGGAGTGGGCGCGGTGAGGGTTTCGAGAAACCGCTCGGTGGTAACCTGGCGCACAGCCCGCCGGGCGCTCCTTTTGCCGTCCTCGACAGCCAGGCCGCACCCTGGCCCAGCGAAGTGGGAGCGCCCGCGGGTTATCAGTTTGGAGGTTATCGGCTCGATGACAAACGACGCCCCACCTTTCTCTACTCATTTCACGGAGTAAGAGTCGAAGATTACCCTCTCGGCGTGCCGGGAGAAGTCGATGGGAGTTACCGGCGCACACTTACTTTTTGTTCCGAACATCCTCCCGCCAACTTATACTTTCGCGCTGCCGTGGATGATAAGATCGACTCTCAGCCCGGCGGTGCATTCCTCGTCGGCGATAAGATGAAACTTACCTTTCCCGGCGCGAAACCGGCCGTGCGCAGGATTGGCGATAAGTCCGAGTTATTAGTGCCAGTCGTCTTTGCCGGCAACGAAGCCAGGATCGTCGAGGAAATCGTTTGGTAAGTAACTGTCATGACCAAGTCCCCGCTGTTACTCTCCGCCTTCGCCGTAGTTTTCGCCGCGGCAAATTCCATTGCCTCAAAGCCTTCGCCTCCCGCGCAGGCACAGCTCACCGAAGAGGAGAGCCAATACTACCGGCTCATCACGCTGCCCGCGCCCGAGGGTGTGACGTTGGAAGCCGGCGCGCTCTGCTTCCTCGGCCCGGACCGGCTCGCCTGCTCCACGCGCCATGGCGATATCTGGATCGCCGAAGGTGTGTTGTCGGATCCGCCGACGCCGAAGTGGACGCAGTTTGCCAGCGGCCTCCACGAAGTGCTCGGCCTCGCCGTGCGGCCCGGCGACAAGGAAGGCTCGATCTACGCCACGCAACGTGGCGAAGTCACCCGGCTGCGCGACACAAACGGAGATGGCCGCGCGGACCTCTTCGAGACGGTCGGCGACCCCTGGGGTATCAGCGGCAATTACCACGAGTATGCCTTCGGCTCCAAGTTCGATAAGGCGGGAGATATGTGGGTGGTGTTATGCCTTACCGGTTCCTTTACCAGCGAAAGCCCTTACCGCGGCTGGTGTTTTAAGTTATCGGCCGCCGGTAAGTGGTCGCCCATCTGCACCGGCATCCGCTCACCCGGCGGCATCGGCTTTAACGCCGCTGGCGATCTCTTTTACACTGATAACCAAGGCCCGTGGAATGGCGCCTGCAAACTCCAGCAGATCCGCCCCGGCGCCTTTCTCGGCCATCCCGGCGGACTGAAGTGGTTCGATGAGCCAGTAACTAAGGAAGCGCTCGCCGCCGCTGGCTTGAAGCCACCCAGCGCGGAACCTGAGAGCGGTGGCCGCCTTTACGTGGAAGCCGGTAAGATTCCGGAGTTACTCCCGCCTTCGATTTACTTTCCTTACCCGAAGTTAGGACAATCCACGTCGGGCTTTGCCTTTGACTGCACGGGTAAGTTCGGCCCGTTCAAAGATCAGCTCTTTGTCGGCGACCAGACTCAGTCCATCGTCTCCCGCGTCTTTCTCGAGAAGGTCAACGATCATTACCAAGGCGCGTGCTTTCCCTTCCGCCAAGGATTCGACAGCGGCTGCCTCGCGCTGGAGTTTGCCAGCGACGCCTCGCTCTTTGTCTATGGCACCGACCGCGGCTGGGGCGCGCGGGGCGGCAAGCCTTTTGCCTTGCAACGGCTCGTGTGGACCGGCCGCGCACCGTTTGAAATCCATGAGATGCGGTCGAGGCCGGACGGCTTCGAGTTCACCTTCACCGAACCCATCGACGAAGCGTCGGCCAAGGATACCGCGTCTTACCAGGTGGAGACTTACACTTATATCTACCAATCGACTTATGGCTCGCCGGAGGTGGACCGCACCGAGCCGGTAATTAAGAGCATAGTAGTCGGCGCGGACAAACGCAGCGTGCGCGTCGTCCTCGATGCCCTCGCCCAAGGTCACGTGCACGAGTTTCATCTTACCGGCGTAAAGTCCGCCACCGGCCAGCCGCTGCTCCACGACGCGGCTTATTACACACTCTTTTATATCCCGACGAAATAGTTTCTTGTCGCACTCGCCGGGAAGAAGCATCCTCCACCGCATGAAACTCATCGCTTCCCTTATTGTCATCCTCTCCGTGCTCGGCGGCGCCGCCTGCACTTCCGCGCCAAAGAAGGATAACTGCTGCGCGGGCGGCGTCTGCAAAGCTCCGGTAAGTAAGAAGCATCACTAAGCGCGGAACGCGGGTGGCTCGCAGGACGAGTAACTTACCGGAACGATGTCCAAACTTTGCGCCGGCTTTCTTCAGCGCCGGGAATGCGTGGTGCCCACTTGGCGCGGGTGGCTCATGTTTCTGTGTGTATCGACATTAGTGGCCTTCACGGTGATGAGGGGGGTATATCCTTTTCTTGCCGTCAATGATTCGCGGCCCGGCGGCATCCTGGTAGTGGAAGGTTGGTCGCCCGAGGCCGTGCTGGCCGAAGCGCTCGCCGAGTGGAAGCGCCATCGTTACGACAAGCTCTACGTGACCGGAGGCCCGATCGACGACGGTTCGCCGCTGGCCGATTTCAAAACGTGCGCCGACTTGGGAGTCGCCACGCTGCTGCGCTTTGGCGCGGAAAAAAAAGACCTTCAGGCAGTGCCTTCCCCTTTCGTGGTAAAGGATCGCACTTATGCCTCCGCTACCTCGTTGAAAAAGTGGCTGCGGGAACATGGGCCGATGCCGGACAAGGTAAACATGGTCTCCCTCGCTCCGCACTCCCGCCGGAGCCGGCTTCTATTTCAAGAAGCATTTGGCGGGGAAGCAAGCATCGGGATCATCAGCGTCAATGACCCTGGGTTCCAGCCCGAGCTCTGGTGGAAATCCAGCGGCGGAGTCCGGGCGATTATCGCCGAATCCATCGCCTACCTGTATGCGCGGATCATCTTCCGCCCACCGGTCGAGGAGTAAGTGCTGAAACCATCCGATCAAAGTTTTTTCTGGACATCACGGATCGATTCTCGTAACACCCTCCTCGTTCAGGTCGCGTCCCCCCCATACAACGCAGCCGCCAGCGGCCCAAAAAATCACCGAGAATCCATATCACCCGCATACCAACAAACACTGATGAATACACAACATAGTCTCACAGCTCCCCTCAAAGCGTTCGCCATGGCAGGCGCTTTTTCATTCATTGCAACGGTCGCCGCTCACGCAGCGTTCCAGCCTCTCCCGCAGAACGGGATTGAAGGGTCTGTCACTCTTACCAATATGTCCGGGACTTTCGGGACTGGTTTGGTGGTTGGCAGTCTGGATTCGCCGTATTCCGAGACCATCAACAATGAGTTCTCGGGCATCCTCCGAACTCGAGTGGTTAGCCGCACAGGTGTGCTCGGCGGGCCGCTGGATTTTTATTATGAACTGGTCAATCTGTCTCCCGGCAAACCTCCGATCGGCTCGGGAGGGGATTCGGATATCTTCCGCTTCTCTACCGACGGCGGGTATGGAGGTCTCTCGAATATCTTCGTAAGCGGGGAGACTGGACTGGTGGCAGGAGTTCCGGCCGGCGGGAAGTTCGCGCTCACCGCAGACCGCGGCTTCGGATCGGACGGAGTGGGTTTCGAATTCCAGCCGACTCCGCCTCCGACCCCATTCATTGGAGACCCGCGGAACTTGGACGTGGGTCAGACCAGCCAGTGGCTGGTGGTTCGGACTAACGAGACGCAGTTCACCAGCGTTCTCGGAGTGATTGACGGATTTGGAACCGGCATTGCCGGCACTTTTGCCCCCATCCCTGAGCCGACGACGATTGGCTTTGGCTTGGGAATTCTTGGCGTGTGCGCCAGCGGCTGGTTGAAAGCCCGGCGGAAAGTTGCCGCTTGAGTCGAGTGGCGCACTAACTCAGGATTACGCGAACCCAAAACCTAACTTGCATTCCCATGATTAAGTCAAAACGAAATCTATTCTTCACATTGGCGGCGGTATTAGGCGTAGGAATTTTCACCTTCGACGCATTGGCGGTTAATCTGATCACCATCTGTTTCCGCGGCCGAACGATTCAAGTTCCTGACTACCTCGAGCCACGCTACCTCAGCGCCGGTGCTACGGAGGGCCCTTGCCCAATTACGCCTTGATTTGAGTGAGCCGGACGAAATTCGAGCAATCGTAGTTCCCGAAAACCTAGCCCCGGACGAGTCTTCGTCCGGGGCTTTTTCGTCCTAATGACTGGCGGTACAGTGAACTATTTGCTTCTCGTTTTGGTGGCGATTTCGATCGCGGGCATGCAGCTATTCATGGGCGGACGCTCACTTGCGTATAGCTTGCCCGCTTATGGCGTCCTCGCGATAGCTTGCATCATCAGCCCGCTGCGCCCGCCGCAAGTGGAGCGACCGCAGCGGCTCCTGCGCTGCCTGGCGGCCAGTGCGGTTTTCTTTTCCTACGTGATCCTGCGCACGCTGTTCTCGCCCGCGGAGTACATCGCGAGGACCGATCTCTACATGCTTCTCGGAGCATGCATGCTTTACCTGCTGATCGCCCTCCATGTTACCCTTCCCAAGCTTCGTGTCTTATTAGCTGGCGTGCTGCTCTTGTTAGCCACGGCTAACAGCATTGTGGGGGCGGTCCAGTTTTTTGGCGGCCATGAATTCATGCCGCTGAGCTTCCTGCCGCGGGCTGGCTATGGAGTGAGAGCGAGCGGATTTTACAGTTGCCCGAATCATCTTGGGGGGTTTCTCGAGATCACTTTGCCCTTTGGCTTGTCTCTGGCTTGTTGGAGTCGTTGGCGGATGTGGGGGAAATTTGTGGCCGGTTACGCTTCATTGGTCTCGGCCGCGGGGATACTGATGACTGGGAGTCGCGGCACTTATGCGAGCGCCTCCGTCGGGTTGCTTGTCTTCGGAATTCTGAGCCTCATGCTCGCCGGCAAGCGCCTTCGCGCGCGTGTGTGGTTTCTGCTCATGGGCGTGTCGATGGCAGCGATCGCGGTCGGCTTTGTGGTGGCTTCGGTCTTCCAGAAGAGCGACGTGCTGCATTTCCGCGTCGAAACGACTTCGCGGGACGTTCCCCTGCGCGCGGCGCTGGTGGGCGCCGCTGTAAAGCAATTCGCATTAAGCCCGTGGGTCGGAACTGGCAGCGCAACCTATCTCTACTACGGTCGCAAGTTCCGCCATCCCACCGTGCAAGGCGATGCCATTTACTCACACAATGATTACGTTCAGTTGCTCGCGGAGTTTGGCGTCGTCGGCTTCGCCGGGTTCCTTGTCTTCCTTGCCACTCACCTCCGGGCTGGGTGGAAATCGGTGAGCGGTGCGCTCGCGCGGCGCACCGGGTTGCAAGCGGACACCGGCAGCGACTCGCTGGCTCTCACCGTGGGCGCGCTCAGCAGCGTGGCGGCTTATATGGTGCACTCGTGGGTGGATTTCAATCTGCACATCCCAATCAACACACTGGTCATGGCCTTCGTCTTCGGATTGCTCGCCAACGCGGGCAATGCTTCCTCGCAACGGCAGAAGCGGGACACGGTCCGCGCAGATCGGATCATTCATCTCGTGCGCTTCGCACTGCCCGCGCTCGGGCTGTGGGTTGCCATTCGCGCACTGCCCACGTGGCCCGCGGAGTATTACGGGGAAAGAGCCAGGATTCTCTTATCCGACTGGAGATACATGGAGTCGCCGGAGATTGCGCGCGAAGCGGCGAGACTGGCGGGCAAGGCAATCGCCAGCGATCCCAAGAATCCCAACCTCCAATACTATCTCGGCGAAGGATTGGTCTCGCTCGCGGAACAAGCGACGGCGCCCGCGGAGCGCCAGCGCAATTACGAGGAATCCCTGGAAGCTTACCGGCAAGCTTCCCGACTCGTGCCGCTGGATGAAGACATGATTCTCTGCGAGGCGTGGTCCTTGGATGCGCTGAAACGGTTTGAAGAATCGGAGCCGTTTTTTCAGCGCGCATTGGAACTCGATCCGAACTCCGGAAAAGTGCATCGCGCCTACGCCGCGCACCTGCACGCGCAGGATCGCTTGCCGGAGGCGGAGGAAGAGTACAAGCGATCGCTCGCCCTCGGCGGCGGGAAGGCCGCTTATCTCGGACTTCGCGGGCTGGAACAAGCGGTGAAGGCGAAGAATTAGCGCCTCGCTTGGCAAGGGCGGTGGCGAATGATTGACTGGTCCACACATGCCCGATCTTTCCGCGGAGCTACTCGCGAGCCTCGATGCCCGGCACCATCTTCATCCCTTCACGGATCACGAGGAGATGCACGCCACCGGCACTCACGTGATCGTGCGCGGCCAAGGTGTGCATCTGTGGGACGCTCACGGGCAGCGTCTGCTCGATGGCATCGCCGGCTTGTGGTGCGTGAACGTGGGCTACAACTGCGCGGAGATCGCCGACGCCGTGACCGCGCAGATGCGGCGCCTGCCGTATTACTGCTCGTTCTTTAACACGACCACTCAGCCCGCGATCGAACTCGCGGAGCGGCTCGCGCAGTTGGCACCGCGCGGGCTGGGCCACGTCATGTTTTGCAACTCAGGCTCCGAGGCAAATGAGACGGCGCTCAAGTTCATCCGCGCTTACTGGAAGCTGCGCGGCGCGCCGCGGAAGACAAAGATCTTGTCACGCGAGTTTGCGTATCACGGCGTGACGCTTGCGACGGCGAGCATGACGGGACTGCCGAGCGTCTATGCGCCGTTCGATCTTCCGCTGCCAGGCTTCCTCCACATCCCTGGCCCGAATGCTTACGCCGTCAATCGCGAGCACGAGCCGGCGGCGCACGGCCGGTGGTGTCTGGAGGAAACGGAGCGGATCATTCTGCGCGAAGATCCCGACACGATCGCAGCGCTCTTTGCCGAGCCCGTGCAAGGCGCGGGCGGTGTGATCGTGCCGCCCGAGGGCTATCTCCGCGAGTTGCGCGCGCTGGCTCGCAAGCACGGCATCCTCTTTGTCGCCGATGAAGTCATCACTGCCTTTGGCCGGCTCGGCCATTGGTTTGCGAGCGGGCTGTGGGAGCTCGAGCCCGATTTCATCACGCTCGCGAAAGGTCTTACCAGCGGCTACCTGCCGCTCGGCGCCACGCTCGTGAGCGACGAGATCGCCGCGGTGCTCACTCACGGCGGCTACCTCGCGCACGGCTTTACTTACAGCGGGCACCCGACCACCTGCGCCGCGGCGCTGGCAAATCTTCACGTGATCGAGCGTGACCATCTGATCGAGCGCGTGCGCGACGATGTGGGTCCGTATTTTCAGAAAAAACTCCGCGCGTTTTCCAGGCATCCCGCCGTCGGCGAAGTGCGCGGCATCGGGCTCATCGGCGCCATCGAGTTGCTGCCGCCGGATCGCGACAAGTCGAAGCTCACCGGCACCCTCGGCGCCAAGACCGCGAAGATCGCGCGCGGGCACGGCGTGATCGTTCGCGGCATCCGAGACCTGGTGGCGATGGCGCCGCCCTTCATCATCACGCCCGAGGAGATCGACGAGATGATGGCCGGAGTGGAGAAGGCGCTCGCGTAGCTGCGACGCAGGATCGCAGCTACGCCTTCCTCCCAAATTTCTTTTCCAGCTCGCCGTAGGAAATCTGAATCATCGTCGGCCGCCCGTGCGGGCAGCAGTAAGGCAGGTCGCAGGCGAGAAGGTCTTGCACCAGGCGAACGAGCTCGGGCTCGCGCAGCGTGTCGTTGGCTTTCACGGCGTGGCGGCACACGGTCTTGGCGATCATGTCTTCGCCGAGGCGCAGCTTGGAATTTTGCGCGGTGATTTCGCGCAGCTCGTCGATCATGTCGCGCACGAGCTGCGCGGGATCGCCGGTGCGGAGGAAGGTGGGCAGCGTGTCGATCTTGAAAGTGCCTCCGCCAAAAGGCTCGAGCACAATGCCGGCGCGGCTCAGCAACTCGAGATGGCGTTCGAGCCAGTCGGCATCGCGCGGCGGCACTTGCAGCGTGATGGGCACGAGCAGCCGTTGCGCCGGCACGCCTTGTTGCTCCATGCGCTTGCACATTTCCTCAAAAAGAATCCGCTCGTGCGCCGCGTGCTGATCGACGAGCACGAGGCCCTCGGCGTTCTCCATGAGCACGTAGAGCTTGCCGAGCACGGCCAGGATGGTGGGAGAGTTGAGGGTTGAGTGTTGAGTGCTGAGTGGCGCGGGTTCGCGTGGCGGCGCGCTTTCCACGAGAGGGCGCGATTCGTTTGGAGTTTGGAGTTTGGAGTTTGGAGTTTGGAGTTGCACCGGCAGCGCGGCCCAGTCTCTCCGTAGCGCCACTTGCTCGCGCTCGGGGAGGAGCGCCGGCGTCTCGTCCGGCACCGCCGCAGACGCCGCGCGGAAAGTGCGCGACCACGCGCCGCGATCGCTCTCCAGCGCGCGGCGCACGGCCTCGGCCACCGCTTCGCGCACCGCGGACGCGTCGCGGAAGCGCACCTCGCGCTTGGCGGGATGCACGTTCACATCCACCGCCGCCGGGTCCATCTCGATGAAAAGGAAAGTCACCGGATGCTGCCCGCGCATGAGTGCGGTGTGATAGCCCTCGCGCAGTGCGTGGCTCAGCGTTGGATTTTCCACGGCGCGCCCATTTACAAAGACGAGTTGCTGCTGCCGCGTCGAGCGGCTCACGCCCGCGCGGCCCACGAGGCCGCGGATGGCGATCCCCTCGCCCACATACTCCGGCACCTCGAGCAGCTCCGCCGCGAGCGCCGCGCCGCACAGATCGCGGATGCGCTCCGGCAGCGATTGCCCGGCCGCGAGTTGATAAGCGACGCGCTCATCTTTCACGAACACAAACCCGACCGCCGGATGACCGATGGCCTGCAAGTGCAGATGATGTTCGATGTGGCTCGACTCGGTATTTTCCGTGCGCAGAAATTTCCGGCGCGCGGGCAGATTGTAGAAAAGCTGCCGCACTTCGATCTGCGTGCCGGGCGCGTCGCCGCCATCGCGCACGTTCTCGATCTTGCCGCCATTCACGATTACCTCCGTGCCCGCCAGCGCGCCGTGCTCGCGAGTCGAGAGGCGGAAGCGTGACACGCTGGCGATGCTCGGCAGCGCTTCGCCGCGGAAGCCGAGCGTGTGGATGGCCGCGAGATCGTGCCCCGAGCGAATCTTGCTCGTGGCGTGCCGCTCGAGGCAGAGCAACGCGTCGTCGCGATCCATGCCGGTGCCATCGTCCACCACGCGGATCGAGTTGCTGCCACCGCGCCGGATGGCGACCTCGATGCGCGTGGCCCGCGCGTCGATGGCATTTTCCACGAGCTCCTTCACCACCGATGCCGGGCGCTCCACAACTTCGCCCGCCGCCACCTGGCTGGCGACGTCTTCGGCGAGGAGATGGATGCGAGGCACGGCGGGGAAGTTGAGTGTTGAGGGTTGAGTGTTGAGTGATGGAGAGTGGCGCTGCGCGCGTTTCCATTTAGAATGCTGCGCGCAGCGCCTTCCTTCCGCCACTCAACTCTCAACACTCAACTCTCCGATGATCACCGTCACCGATTCCGCCATCCGGCAGCTCCAGGCCATCGTCGAGGAAAAAGGCGAGCCCGGAAAAGGGCTGCGCATCCTCGTGGAAAATGGCGGTTGCGCCGGGATGCAATACGGCATGGGCATGGACGAGCCGAAGGCCGGCGATGAAGTGGTGGAGCGCGACGGCGTGCGGGTGATGATCGACCGCGAGAGCCTGAAATTTCTGGGCGGCTCGACCATCGACTACTGCGACGACCTCACCGGCACGGGCTTTCGCATCCAAAATCCCAACGCGGTGCGCAGTTGCGGATGCGGGACCTCCTTTGAAACGGCGGAGCACTGAGCGAGGTGGCCGACGAGCGTTACGGATACGCGGAGGACGAGGAGCAGCAGCCCAGCGGCGGCGATCATCTTTTTCTCTGGACGATCTTCATCCTCCTGCTCATCGGCCTCGCCTTTGCCTGCTGGCTCGGCAGCTTCTACATCTTCGGGCATCCGGAGAATCCGCGCGCCTACCGCTTTCTCCAGCGGCTGAAAAAAATCGAGGCGCCGAAAAGGTTTGAAGTCACGGCGGCGCCGCCCGGCGAATTCATGACCGCGCAAAAACTCTTCGAGCGTTACAGCGCAAAGAAGGTGCTCGAACTCGAACACGAAAACGCGGACCTGCTGCGCGACTTCATCAAGAATTATCGCGAGACCAAGAAGCTCGTGCCCTACGCCACCGGGCGCTTCAACATTCTCCAAACCTACGCGCTCACGGCCGGCGACACATTCACGTCGGGCGTCGTCACGCTCGCGCAGTCGGTGGATTTTCCGCAGACGCTCATCGAGCACGTGTACACCGCGCCCTCGGAAAATGTGGCGGCGCTGCGGCAGATGTTGGCGACCGGGCTCGACATGACGCTCAAGCGCACCGACGACTGCGCGGCCGTCATCCACATCGACAAGTCGGCGGACGGGCGACTGAAGTTCACCGTGGTCTCGCTGCTCTACGGCACCTACGCGCTCAAGCAGGGGAGCGGCGCCTTCAGCCTCGAGCCGCCGCCGGAGGTTCACATCGAAAGCGCGCTGCCGATCATCAAAGCGCCGGAACTCGCCAAGGCGCTCCGCGCTTACGCCGACTATCGACATCATCATCCGGTCGCGAATGCCGCGACGGCTGCCGTTGCAGCGCCCAAGCGGGTTCCCGAGCTGGTGCGCGTCGAGACCACCGAGCCCGTCGCCGCGATTCCCGCGCCGACTCCGCCGCCAGCTACGCCGCGCCCGACGCCGCCCGTCATCGCGATGGTCGCAACGCCGACGCCCGTCGCCACGCCACTCGCCACCGCCACGCCGAATCCCGCGCGCACCACCGCGTCCGGCGTTCCGCTCACGCCATTCAATTCCGGAGCCGAAGTCGTCTCGCGACCCGATCCTTCCAAGATGCCGGCCACCGGCGCGAGCTGGCGCACTTACGCGCCGGGCCAGGCCCCGCCAGGCCGCACGCTCACGCCGGACGACGTCGGCGCTCTGGCCGGAGGTGGGATGATCAATGAGCGGCTCTATCTGCGAGGCAGCTTCCGCGTGACGGCCACCGGCGTGAATCGCGCCGTGTTGCGCGACGCCACCAAGCCCGACGAACAATCGCCGCGCATCGTCGTCGAATATCCCGCCGGCGCCGTGCCGCCGCAGGAGAAGGAGCTCTTCGAGCGCGAAGCCACGCGGCCCTACCAGGTCCAGGACGTGCGGCGCGGCGCGGACGGAGTGGTGACCATCTACGCGCGCGAAATCACGCAGTAGGGGGAGGAGTTGAGTGTTGAGTGGCGTCAAAATTGAACTCATGAAGTCCCGAGCCGACTGGGTTGCTGCCATGCGCGCCGCTCAACACTCAACTCTCAACACTCAACTCCTCCTATGAAACTCCTCTTCCTTCTGCTCTGCGTCTTCAGCGTCACTTCACTTTTAGCGGAGGACGCGGTGAAGGTGGTCTCGGCCGAGGAGGTGGCCAACCTCATCGCGGCGAAGAAGGCCACGGTCCTCGACATCCGCACGCCGGAGGAATTCGCCGCGGGCCACATCGCCGGCGCGGTCAACATCGACTTTCTCGAGCCCGATTTTGCGAAGAAGATCAGCGCCCTCGACAAAAGCAAAACCTACGTCGTGCACTGCGGCGCCGGCTCACGCAGCGGGCGTGCGCTGCCCGTTTTTCTCGAGCAAAAGTTTCCGTCGCTCCTGCACTTGCAGAGCGGCTTCAAAGGCTGGGAGAGCGCAGGGCTGCCGGTTCAAAAATAGCGAACCGCCATGTTCTTCCGCGCAATTCTTTTCGCGCTCTTCGCACCGCTCCTCGCGGCCTCAGCGGCGGATCAACTCCTCGTCGAGGCGGAGAGTTTCCAAGCCCCTTGCGGCTGGGTGCTCGACACGCAATTCATCGACCTCATGGGCTCGCCCTATCTCATGGCTCACGGCATGGGCGCGCCGGTGCGCGATGCCACGACCACGGTCACGTTTCCCAGCGCGGGAAAGTATCGCGTCTTTGTGCGAACCAAGGATTGGGTCGCGCGCTGGAAGGCGCCAGGCGTGCCGGGAAAATTTCAGGTCGCAGTCGATGGCAAACCGCTCGCCACGATCTTCGGCACGAGCGGCGCGGAGTGGGCGTGGCAGGAGGGCGGCGCGGTTGAGATCGCCGCGCCACAGGCCGCGCTCGCGCTGCACGATCTCACCGGATTCAACGGCCGCTGCGACGCGATCTTCTTTACCAAAGACGAGACCTTCACTCCGCCCAACGACGCCGACGCGCTGGCAAAGTGGCGGCGCGCAACGCTCGGCATTTCCGAGCAGCCGGCGGACGCGGGCGAGTTCGATCTGGTGGTGTGCGGCGGCGGTTATGCCGGCATGGGCGCGGCCATCGCGGCGGCGCGCATGGGCTGCAGAGTGGCTCTGGTGCAGGATCGCCCGGTGCTCGGCGGCAACGGATCGAGTGAAGTGCGCGTGTGGGCGCAGGGTGGAATCCGGCGCGGGCTGTATCCAAACATCGGTGAGATCGTCGAGGAATTCATGGACACGGCCAAGGCGTCGCCGGGCACGGAGGAAGAATTTGGCGACGCGAAAAAGGAAGCCCTCGTGCGGGCCGAGCCGCACATCGCGCTCTTCCTCAATAACCACATCGTCGCCGTCGAGATGAACGGCACGCAGCGCATCGCGGCGGTCATCGCGCTCGACACCATGACCAGCGAGCGCCGGCGTTTTTCCGGCCGGCTTTTCTGCGACTCCACCGGCCACGCCTCGGTGGGCGCGCTCGCCGGCGCCGCGCTCACGGTGCGCGAGACCGAGCATCTCGGCATGAGCAACATGTGGCGCTGGGAAGACGGCGCGCAGCCGCAGACTTTCCCCGACGTGCCGTGGGCGCTCGACATGGACATGGACGACTTCCCTTACCCGAAGCGCAACCACGCCGAGTGGTTCTGGGAAAGCGGTTTCAACGTGCACCCCATCTACGGCCTCGAAGAAACGCGCGACTGGAATCTGCGCGCGATCTTCGGCGCCTGGAACGCGATGAAAAACAAAGGCGGCAAAGCCGAGCACGCCAACGCAAAGCTCGAGTGGGTGGCCTACGTCGGCGGCACGCGCGAATCGCGCCAGCTCCTCGGCGACGTGGTGATGACGCGTGAGGATGTGGAATCCAAGAAGCCTTTCCCCGACGGCACGGTGCCGACGACGTGGGACATCGACCTGCATTATCCCAAGGAGCAGTACGCGAAAAAATTTCCCGACAATCCTTTCATCTCGAAGGCGCAGATGGACAAGGCCGTCGATCGCCAGCACGGCTATCCGGTGCCGTATCGCTGCTTTTATTCGCGGAACATCGAAAACCTTTTCATGGCCGGCCGCGACATCAGCGTGACGCACGAAGCGCTCGGCACCGTGCGCGTGATGAAGACCGGCGGCATGATCGGCGAAGTGGTGGGCAAGGCCGCGTCGCTCTGCATCAAGCACCAGGCCACGCCGCGCGACATCTACGAGCGCTACTTTGGGGAATTGAAAGAGCTGCTCGCGCTGCGCGGCGCGGCCCGGCGCGACAGCGTGGACGGCCCGATCCGCATGCCCGCCGACTACACGCCGCCGTCGTTGCCGGTGGACAAACACGACGCGAAAGGTCTCGACCCCGCGCGGCTGCCGGGCCTCGTGCTCGACGACAAACAGGCGCGGCTCACCGGCACATGGAGCACCGGCGCGGGGATCGAAGGTTTCTTCGGCGCGGGCTACAGCTACGCGAGCGCGAAGGCAAATGCCTCGGCGCGCTACGAGTTTAAGATCGAGCAGGCGGGCCGCTACGAAGTGCGCGTGAGCTACGGCATGCACGAAAATCGCGCTACCAATGCGCCGGTGACCATCGAGAGCGCCGACGGCGCAAAGACCACGACGGTGAATGAGCGAGTGCCCGCGCCGCTGCCGCAGGGCTTCGTGTCGCTCGGCACTTTTCGCTTTGAGCCAGGAAAGCCGGCGGCCGTGACCTTCTCGACCGCGGACGCGGATGGCAACGTGCACATCGACGTCGTGCAGTTGCTGCCCGCGCCGTGAAGGGCGCGCTGCTTCAGCTTTACCGACTCGCAGTTCTCGTCGCCATCGCGTGGATCATCCGCGCGCATCACGTGCGGCTGCGCATCGAAGGCCACGCGCCGATCGAGTTGAGCGAAGTGCGCGCGATTTTTCACACCGCCGCGGAACTGAGGCCCGACGCGGGCGAGCGGGCCGGGATGTTTGTGCACGACGCCGATGGCAGGCACATCGGCTACGTGCTGCGCACTGCACCGTTCACCGATTCGATCGTCGGCTACCGCGGCTGGACCGACACGCTCGTGGCCTTCGATCCCGCGCTGCACGTCGCCGGCGTGCGCATCCGTTCGTCGCAAGACACGCGCGAGCACGTCGAGGATGTCGTCACCGACCGCGGCTTTCTCAAGACGTGGAATGGGAAACCGTGGGATGAAGTCGCCCGCGTCGCGCCGAAAGAGGCCGGCATCGAAGGCGTGTCCGGCGCGTCGATGACAAGCCTCGCGGTGGCCGAAGGAATCCAGCGCCGATTGCAATCCGCCGATGCCGCGCTCGCGATGAAGCCGCCGCCGCTGCGAGTGCGCGCGAGGGACATCGGTCTCGCGCTCGTCGTCGTCGCGGGACTCGTGCTGGCATTCACGGGGACTTACGGCCGGCGATGGGTGCGGCTTTCATTTCAGGCGCTGGTGATCGGCTACGTCGGATTTCTAAATGGCGATCTTCTCGCGCAATCGCTGCTCGCCGGATGGATACAAGCCGGCGTGCCGTGGCGCACCGCGCCGGGCCTGGTGCTGCTGGCCGCTGCCGCGCTCGCCGTGCCGTGGGCCACCCGTCGGCCGCTTTATTGCCAGCAACTTTGCCCGCACGGCGCCGCGCAGGAGTGGCTGCATCGCATCGCGCCGCGGCGCTGGCGCATCGTGCTGCGAAAAGATTTCGCGGCCGGCTTGAAGTGGCTCCCGGCGCTGCTGCTCGCGCTGGTCGTCACCGTTTGCATCCTGGTGCTGCCGATCGATCTCGCGCACATCGAACCCTTCGATGCGTATGTGCTCAAGGCCGCGGGCTGGGCCACCCTCACGATCGCGATCGCCGGCCTCGTCGCGTCGCTCTTTGTGCCGATGGCCTACTGCCACTACGGCTGCCCGACCGGCGCGCTCCTCGAGTTCTTCCGAGCCCGCGGTGTGGCCGATCGCTTTTGCCGGCGCGACGCCGCGGCCGCGCTGCTCGTCGCCCTTGCGGCGGTGCTCGCGTGGAAATATCAGGCCATCCACGCATGGATCATCGCGGGCGCATGAGCGCAGCGGCGGCAGAAGTAGATCCGGAAAAAATTTCGCCTCCGCGCGTCGTTTCAAAGTGGCGTGACCCCAATATCTCCGCTCTATGCTTCTTCCCATGAAATCACTTCTGCTTGCCCGCATCCTCCTGGCATTTTCTTGTTTGGTTTGCGGCCCCCCGGGTTTCGCCGCGTCTGCCGGCAAGCCGAACATCGTCATCATCCTCTCCGACGACTACGGTTACGGCAGCGCCGGCTGCTACGGCGCAGACGGGAAGCTGGTGAAGACGCCGAACATCGATCGCCTCGCGCGCGAGGGTCGGCGCTTTACGGATGCAAACACCACCTCCTCCGTGTGCTCGCCCACACGCTACTCGGTGCTCACGGGGCGTTACTGCTGGCGCACTCCGTTGAAGCATGAAGTGCTCAGCACCTTCGCGCCGCTGCACATCGAGCCCACGCGGCTGAACATGGCCTCGCTTTTGAAAAAGCACGGCTACACGACGGCGGCGATCGGCAAATGGCACCTCGGCTACGGCACCGCGGATGATTCGCCAAAGTGGCGCGCGGATTTCACCGCGGAGCTTTCACCGGGGCCGCTCGACATCGGCTTCGATTACCATTTCGGCGTGCCGGGCAATCACGGCGACGTGACCGGCATCTATGTCGAGAATCGATTTGTGTATGGACTGCGCAGTGGAAAAATTCCCGCGGGCATGAAGCTGCCGGGGCCCGTGCCGGACGACGACAATTTCAAGGCGACCTACACCGGGGACGACATGGAAAATAAAAAGAGCGTCCCCATCACCCTCGATGCGCCGCGCCGCGTGAACGAGCGCGTGATGCCGACGCTCACCGACAAAGCCGTGCACTGGATCGAGCAGCAGAAAACCGGCACGCCTTTCTTCCTCTATTTCACCCCCGTGGCGGTGCATAATCCCGTGACGCCGGACAAGGAGCTCGCGGGCAAGAGCGCCGCCGGTCTTTACGGCGATTGGATCGCGGAGCTCGATCGCAGCGTGGGGCGCATCCTCGATGAGCTCGACAGAAAGGGTGTGGCCAAAGACACGCTCGTCATTTTCTCCAGCGACAACGGCGGCGTGAAAGAGCCGGGGCGCAAGGACACTCCGCAGACGCTCGCGCTGAACGCGGGGCTCGCCGTGAATGGCCCGCTGCGTGGCGGCAAGCATCACGTGTGGGAAGGCGGCTTCAAGGTGCCCTTCATCGTGCGCTGGCCGGGGCACGCGCCGGCGGGGACGGTATGCACGGAGATGGTGAGTCTCGCGGACCTGCTCGCCACCACGGCGGCCATCGTGGGCGACAAGCTTCCGGCCGCGGCAAAGGCCGGCGAAGACAGCTACAATATTCTGCCCGCGATCCTCGATGAGACCACGGCACCCGTGCGGCCCGACATGATCGTGCACAGTTCCGACGGCGTTTTTGCGATCCGCAAAGGTCCGTGGAAATGGATCGAAGGCGTGCCCGTGGACGAGATCAAAGCCGGAGCGCGCAAGGCTCACGCGGACGAATATCACGAGCAGCTTTACAACACGCAGGACGATCCCGCGGAGACCAGGGATGTGAGCGCAGAGCATCCGGAAGTGGTGAAAGAACTCCGCGCTTTGCTCATCCGCTACCGCGACGGCGGCTTCAGCCGCGAGCTGCCGCCGGCTGTGGACAAACGCAAGAGCGCAATCGCGCCGCTGCCGCCGCTCGAGGGAAAGATCGTGCTCAACGAACCGCTCGATCATCTTCCGGCCAAGCCCTGGGCCGCGACGCGTGGCGACTGGACCGCGAAGGACGGAGCGCTGTGGGGCGCGCAGAAAAAGGGCGATGAGCAAGGCGCCATCTTGCGCGTCCCGTTTGCCGTGAACGACGCCGTGCTTCAATGCGAACTCTGCTTCCGCGGCGCGAAGCGCTGCTCCCTGCGCGTCGAGACCGCGCAACGCAAACACAGCTTCCGCGTCGAAGTCTCCCGCAGCTATGTCGCCATCACCAGGAACCCTTCGCAAGGGGAAGCTGCCGACAAGGTCGAACCGCTCGCTCGCAAGACGCTCCAGCTCGAAACCGGCGAGTGGTATCCGCTGCGCATCACATTCCACGGCCCCGAGGCCACCGCCGAGATCGCCGGCATCAAGACCAAAGCTTCACACGCCGTTTTCAGCGAAACGAAAGCCGTGCTCAACTTGCTGGTCGTCGGCGACACGATGGGCTTCCGCAAGATGATGACCGCGATCGATGAGCCGGGCGGGTAAGCGGTGAGTCGCCTGGAACCTTCAAGAAACATCTCGTCCTCCTGTTTGCTTTTCTGCCCGCTTTTTGCGCCCATCCCCGGCGGCGGTTGGGTGCGCAAATGATTCTTGACGGAGTTTCCGCCAATCCCAAAAGTCCGCGCGTGCTTCGCAAAGGACACCCCCTTTTTTCCCTGCTGGCGACAAGCGTGCTGGCCTTGGCGGCAACGGCGCGCGCGGCCATCCCCTTCCGCCAGGCGACGGTCACGCGCGTCGAAAACAAGGTGAGCTACGGCGAGGTCAAAGGCGATCGCAGCGCTCTGCGCCCCGCGACGGCGGAGGATGTGGTGAAGGCGAGCAATTTCCTACAGAGCGAGAGCGACTCGCGCGCGGAGCTCAAATACGAGGACGGCTCGCTCGTGCGAATCGGGCAGAACACAATTTTCTCCTTCGACGCCATCACACGCACGCTTTCGCTCACCAAGGGCACCTTCATTTTTTACGTGCCGAAGAGCTCGGGAGGCGCCTCGGTGAAGACGCCCTCGCTCACCGCCGCCATCACCGGCACCATCGCCAAGGTCTCGCCCAACTACATTGCAGTGCTCGAAGGCGTGATCCGGCTGGTCCCATCGGGCCGCATCGTCGCTGCCGGCCAGTTTGCGCGCTTCAATGGCGACGGCACCATCACCATCGACTTCTTCGATCCCACCAAGGCGCTCGACGGGAAGCTCGTGAGCTTCAATGGCCCGCTGCCTGGGCTCGATGAAAAATTCTCGCGGCCAGACGCTCCTGGCAAGCCGGACCTCTCGCTCTTCGATTCCCTGGAACGCACGCAGAATCAGCCGAATGGTTTGAACCTCTTCAATCCCCAGCCAGAGCCGCCGCCGCCGATGGATCATCGCGGCCGCACGATCTTCGTTCCGCCACCGCAAAACATGCCGCCGCCGCCATCGGGTGGACGGCCGCCTTACTAAGATGAATGGGCGACAACATAAGCGGGCTAAAATTTGGAGCGTGATGCTGCTCGCCGCGCTCACCGCTCCACTCCGCGCCCAGGATGGCAAGACGTATTCCTATCACTCCTCCTCGCGCCCCACGCGGCAGAGCGCCGAGGAGATCGAAGACATCGGCGAGATCGACGGCAAAGGCGGCGCATTTGCCCGCTCGAAGTTCCGAGTAAACCTCACCGCGCGCGAGCAATTCACCACCAACGCGAAGCTCAGCGGCAATCACAGCAGCGGCGATTTCATTTTCCTGCCAACCTTCGAGGTCGGCTACAACACGGAGATCGGGAAGTATTTTCATTTCGATCTCTCGGGCAGGATCGAATCGGCGGTGTATGCGCGCTTTGAAGAGCGAAGCTTCTACGGCTACAGCGCCGTGGCCACCTTCGACTACCGGCCCGCTCCGAAGCTCCCGCGCATCTACCTGAGCGCGGAGCCGTATCGCTACTTGAGCTACGACACCGGGGATCGCATCACCCAGGCGCTCGGCCTTCTCGTGGGAACCGACTGGGGCTACGCCTTTAATGCCGGCCGCTCGCTCGCATACGTCGGCTACAGCTTCACCGAGTTCCTGGCCGATCCGGGCATCGACGATCGCCGGCAGCACAGCATCGTCCTGGGCCTCGCGCACGCCTTCACGCCGCAGCTCACCGGGCAGCTCTACTACGCGTGGCAGTATAGTCAGTTCGACATCGACCGCACCGATTCGCGCCACGTGCTCGGCGGCAATCTCATCTACCAATTCCGCCCGCACTGGTTTGGCAGTGTCACCACGAATTTTGTGGACAGCGATTCCTCGCAGAATCTCGCCAGCTACCAGAGCTTCGGCACGTCGCTCGGGTTGACGGTGCAGTTCTAGGTCGGCAAAGAGATCGCAGCCATCCTATCGCCGTCACGTCGGAGACTAAGAGGCTCCTGACTTGCTCCGAGCCGAAAGTTGAGCCCCCTGGGAGAGGCGCCTCTCCTTGGGATCTTAAGCGCCCGGCTCTTCGGTTGGAAGAAAGCGGATGCGTTTGTTGATGTCGGTATTGATGGAGTGATACGGCTGCGAAAGATTGTTGGCGGCGAATAACGTCTGGCGCGTGTGCTCCATGTCATCTTCGCCGATGGCGTTGGTAAAGATCGGCAGGAGATAGTCGATACCCATGCGCGAGGGCTTCATCAGCTTCGAGTCGTAAAAGGCGGGATGCATCTGCCGCGCGTGGATAAGTCCCCAGCGATCCCGGAAGCGGTTCGCGTCGTAACCTTCCACATGGAAACCTTTCGATTCGTCGTATTGGAGGATGGCCACGGAGTTATTGCGGCCCTCGTAGAGTAACTCAACGGCCTTGGCCCCGAGTTGCGCGGCATAAAACCGATCGAAAAGAATAGGCCGCCCGCCGCGCTGGGTATGCCCCACCTTGCGAGTAAAGATAGCTTCGCGCGCCGATTCGCCGCGGCGATAAAGTTGAAAGTAACGATCGCCCAGCATTTGGATAAGCTTGGTGCGCAAGGCATCCGCGGCGCCGCTTAGCGCGATGTTACCCGCCGGATCGGTGGACTTACTTTCCGCGCCAAACTCGTTCCCTTGTTCATCCACGATCCCTTCACCGCACACAATAACGACATTTTTTTGAAGGTCATAGATCCGCCTTACCCGTTCCGCCAGATGTTCGAGATCGATCGGCGCCTCGGGCACCAGCACAATGTCAGGCCGCCCATAAGCCGAACCCAGCGCGATGTATCCCGAGTGCCGACCCATGACTTCGATGATGGCGATGCGCCGGTGGCTCTCCGCCGTGGTGCGAATGCGCTCCACGCCGCTGGCCGAGACAAACACCGCGGTGGCATAACCCGGCGTGATGTAATTGACCATGTGGTCGAGATCGAAAACCGCCTGCGATTCCGTGCGCCGGTACTCAAAGCCGCCGCGCGCGAGCGGATCGGCCACGCGCGCCCATTCATCGGGCTCGCTGGCGTAGTTGAGCCCGAGATCGTTGTCGATGGTCTTCGGCGCGAGCACCGTGGGCAGCCGCTCCGCCAGTGGCAGGAGCCCATTGAGCGTGCCATCGCCTCCCACACAGATGAGCCCCTCGACGCCGAGCCTTTTCAGGCGCGAGACGACGAGATCGAGCTCGTCTTTTTTCTCCGGATCCACAAAGTCCCGCGAAGAGCCGATCAGCGTACCGCCCATGGTCGGATCGATCTCGGGTATTTCCTGATAAAGCGGATTGAGATGCACGTGAGGAACGCGCGGATTAAAGAGGCTGTTAAAACCCTTGATAAGTCCGATGACTTCGATCCTGAGTTGATTGGCGCGAACAAGCGCGCCCTGAATCGTGGCGTTCAGAGCCGGCGTATCGCCGCCCGCGGTAAGGATGCCAATTCGTTTCATGGTGCTGGTGTATTCTGTGGGTGGGCTCTGCGGAGAACGTGCAACGTGTGTAAGAGGAGACCGGCGGCGCCACGAGAAGTTTCTGTAGCGGTGGAAAACGCATTGCACGCGCGCACTTGCCCTCTGTGCCCTGCGAACTGCTCATGACGACGATCACTTATTCTGCCCTCGTGCGCCGGTTACTATCGCCGGCCAGCCGCGGATGTTCTTCCGTTATAATACCATCATCAATGGTGTTGCCGGAGCGGATGCTTGACGACCCCTCCGATACCATCTCCCAACTAACAAAGAGACCGCAGTTGGGAAGGGCCTGATCAAGGAACGGCGACACTCCTGTCGCCGTCGTCCCCCTGCGCCGAGGGCGCGCCATTCATTGACAAGCGGTGCGAGATCCGGATGCCTTGAATGTAGCGCCGCGCGCGATCGGAGGAAGCGCGGCAGAAATGTCGCGCTCTGCGAGATGGTATGAGCGTGCGGCGAGTGCCGCTGCGCTTTTTCGTTCCGACACCGCGCCTTCAAATCCCAAGGCGCGCTTACCGCCAACTGACACTTAAACGGAACCGATCGGCACCGTGGACTCCGGCAAGAACACCGCCGTACTGCCCTCCGCCTGGGCTATCTCTTCGACACCCTCTTGCTTCCTGTCTTCCTGCATCTGCGGAGTGTATTCGGGAATCACCTTCTTCAGCAGAAGCTTGAGTTCGTGAGGCGGCGCGGTGCAAAGGATGGAAGCCATGCCTTCGAGGATGGGCTTCACGACCTCGTGCGACAGAGGTTCGCAGATAAAGCGCAGTATCTTCGGATGGCTGGTGGGCTTCACATTTTCCGCGCTGTGACTGAGTTCCTCAAAGAGCTTTTCGCCTGGACGCAGGCCGGTGAACTCGATGCGGATGTCGGTATCTGGAGTAAGCCCGCTCAGCTCGATCATCTGCCGCGCAAGACCGACAATCTTCACCGGGTCGCCCATATCGAGGACATAGATATCTCCGCCCTGCCCATGCGACGCGCTCTGCAACACGAGGCTTACGGCTTCGGGAATAGTCATGAAGTAACGAGTAACATCCGGATGAGTTACTTTGATAGGCCCGCCCGCGGCGATCTGCCTGGTAAAGATGGGCACGACGCTACCGGAGGAACCCAGCACATTGCCAAAGCGCACGGCCATAAACTTGGTTCCGGTGTCCGCGCGTGTCTGCATCGCCTGGACGAGTAACTCCGCCATGCGCTTGGTCGCTCCCATCACACTCGTTGGATTGATCGCCTTGTCGGTGGAGATAAGTAAAAAGCGGTCCACCTGGTAAGTGCGAGCTATCTCGGCGATCTGCGCGGTGCCCAGGATGTTATTGCGAATGGCTTCCGCCGGCTGGCTTTCCATGAGCGGCACATGCTTGTGGGCTGCGGCATGAAAGACGGCATACGGCCGGTAACGCGCGAAGATCGCCTCCATGCACGACGTATCGAGAATGTCCGCGACGAATGGAATCAGCATGTTGCCCCATCCATGTTCGATCAGTTCCTGCTCAATGGGAAAGAGCGCGGCTTCGGAGCGCTCGACCATGACCAGGGTGCGCGGAGCGAACGCCGCGATCTGCCGGCACAATTCGCTCCCGATGCTCCCGCCCGCGCCGGTCACGAGCACCACGCGTCCCGCGATCATTTCCCGGATGTCTTGCGTGTCAATTTGCACGACATCGCGGCCCAGCAAGTCCTCGATGGCCACGGGGCGCAGATTGGTAACGCTCACGGTGCCCATCGCCAATTGCGTCATCGAAGGGATAATGCGGAATGGCAACTTGGTCTGCTGCAAGATGAGCACGATCTCCCGGAGCCGGGCGGCGGGAGCGGTGGGCAGGGCGATGATGATCTCGTCCAGCTTCGCGCAAGTCCCCGGGTCGCGCAGGCTCTCGGGCCTGCCCCATAGGCGGATGCCGTGCAGACGGGTATTGCGTGGGCGGACGTCGTCAAAGAAAGCGAGGGGCCGCAGACCGAGCCAGCGCTTGGCGAGTAACTCGAGGCATAAGTCCGAGCCAGTATCTCCCGCGCCGATAATACCCACTCGGCGACTGTCGCGATGCGGCCGCGACTGGGGAACAAGAAAACGCTCCCGGAGTAACCGCAGCGCCATGCGCCCGCCGCATAACATCGCACAGGAAAGGACAAAGTCGGTGAGGATCACGCCGCGAGGCGGAGCCATCGAGAGGCCACCGAGTAAGTTGACAGCCGCAATGGCAGAGGAGCTGATAAAGCAGACGGCAAAGACGCGGCTGAGGTCCGGCGTGCTAAAGTAACTCAGGGAATCCCGAAACTGGCCGGATGCCAGAAGCATGAGCAGCTTGAGAATAATAATCCACCATACGCAAACGCCGAAGACTTGATAGTATTCGCCAGGGATAACGAAGTCGAACCGCAGCAAGTAAGATAACCAAAGCGTGAATGCCATGGCATCCGCATAAGCCAGGATCAGAAAGGTGAAACGCGCGGTGCGCACGCCCGCGAGAACCCCATAGATTCGATGCATCATGGCTGGATTTTCTTTCGATCGCGCCGAGGCGCGAGTTGTCTGGGGGGCGTGGGCGGCAGACGCTTTCCGTTAGCAGCTAGGTAGTCGGTCCTCTCCATAAAAACGATCCGCGGCGAGTGGTTGCGAGCGCAACCCGAGCGCGGGCGGTCTCGCCAACCAGCGACCGCCCCTTGCGGACGCCTCGGCGCGATATTGAGTGCTTCGACAGTCTGCGAGCGCTCGATCTATTTGCGAAGGCCCTGCACGATCTCGCAGATGAGCGCCAGGCTGGCTTCGGTAAGTGCAGACCCGCTCGGGAGGCAAAGCCCTTGCTCGAAGATTTCCGCCGCGACCGCTCCGCCCCGCACCCGGCAACCGGCAAATACTGGCTGGAGATGCAGGGGCTTCCACACAGGCCGGGATTCGATATTCGCGGCCTCGAGCGCGAGCCGCACTTCCTCTCGCGTCGCTCCGAATTCGGCTGGATCGATAGTAACACAAGTCAGCCAGTAGTTAGGCTCCCCATGCGAGGCAATGGGCATGAAGCAGATGCCGGGCAACGCGCTCAATCGGGATTCGTAAAAAAGCCGGTTGCGCTTGCGCGCGGCGACGCGCTCCGGCAGAGCACGGAGCTGGCCGCGCCCGATGCCGGCGAGCACGTTGCTCATGCGATAGTTAAAGCCGACTGCGGAGTGCTGATAGTGCGGCGCCGGATCGCGCGCCTGCGTGGCAAGAAAGCGCGCGCGTTCGATCATATGCGCATCTTCGGAGACTAACATGCCGCCGCCGGAAGTGGTGATGATCTTATTTCCATTGAAGGAGAAGACGCTGCAACGGCCCTGGGTTCCTACTGGTTGTCCCTTATAAGTGGCGCCAAGCGCTTCCGCCGAATCCTGGATAACAGGCACGTTATAACTCGCGCACGTTGCCAGGATGGGATCGTAGTCCGCGCTCTGTCCGTAAAGATCGACCACGATCACTGCCCGCGGCAACTTACCCCGCGCGGCGCCAGCTTCGAGTTCTTCGCAAAGTAACTCCGGATTCATATTCCACGTCGAAAGTTCGGAGTCGATAAAGACAGGCGCTCCTCCTTCATAAAGAATGGGATTGGCGCTGGCGCTGAATGTAAGGGAGGGGCAGAGCACCTCCTCGCCGCGTTCGAGCCCCAACAGGCGCAGCGCGAGATGAATGGCGGCAGTGCCGGAGGACAGCGCGACTGCGTGGGAAGCGCCGACACAGGCTGCAAGTTCCTTTTCAAAAGCATCGACGTGCGGCCCGAGCGGCGCGATCCAGTTAGTCGCAAATGCCTCTTTCACCAATATGAGCTCTTCGTCGCCCATGTGGGGCGGAGAGAGGTAAGTGCGAGGATTCATGACTTGAGCACTCTCGCGGGCACGCCCAGCACCACGGCGCCCTCCGGCACGTCCCGGATGACCACCGCTCCCGCTCCGACTGTGCTCCACCGGCCTATCTTCACGCCGGGGATCACCGAGCAACCAATGCCGAGGAATGCGCCCTCGCCGATTTCGACGCCGCCAGCCAGCCGCACTCCCGGAGCGATGTGCGTGAAATCGGCAATAATACAGTCGTGATCGATCGTGGCGCCGGTGTTCAGAATCACGTGCTCGCCGATGACCGTATCGGGCTGAACGATCACACCCGCAAACACCACCGAGCCCGGGCCAAGTTGCACCGAAAGGTCCACGCAGGCATTCGGATGCACGGCGATTTCCCACTGAAAGTTCAAGGTTCTCGCCAATTCCATCCGGCGACGATTGTCGCCGATGCCGATGATCGCGCTGCCGCCGCGTTCTCTTTCCAGCGGAGAAATGCGGGCGCCCAGCGCTTTGCTTCCCCACTTGGTGGCATCGTCGTCGAATACTCCCGCCACCCATCGCCCGCACGCCGTGAGGGTGCTCAGAATGACCTTTGCGTGACCGCCCGCGCCGATCACGACGATGCCCTTTTCTCCCTTCATCGGGATAGCTTGTTTCTGGGTTCCGCATGGAACCGGCACACGGGAAGCGCGGAAAAGTGCATGGCCTGATTGCCCATCGTACGACGGCGCAGGAGACATCGTCGAACACCAATACTCGGGAAAAAAATCCGTCGAAACGAACCGCAACCCTTTCCTGTCATTCCACCGCGCCTTTTCTTCGCACAATCGCTTGTAAACCTGCGGATCGATCACCCAACGCCACGTCGAGAACTCATGCCTGCGGTCGGAAAATCCCGCTTTGAAGTAGAACACGGAGTCCGTCTGCGCACCCACGCCGCCTCCGAGATGGAAGATGCGGCATCCGCGCTCGCGCGCCCACAAGGAGACCCGGTCGTAAAGCAGCTTCGGCGAGGAGAGGTCCACATACTTATCCAATGCGCCGGCGAGATGGGCCTGTGCAATGGAATTCAAGGCCGTAAAAAATCCACCGCAGATGACTTCGCCCTCGAGTCGGCAGACGAATAACTGCATGGCCTCTCCCAGACACGAGGCGAGATTCGCAAAGTAACTCTCATCGAAAAAGTAACTCTCCTCAGCATGCACACGACGCATCGCTTCGTGATAAAGACCTACAAAGTCATGCAAGTATTCCAGCCTCTCATCGCGGATGCAGGTCACGCCGATTTTCTCGAGAGTCTGAATGTTCCTGCGATGGTTTCGACGATAGTTCGCGCGCTGCACATCCAGTGGCTCAGTAAGATCGACGGATACGGTCTGCCCCTGCCCCACATGATCGCCCAGGCCGGATAGGAGGGATTGCTGCGCAAACAACGGATGCAGCCGAGAGAATACCGAGACTACTCCCATGCCGAGCAGCGTCTCGCGCAACGCACGCCGAAATTTTGCCAGGACGAGCGCCGGAATTTCCGCGTGCGACGCAACGGGTCCGGCGTAGCCATAGACCGACGTGGCATCTTTCCAACCGTTTCCAGCTCCTTCGAGACCTTCCACTGTATCCACCGACCGCAGTAGGAGCGGGAGGGCGATACAATAGTCCTGTTCGCGAAAGACCAGCAGGTGACCGATGCCTTCTCCCCGGCTCTCGGCGAGGGCATGGTAGCCGGGCAGGTGGTAGAAATCGTATTGTAACGACTCTGCCAGCGCGCTGGTCCATTGGTCACTGTCCCCGGTTCGCAGGATTTGCATCTGCATCGGCATACTTGAAACTTCGAATGTGATAGGTGCTTGGTTATCGCCCCTCGGGCCTTCCGTTCACGGGCGTTGTTTTGTCTCCCGCGGCCGCGCTCCTCCTCTTGCGTGTGGAAGCATGAAGCCCAAGATCGTCCATTTCATGCAAAGGCTGATCGAGCAGCACTCCACGAGAAAAGAGGACGCTCAAAAATGTCCGGCAAAGTATTGTCACATCGAGCCACAGGCTCCAGTGATCCACATACCAGACATCGAGCTTCAGCCGGCCACTAAACGGCACACCATTTCTGCCATTGATTTGTGCCCATCCGGTGATTCCGGGCATCGCTTCATGCCGTCGCATTTGCTCGGGTGTGTAATAAGACAGGTAATCCCACATCAGCGGTCTCGGTCCGACCAGGGACATATCGCCACGCATTACGTTCCAGAGTTGCGGCAGTTCATCGAGACTCGTCTTGCGCAGGAATCGGCCGAGGCGCGTCATCCGTTCGGCATCCAACTTTAAGTTACCTTCCCCGTCGCGTGCGTCTGTCATCGTGCGTAGCTTTAGAAGGGTAAAGGGCCGGCCAAGAAGGCCAGGGCGCTGCTGGCGGAAGAGAACGGGCGTACCCATTCCCACGGCAACCAGCAGTGCGGCCGCTGCAAACGCGGGGGCAAGAAGGATCATGGCCGGCACCGCTAAAGCGAGATCGAGGATCCGCTTGCCGGGTTGAACGCGTTGCATCATGCGTGGCTCTTTCATCGCGGTATAGGTCGTTATGTGTTGCTTTCTGTAACTTCGACGCCAGCGATCCACACGCTCTCGAGACCCAGGCGCCGGCAATGCTCAAATCAGTGCGATCCTACTCTGGAGGTCGCGTCCGTCGATAGGGGGCCTACATAGCTCCCGTCGCCAGGCACAGTCACGGGGCGGGTCGGCGCCGTCGGTGCGGTCACGCCCGCTCGAGCGCTTACCTGATTTGATTTGGCGCTCTCGCCGCCCAGATTTACCGCAGTGATGACATAGTAATAAGTCACCCTGTTGGTGACCGCAAAGTCCATATAACTGGTCGTTGTATGTCCGCTCTTAATCGTAGTGTAAGGTCCACCGCTGACAGTGGAGCGCTTTACATTGTAGCTTGTGGCGGCCGCGCGCGCATTCCAAATGAGACTGATTCCCTGGTTCCTGGCCGCTGCCTTCAAGCCCGTGGGCGCCGCCGGGATGGGCGGTACCTTCACGGTAATATGGACCGCGGCCGAGGAGGTCGTGGCGCCGAGGTTATCGGTCGCCGCTGCGCTGAGAGCGTAGTAGCCGGGCGCGGAGACTTTCCATGTTATGCTGAACGGCGCCAGTGCGTCCGTAGCGATCGGCGCATTTTCCGCATAAAAGTCCACTTGCCTTACCGCACCGTCGCTGTCGGCCGCATTGGCGCTGATCGCAATTGACGCAGGAGCGGTAAAGACCGCGCCTTCCTTTGGACTTGTCACACTGATGGTCGGCGGAAAATTAGGGATATCTTTGACGATTGAAAAGTAGTCGTCGATCGCCCCAGTATCGCGGAGAAACTTCGCGTCGAGCCGGTTCCCATTTACGTCGAGCACCACAGAACCCAGACCGTTCAGCGCAGTGAACAGTGCCGGATGACGGCGCACGATAGAGGAAGGATCGCCGGAGGTCGCGATGGTGAGATAGACTGCGCCCTGGTTCGCAGCGGGGCCACCTCCCGGCTTTCTGTACACCCCAGTGCCATCTTCCCGGCCGTCTCCGCCGTTAACGATCATCGAGCCGGTGAGGGTGCCCGCCAGACCGTAGTGTCCATTGAGCAGGAAGGAGCGCTCGTACAAGTGGGTGTGGCCGAGTAGCACTAGATCGACACCGCCTGCCTCCAGGAGCGGTAACACATTTTGCCGCATCTCGATGGAGATGGGATCCGTGTCGCTATCCACCACCTCGCCTTTCGAGTAAGGCGGATGATGCCAGTAAGCCACAATCCAATCTTGTGTGGTCGAGGCGAGATCGCCGCGCAACCATGTTAGCATGGCACCTCCCAGCAGCCGGCTCGATGACATCGAGTCCAGGCAGATGAAGTGAATGTTTGCCATGTCGTATGAGTAATACTTCTCCGTTCCCGATGGACGACCGCCCGCTTCACCGGCGGTGGGTAATGTGAACAGGTTAAAGTAGGGCAAATCGAGCGGCGGGTTGCTGGACTCTGCTGTGTCGTGATTGCCAAGGGCCGGCCATAACACAGATTGCCGCAGAATCGCCGGATACATGCCAAATACCGCGCCTTGGTATTCCAACTCGGTCCCCTGCTCGTATGCGTTGTCGCCCGTCATCAGCAAGGCGTCTGTATATCGTGCACCGTTGAAGATCCCGTAAGCATCGCGAACAGCCGCCGCGTTCGCATCCGCCGTTCCGGAATCACCCAGCACCCAAATCCGCGTTGGCCGTGCCATCTGGGCGGGCGCGGCGGTTACAAAGGAAAAGTCCGCGCCGGAGGCGAGCGTCTCCGTGGTTGAGCCCACGGAATAGAAGTAACGTGTTTGCGGCAGAAGGCCGGCAAGCCTTGCTTCGTGTTCGGCAGTCGTCGTCAGGTTATCCGCAGTATAGGTTAAAATCCCTTGCGTTGTCCCGTAAGATACACGGCTATCGGTAGCCTCGTCCGTGCGCCAGCGGATCACCATGCTGGTCGGTGTGCCCATCTGCAAGTAGGGTCCCCGAGTAAGCAGCGGCATACCGCTTGGATCGAATCCTCCCACCCAGCGCGGGCCATTAGCCAGCGTGCCTGCGGTCCCACCGCCTGAACTATCGAGCGCCGCAAGGCCGACGCCTTCATTCAATCCCCACCGTGCCACCAGTCCGGGCGCCGAGGAGATTTCCAATTTCCAGTTAGTGCCAATCTCCTGGGCAGATCGGGCATGGTTCCAGATGCGGACCTCATCCATCACCCCGTTGAAAAATCCAGCCGCGACGCCGTTGGAATCCAGCGCCGAACCCAAGGAAGCGTGCTGAATGCTATCCGCCTGTGGAGACTGTCCCACGAGAGCTATGGCCTCCAGAGTTCCGTTTAGAAACAACTGCCAATTTGTGCCGTCGTAAGTGGCGGCTGCGTGATACCAGATGCCATTCTGCACCGGAGTAACTCCCGCAATAGGATGATTCAGCCCCGGTGAAGCTCCTGTCGCCCCTTCTTCGAAATCGGCAACCAAGACACCGTCAGAAGCTCGAATCCCGAGAAAGTAATTCATGTCCTGGTTAGTCCCATCCACTTCCGCCCGGCCTTTAGCCACCAACGGGATGGCATCGGCGCCGCCAAATCCCGTCGAAGCACTGATCCCGGGCCCTTGCCGGCTGAACCATGTTTCGATGGTAAAAGTCGCGGCGCCCAATCCAGGGGCGGGGCCGAATGTGACGTAGTCATTGATCCCATCAAAAGAAAGAGCATAACCGGCCGCCAATGCCGCAGGGGCCCATCCAATCAACGAGCACAACGAAAAAACAGGGCGTATCAGTAGCCGAAGATTGCGTGGAGGTTTCATGTTCGCACGATGTTACTTGACCGATTGTGGGCATAACATTGCATGGGTGGAAGACAACCTTCTTCCTGCAAAAGGCGTGAATACTCAGCCTCGACCTTGTCGAAGACCAACCGTTCGTCGAAGCGTTCGCCAGCAATCCGCCGGGCGCCGTCGCTCATGTGTCGGGCAGTTTCCGGTTCAGTGAGAATCTTCAAGATGGCGGCCGCCAGCGCCTCCACATCGCCAAGCGCAACCAGCAAACCGTTCACGCCGTTCGTTATCGCTTCGCGGTTCCCCTTTACGTCGCTTGCCACGCTGGGTATTCCCATCGCGGAGGCTTCCATCACCACGCGTGGCACTCCCTCGAAAAGCGAAGGCAACACCAGAACGTTCATGATCTTGTAGAAGCCGGGAAGAGCGTCGTTCGGTTGAAATCCGGCAAATACGCAGCGCTCGGCGATCCCATAGTTGGCCGCCACGCACGGCTCGACTGCGTCTGGCTTCCCACGATCCGCGGCGCCCACGACCAGAAAGCGCGCATCCGGCAACCGAGTAGCTATCTTCTGCGCAGCCGAAAGAAAATCGAGAAACCCCTTTCTTCTAGCAGCAAGCCGACCGACAAATCCAACCACCGGTGTGCCTGCGGGGATGCCGAGTTGCTGGCGCAACGCACCCGCCGCTTCCTGGGTAACATTGTCGGGATTGTATTGCGCGAGATCGATGCCGTTTCCAAGATGCCTGATCTTGTCCGGCTGGCAGATACTTTCATCCAGCGCTGTCTGAATGTCTTCGGCGTTTTGTGAGAGGATAAGATCGGAACAAAGCGCGGCAATCGTTTCCATCGCGATGTAAAAGCGCCGCGCTCGCGGTCGCATGTGTTCGTGGAAATAAAATCCATGCACCGTATTCACCACCACCGGCACGCCCGCCATGCGCGCTGCAAGTTGGCCCAGAAGCCCGGCTTTCGGCGTATGGGTATGCACGATGTCGAATCGCTCGCGTCGCATGAGCCGATAGAGGCGCCAGAGCGAAGCAAAATCGACAAACGGAGTTACATTACGACTAATCGGAACGGCAATGTGTGGGATGCCAGCAGCGGTCACCTGAGCCACAGCGGAGCCGGGAGATGAAATGCCGAACACTTCATAACCCGCCGCTTTCAAATGCAGGAGCTGGTTAAGCAGCAAACCTCGCAGCGACATCGCGACCGTCGTCACGTGAGCGACCTTTATCTTACTCATATGCTATCGCCATCCAGATAGATTCGGTGCCATAACTCGAAATTGAGCAGAAGCCACAGTTGCGCGCTCCACACGTGGCGGCCCTCAACATGTTCGCGCCACAGACGCTCGATGAAGGCGGTATTGAAGTAACCTCGTCTTCTCGCGCGGTCGTCCAGCAGTACGTCGAAAGTAAAAGACTTCAGCTTGCCCCGAAACCACGGGTCTGTCGGCACGGCAAAGCCGTGCTTAGGCTTCCGAAGAACTTCGGCGGGCAGCAGATCGGCGACTGCGCGCTTGAATACTCGTTTCATCTGATTGCCGCGAATCTTGCACCTGCCTGGAATCTGGAATGCCAGCTCGACCAGCCGATGATCGAGCAATGGCAGCCGCGCCTCGAGGCTGCACGCCATCGTGGCCTTGTCCGCCTTCTCCATGTAGCCGTCCACCAGCAGCGTTTTTACGTCTGTGTACATCAGCCGGTTAAGATGGTCGGAGGCCGTGCTGCCATTTAACCTGTTATAGTAATGCGGATACTGCCAGGCCGGATCGTAATCCGCCTGGTAGAGCCCATTTTCCAGCAACTCGGCTTGCATATCGCGCGAAAAGACAACCAACCAGGAGGCATAGCGTCGAGCCGGGTCAGTAATAGGCAGCGTCCTAAGTGTTCGTTTGATCCGGCGCACTCGTGGCAGGCGCTCGGCCAGCGCTGGAATAAGTTGTTTGGTCAATACATTGGGCAGGCATTGGTAGAGCGACGCGAATCGATCCACGGCATAGCGCCGATAACCGCCGAATAACTCATCCCCGCCGTCGCCAGACAAGACCACCTTTACGTGCTCGCGCGCAAACCGGCTGAGCAGGTAGAGTGGAAAACTGGCGGCGTCGCCGAACGGTTCATCGTAATGATAGACGAGCGTCCGCAATGTCTGGACAAGGTCCATCTCCTCGACGTGCAGTTCGTAATGTTCCGT
The DNA here is from genome assembly GCA_038238555.1 of Chthoniobacterales bacterium. GTDB lineage: Bacteria > Verrucomicrobiota > Verrucomicrobiia > Chthoniobacterales > Chthoniobacteraceae > JANNXQ01. Next base: position 43,689 of record JBBRXP010000003.1, on the reverse strand, counting down.
GCCGAGATAATCGGCAACCCGCCGTGCGTCGGATAACTCATTGTAAGCGCCGCCGATTGTAAAACCGAGCGCGAAGGTTTTCACCGGTCCATTGGCGTGTTTCTTCATCAAGGCGACGATGGCGCTTGAATCCACGCCGCCACTTAAGAAAGCGCCCACCGGCACATCGGCAATCATCCGGCGACGGACGGAGTCATCCGTGAGCGCACGGACGCGCGTACCGTATTCCGCATCGCTCAGTACATTGTCTCCGGATAACTGCGGTTCGTCGCCTACATCCCAATACTCGACGATCCGAATCTCCCCATCTTGCGCGAGCAGATAGTGCCCGGCGGGAAGCTTGGAAATATGACGATACATGGTGTCCGGTGCCACGGCGTAGCCGGATGCCAGAAAGTTTGCCAGTCCGCGAGGCGCCATCTCCCTGGGAACCGAAGGGTCGGCAAGGATTGCTTTGATCTCGGAAGCAAAAATAAGCCGTTCCCGATCGCGGTAATAATAAAGCGGCTTCTCTCCGATCCGGTCGCGAGCTAGAAAAAGACACTTGCGCCGCTGGTCCCAAATCGCGAAGGCAAACATGCCGTTAAAGCGGCGCAGGCAATCGGGTCCCCATTCCTCAAAGGCGTGTAAGATCACTTCCGTGTCGCTGCGGGTGCGAAAGACGTGACCTTTGACCTCCAACTCCGGTCTTAGATCGAGAAAGTTATAAAGTTCTCCATTTTGGATCACGCACAGCGTCTTGTCTTCATTCCAGATCGGCTGTTGCCCGCCTGCCAGATCGATGATGCTTAAGCGGCGCATCCCTAGAAACACCGTGCCTTCGTGCCACGAGCCGCGCTCGTCGGGTCCGCGATGGACTAACTTGTCGGTCGCGAGCTGCGCCAGCCGCTCGTCCACCGGGATCGATCCAACCTGACCGTAGATGCCGCACATAATCAGACTCTAGTTATGAATGGCTTCATTCTTCAAACTTGGTCGTTGTGAAGGATGTGCCAAACGGCTCGCTCGCCGGAGCGGCCGCACACCGGTACGCGGGAAAGTAATTTTCTGAGACGAGACGCATGTTGTTTGTGACGTCCGATCGCGCCTTCGCCTCGCAAAGCTCATGGTATGTTCCGGGATCAAGGATACATCGCCACGTGGAAAACGTGTGCCTTCGGTCCGAGAATCCCGCTTTGTATCGGAATAACGAATCATGGTTCGAACCAACGCCACCCCCGATATGAAGCACGCGCGCTCCCATCTCCTGCGCCCAGCCGCGTTCTACGTCAACGACCAGCCTGTCCGGCGAGAGCGCGAGAAACTCGCTTCGGGTTCCACCCAGGAAATCCTGCATAATGCCGCCCGAAATCGTGGCGAGGCTGGCTGCTGCAAGCGTGCTGCCAGAGAGAGCGACAAAGAGTTGCAGCGCGGATCCCAATTGCTCGGATAATAGCCGGAAATAATCCTCGTCGAAATGGTAGTAACTTTGCGCCCCTCTCCGGCGCATCGTTTCGTGGTAGATATCTGCAAACTCCTTGAGGTAACGCTTATCCTCGTCGCGGAAAGCGACGAAGCCGGACTCCCGGAGTTTCTTTAAGCTCCGCCGGCAGCTCTTGTTGTAGCGTAGCCATTGCTCGTCGGGAGAAAGCGTCAGGTCGATGGAGACTGTCTGGCCGTTTATCCGGCACTCACCGAGTCCTGCCAGTAGCCGGTCTTGCGAAATGAGCGGATGCAGACGCGAGAACGCAGCGACGACCCGTCGTTCCATCAGCGCTTCCTTCAATCGGATCTGGAAGTTACCGACAACCGCCTCGGGTGTTTCCTCGTGGGACGCGATAGGCCCGCAGTAACCATAGACCGATGTCGCATCAAGGCACCGCGTTTGTTCCACTGAGCGCAGCAACAGCGGCAGCGCGATCATGTAATGCTCCTCGCGATATACAAACAAGTGAGCAGCGCCTTCGCCATGCTGCTCGGCGACGCGATGGTAGTGAGGTAAATGATGAAAGTCGTGCTGGAACGATTGCTTGAGCACAGTCATCCAGCGATCGCTGTCTTCTGCCCGCAGTGTTTGCAGTCCCATGGACACTTGTTCGATCGAAACACTATCGGTGGCCTGGCTCGGCAGAGATATTCGCTGCGGATGTCGCGGCTCCGTTTTCGTCGAGATACATTTCCTCCCAGTATCTCAGCGCGACTCCCAGCTTGATCTCCGGCGCCGGGACAGTCTCGTCTAAAACGAGATCCTGGATAGCTATCTCCACCTCATTGTAACCGAAATGCGCGCGCATCGAAACTCCGCCGGAGAACCTGGGATTGATCTCGAATGTCACGGGCCCTCGTTCCGTAAGCCTGAGTTGGACATTACAAGGTCCGAAAGGAGCCAATGCCTTGGCGACAGATCGCGCCTCTGCTTGGACTGCCTCGTTATTGGTAATTCGTGCCCGATAAGTGTCGCCCGCAATCAATTGCTGCCGTTGATAACCGATCGCGCCCACCTGGCTGCCATCCTTTAGCGTGTAAACTTCAATACTGTATTCCTCGTCATCGGGAAACAGATACTCCTGAACCACCAGCTCGTTTCCCGACTCGCGCGCGGAATCAAGATCCTGGCGTGACGCAATCTTAAACAATCCCCGCGCCCCGGTGCCGCGAACGGGTTTTGCCAAAAGCGGGAACCCAACCTCGGCCAAAAGGCGTTCGACTTCCTCAGCCGAAGTGAGTCGGGCAAATTTCGGAAAGTTCAACCCTGCCTTATCGAGAAAGCGACACGTTTCCCACTTATTCATGCCAACTCGCAAAACCTCCGGCGGGCTGGCCACCACAATAGCGCCGGTTTCGGAACGCAAAGCAGGGGCATTTTGCGATAACAATTCAAGTTCACTCTCAGACCCCGGAAGGATAAGATGCACTTGTTCCCCGGCACAGATCTTCCGCATCCCACTAAGATAAGCCTCCGACTGCGAACAATGCGGAAGGGCAAAATCCTTATCCACCCACTGAAGTCCTACCGAAAGGGCATTGCGGTCCGTGCCGATGATGTTGCACGGGATCGATGAGTGCCGGGCCGTCTTGATCAAAGCCTGTCCCACGGTGTCTCCCACGCCGGTTACTAGGACGGTCACTGCGGTCTGTTCACGCATTGGTTTCACTTTTGTTTGGGTGCGGCGCGTGCCGCCATCAAACGGAGAATTTGATGACTGACTGTGCGGGCTACTTCCTCGGCCGGTTTGTCGGCGCACACAAGATGGTAACGCGCGTCGGTTTCAGCAAGGCGCCGAAAGGCACATTTCTGCCTGTCCAACTCATCGCGAGTTAGTTCTGGTTTGCGGGCGTGAATGGCTTCCGAATCTGCTTCAAGAATAAATGTGGCATCTGCCTTCGGAACCCACAGCCGCAACGCTCGGGCGAGCGCCCATGAGCCTTGGATAAGATAACGCTTTTGATCGATGCCGATGTCGTCAAAATCACGGTCGAACAAAATGAGCGCGCTGTGGATGCGCGCCGGCAAAAGAAACAAAAGCCAGCCAAGCCACCAGTCGGCAAAGTAATAACAAACCTTAGCCCAACTTATCACCTTTCCGCGCGGTGAGCGGCCGTGGGGATTGGGTTCGATGCCGGGTTTGATTCTGCGGAAAACATCGGGCCGAAACTTAAAGACTCGCTGCTTCCCAAAGCACGGCGCAAGCATTTCACAGAGATTCTCGATCAAGGTGGACTTGCCGGCCCCGTCGGGACCGAGCATGGCAATGTGGATGCCTGTCGGACGGAAAATGCGTCTTGCAAGGCGGAGCCCCTCACCGGCGCGCAACGCCGGACCAAACCGGTTGCGCATGTTCATTGTCATTCGGAGTTGTCGCCACGCTTCAGGTGGCTCGCGGAACCATTCATCCAGTGAGCGCCCGGTTTCGCCGAGCAAGTCAGTGAAGCGACGCTGCGCGCCACCCAGGTCTGCAAGCCACAGTTCACGCAACCGCGGAAGATAGTCGCCTATTGCCTTATCCTTTCCCAGCAGCTTGGCCAGCACGTAGATGAACTCGGAAGATGGCGAAGGCACGGAAAATTTCCGGTATTGCCGCCGCCCTTCGAGCAACACCGAATCGCGCAGAAGGAGACAACCGTTGTGAATGTAATGAGAGCACACATCCAACTTTAGATGATTAACTGTTTGATCCGGATCGATCACCACGCAGTAAGTCGAATAAAGTTGATGTTCGAGCGTCTGTGCCAAAACCCAGCCGTGGCGTCGTGCGACCGCGCCGAGCAACGGGCGGATCCTGGGTAAGTCAGCATGCCCGACTGCATAATCGATGTCGGAATCGATCTCTTCGGGGAAGCGCTCATACCCATGAAGGATGACGTAAGCGATGCCATGCCGCTGAAGTTCTCCAAAGAAGTCGCCGAAAACCCGCTGCACATCGGAGTTAGCCGCAGGAGTTGTATTATCTCGGGACGCAGGTGAAAGATCGGTGACGCTTCCCAAGAGATTCTGCGTTATTACTGTCGGGGTCATTAAACAGAAGCAACAGCAAGCGCAGGTGTCCGTCCGGATGCATCATCCGCCCGATTGCCATGATCCAGCCACGCTTGGAACATCAAGACGCTCCAGAGAGACGACGTCCAGTCGCGGCGGCCGCTCCGATGTTCTTGCCAGCGCGCGAGAATCGGGGCCGGGGTTAGCATCCCCCCATTGCGAAGCCGCGTTTCGTCGAGAAGTTCTTCCGCCCATGGCAGCAAAGGTCCGCGGAGCCACGCGCCGAGCGGAAGGACAAATCCCCATTTCGGTCGCTCGACCAGATGCTTCGGCACGTACTTATCCAGCACATTGCGGAGCAGGATTTTTCCCCGGCCTTTGCGCAGCTTCATGCTCATCGGAACGGTCGCCGCGAACTCCACGACGCGGTGGTCAAGGAAAGGCACGCGCACTTCCAAACTAACACCCATGCACGCACGGTCCACTTTGACGAGAATGTCGTCCGGAAGATAACTCACCATGTCAAGATACATCATCGTCTGGATGTAATCGGGTAAGTCTGGACGAGGGCTACCCGCGACGGCGGTGTTGGGCTCGGTTGCGCCGGGGACAAGCAATGCTGGCGTCTGCCACTCGGACATAAAGCGGAAATAAAGCTCGTGCGGATCTTTCGCATCGAGAAGGCAGGCAAGTTTTTCGATCTTCCGGCCAAGCGGCGAGGCTGGCGCGAACGCTTTAACGACACGTGCCGCCGCCGTCCGTGCCAAGGGGGGAATCCAGCCCACACGGTCCCAAATCTTCCGCGAATAGAAGTATCGATGGTAACCGCCGAATAACTCATCTCCGCCGTCGCCGGAGAGACTGACGGTAACTTTCTGCCGGGCGAGCGAAGTAACGAGAAAGGTGGGAATCTGTGAATGATCTGCAAATGGCTCGTCGTAGAGGATCGGCAGTCGGGGAATGACATCGATCGCGTCTTTGGGAGTCACGTACAACTCCGTATGATCGGTGCACAGATGGCGCGCCACCTCCTTCGCGTGGATAGCTTCGCTAAAGTGGCTCTCGTGAAATCCGATCGTAAATGTTTTCGCCGGACGCTTCGATTCGGCCTGCATCAACGCGACCACGGTCGAGGAATCGATCCCGCCGGAGAGCAGCGCGCCGACTGGCACGTCGGCCACCATTTGCCGGCGGACTGAATCGCGGAGCAATGCATCGAGGTGTTCGGTTGCCTCGGCCTCGCTCCCGCGGAAGGGATTGGCTGCGCCCGTTTCCACGGTGCGGCGCGCGGACCAATACTCCACAGGCGCCGGAAGCTGGCCGGGCCGGGCGATCGTCAGAATCGTCGCGGGCGGTAACTTACGAATCCCTTTATAGATTGAGAAAGGCGCGGGGATATAGCTATAACGCAGCAAGAGCGTGAGAACGTCCCGGTCTATTTCGCCTTGCCACGATGGATGAGCTTGCAAGGCTTTCAGCTCCGAGCCAAATAACAGCGCGTCACCCATTAGCCCGTAGTAAAGAGGCCGCTCCCCGAGTCGATCGCGCACGAGATGCAACCGCCGCTCTTCGCGATCCCAAAGCGCAAAGGCAAACATGCCGATGAATCGCTGCAAGGCGGCACCGAGTCCCCATTGCTCCAGTGCAGCGAGGAGCACCTCCGTGTCGGAATGACCGCGAAAACAAGGCGGCTGTGTTGTCTTCTGCAATTCGGCTCGCAGGTCGCGATGGTTGTAGATTTCACCATTGAAAGTGATCACGTATCGGCCACTTGCTGAGCGCATAGGTTGATGGCCCTCCGGGGAAAGATCGAGGATGGATAGCCGCCGGAAACCAAGAGCCAGTCCAGCATCGGCATCCACCCACTCGCCTGCATCGTCGGGACCGCGGTGTGTCAGCCGGTTTGCCATTCGGGTGACGATACTTTCCATCTCCGCGCCAAAGGAACGGTTGGAAGTCTCAAGGAATCCCGCAAAACCGCACATCTATTCAATCTCCTCTTCGTTCAGCCACGCCTCGGTTCGGTCTCGAACGTGTTGGTAAAACACTTGCCGGCGCCGGTTCAGCACCTCGCGAGCATAGCTCTGAGCTATCCCCAGATTGCGCGCGGACATCCGTAACATGCGGATGGGATCGGCCAGCACTTCCCGAATCTTATCTGCAAGAGCCGCACTGTTGTCGGGCGGAACCATGTCTTCCGCGGGTAACAACTCCGGAATACCACCCACGGTCGAACCAATGCATGGCAAGGCGCGGGCCATGGCCTCGATCATCGCCCGAGGCAGACCCTCCTGTCGGGAAGGCAGCACGAATAGATCGGCGCGATCCAATTCCGATCGCAATACTTCGGGTTGAGTAAGCTGGCCGCGAAAGTAAAGCCGATCACTCAGTCCCATGCCCGAAATGCGCGACTGAAGTTCCCCTTGATACTTACCGCTTCCGATCATCACAAGTTCGAGATTCATGCCCTCGCGAACGCAAGAGGCAAAGCTATCGAGTAACACATCCGGCGCCTTGTAATACTGCGCCAATGTGCCGACGAAGACGAGCCTCGCGAAGCCGTTGGGCGGCGCACTGCGCGGAGCGCTCAGAAAAGCCTCCCGCGGCAGGTCGATGCTTGAGTAATGGGTGGTAAACGCATGCGGTGCCGGCGGGTAACGTTTCTGAAGCGCGTGTTCGGTCACAAAGGCTGCGGCGCAAGCGGAGGCGCACTCTCGGCGCAATGCGCGCGTAAACCACCAACGGAAGAGGGGACGCAATGGATGTTTGACGGCTTTTGGAGCGAACACGTCGTAAGGGTCGCTAACCACTTCGACTCCGTAGGGTCTTCCCGTGTTACAAAAGCGCCGCCGCAGCCGGGCGTCCAACTCTCCCGGAGCTCGAAGAATCATGGCGTCTCCGTGTTGAGCGGCATGAGAGATGGCGGCCAGCACGCGCGGCAGCCGGAGTAAGAACTGTTGCGGTCCCAAGTAATCGGGCACTCCGACAAACGCCACTCCCTCGCCGGAGGCGGGTTCTCGGCCAGGAAGCAGAGGGTCCACATCGCGCACGCGAGCGACCACTCGCACCGCGTCGAATACCGATCGGTATCGAAGCCAGAATGGGTGAGGGAATTGTCCCTTTGTCCAAACCCGGCCATCCGGTGTTCGCTCAAAATGTTGAGGACAAGTAACGACGACGTTCATGAAGTCAGGCCAGCAGGCATTCCGCTTGCGAGTTCACGCTCAGAGTGCGCCTGGCAGGAGTAACGTATTACCCGCGAGCCAATCCACACGACCATCGCCGGCGCCAGGCCATCCTTCACGATCACAAAGAGCATCGTGTTGGAATCGGCGACCAGCATCCAGAAGCAAAGGATAACAAGAAAAGGACTGAGAAATCGCCGCACATCGTCCAAATGAAGCTTCGAGAGAAATCGCCGCAATCGCCCAACCAACAACCCGAAGAGCAAGTAAGCTGGCGGGATCGCGGCCGGGCCGAAGTTAAGCATGGCTTCGCCGGCGATTCCATATTCGCGGGAAGAAGCCCACCCTTCCGAGTCGAAGGAACCCACCCCGTACTGAAGTTCGGTGCCTTCCTTCAACTTACTGGGCGGCCGGTTCGGCCAGAAGGAACGAGGAACCATGAGAGTGATAGTGCTCATGTAAGTCCGTCCCCATGCATAGCTATAATCCCGATCGGGCAACGAGAGACGGTAGAGGAGGAAGGCTTGTACGTCCGCGCGCCCGAAGTCTCCCAGCAGCAAACCTTCAAAGGTGCGTCCTGTTCTTTCGCCCAATTCGGAGGGCTTTTCCCCTTCGCTCAGCGCGGTAAGAGCGCCAGTCCCCAAGCTCTTGTAAAAGCCGTAAGCGTACATGAATACGATTAAAAAACAGACTCCCACGAAGACAAATGTCTTGCTCAGCGGTCGAACCCAAAAATGAAGAATTCCGGCGGCCCAGAACAGTGCCCAAATCGTGTTACTGCGGCTGCCGTGAAGGCCGCCAAACAGTATCCGCAAAACAAAAAACAAAAGGAAAACGACAATGATCGTGAAGTAGCTTCTTCCCACTCGTGTCCGGCCAACGGTAGCTGCATAAGAGATCATCGCCAGAATCGGAAGGCATTCGGCAAGGATAAGGGTCCAACCCATGCCGGCGAAGGCGGCGTCTGCGTGAGTGGCTTCGCTGGATTTCTCCGTACACGCCTCAATAAAGCCACCGATCCCGCCGAACTGCGCATAGATCCACGATTGCGCGCACACGCTGATCGCAAGGCCGCAGGCGGCGCTCAGCAGAAGCGGTGTCTTATTTACGAGCCAGACCGAATCCTGCGAAGACTTTCCTCTCCACAACGCGGCGCGATTCATTGCGATGCGATATAAAATCAAGCCTGCGGCGTTCCATATAGCCATACGGCCAAGCCATTCGCGCCAGTCGGCTGGTGGGTCGATGGCTGGCAGCGAAGCGCTGATCGAATAATCCCAATGCACGTGAAGCAGAGGAGCGAGGAAGAAGAAATGCAAGCCGATGATGCCGACGATCCCCGCAGGATCGAAGAGGTCGTGGCGCCCGAGGAGCCATTGGATTCCATCCACACCGACGATGACTCCGCAAACAAAGATCGGAATAACAAACCAATGGACGAAGCGTTCATTGGCTGCCACAAAGCCGCAAACGATGGCGGAGCATACGACAAATGAAAGTAACAGACTTCCCGAACGGCTGATGGTGGCACTGGACATCGAAAGTTAAGGCGCTGTTGCAAATGATCGGGAAGAGGGTGAGCGCAGCGCGTAAGCGATCACGGCGGCGTTTGCGACGGCCTGACAGATCATTCCGAATGTAACTGCCAGTGCGGCGCCGATGAGGTGATGACGCGGGATCAGAATCGCGCACGCCGCCGCGGTGACGATGGCAACGGCGACCGCAACAAGTAACTGAGCGCGAAAATGGCGCACGGCATTCATTCCGTAACCCAAAAGGCCCGATACGAAGAAGATTACCGTTCCTATCCCAAGCCAGAAAAATACAGTGACGTATTCCGCGTATTCGGGTTTGTAGAGGAGCGATAAGATCGGGCGGCCGGCCAGCCAGATGGCGAATAGCCCGCACGCACCCACTGCGATTGCGACGGAAAGTAACCTGGCGAGTAAAGAGCAAAAGGCGGAATGGTTACCCGCGGAAAAATGCTGGGCGAGTCTGGGCATTGCCGCTTGACCAAGAGCGTTGATCACCGTTGTGCCCGCCATCATGGGATAGATCAAGGCGGCGAAGATACCCAAGCTTGCCATCCCAAGACTGTGTTGAATGAAATAACGTGGGATATTCGAATTTAGAGAAACCAACGCAGCGGCGACAACAACCGGTAGCCCGAGAAGGGCGAGGGCTCGCAGCGCGGTGGAGTTCCAGCAGGGCCGCAATGCCACCAGAGGGACTGGTGAGCTGCGCAATAGGGCAGCACTGGCCGGCGCATCGTAGAATAAAAGCGTAAGGGCCCATCCTAGAGCGAGACCGGATACAGCAACGCTCAGATTCCCGGACCAAAGAATACCCCCAGCGACAGCGGCTAGAGAAAGGAAGCCTTTGATCATGGCCGAGATGGCAATGCGATCCATTCGCTCGTGCTGCTGCAGGAAACCCGAAAATACATCGCTGATGTTTTCGAATCCCTTTGCCACTCCGACGATCATGATCACGGCGGATGTCTGAGCGCCGTAGCTGGAGAAGGATAAGATCGCAACAATGGCCAGCAGCGCCACGCCAGTGGTGAGCAGGCGCAGGGAAAGATAATCGCCGAAGCGATACTCTCCTGCTGCATCCGTGGCCTGGACGATCCGCAAGCTGGAGAGACCGGCGCAAATCATGACCGGGCTCGCAATAGCGAGCGCTAACGCAAACTCGCCTACCATCGCCGGATTACCCAGCTTGGCGAGCGCCACCACCATGCACCACTGGCAGCCTGCATAGACCAGATTGCCAAAGAGCGTCCACACGAAATTGACGCGAAGTGTCAACCCACGCGGCTGCGTTGCCGAGGGAGCCTTGTGCAGGAGTGCAGACTTAGCCAAACAGGAATTTTGCATTCAAAAAGTTCTTGCGCCGGCAGCGAGGAACGGAGCGCGGACGGCCTCGTCCGCACAGGGAGGGCGCTGGCGGGCGAGGCCGCCCGCGCTCCATGAGTTGCGCTCGCACCCACTCGCCGCAGATCGTTGCCGCGCTTCGATGTTTCCTGGCAAGCTGCCGCCCTTGGTCGTTTGCCAGTTACCGCATGGCAAGACCGAAAGAACTGATTTAGACTGAGCTATCGGCATGCGCCGTTATGTTGGAACGTTGCGTTATTGCTGTTCCGTAAGTGTCAACCGGAAGCGCGCTCTTCTCCGTTACCTGTCAGACCCCGCGTATTCTCAGACATCGAGAGCCGTTTCGGTAAAGGCGCAGGCATTGTGTGCCGTGGTCCGTGCTTCGCCCTGGCTTCGCCATATCCCGCAAGTGAGTAGCGGTTATCGTAGTAATCCAACCCGCGGCGTAACGACACGCGATTGAATACAAATCCGACTGGTTTTGAAGCCGCCGTGGCAAGTTTTCGCAGCGCGCGCAATACCGCGTCGGCCGGGGTGTGAGTCGCGGAGATAACAAGGCAAACGGCGTCCGCGTGGCAGGCAAGCAAGAGGGTGTCTGCTACCGAATGAATCGGGGCACTATCGATGACGATGCGGTCGTATGTGTTGGATGCCTGCTTGAGAAGCATCCCCAAAGAGTCTCTCGCGAGCAGTTCGGCAGGAGCCATCGCACGGCTTCCGGCGCAGAGCAGAAACAGATTTTCGATGCCTGTTGCCCGCGCGGTTTCATCCAGACCCTTTGTACCGGCGAGAATGTCCGCTAATCCGAGGAGGGGTTGGTCGGGGAAAAAATTGCGGCCGATTACCGGGAGGCGCAGGTCTGCGTCGATCAGGAGAGTCTTGAGCCCCTGTTGAGCGAATGCGGTCGCGCAATTGATTGCACAGGAACTCTTGCCTTCGGATGGAATCGCGCTGGTGAAAAGAAACATTCGGCGGGCGGGGTCAGTCTTACCTAGCAGCGTGAGTGAGGTGCGCAGGCCGCGGAAAGCTTCGGCTGCCGCGGAATCGGGATGCTTGATAAGCAGCGAACCATCTGTGGAGGCCGTCATCTCGCGGCATTTTGGAATGATCGCGAGCGCGGGGATTCCGAGCCGCCGCTCTGCTTCGTCGGCGGTCCTGCAGGAGCCGTCCATTAGCATCGAGAGAAGAGTCAGGCCGATACCCAGTGCGAGGCCGCCAAAGATGCTCAATTCAAGAATCTGCAACTTATTTGGACGAACCGGCCGCTGGGGCAACTGGGGTCGTGCGACGATGCGAAACGGCGTCTGTGTGACACCACGGGTTAGGTCGATTTCTTTGAGCCGGGCCAATACCGACTCATAAAGCACACGGTCCGACTCCACATCGCGGTTCAGCACGTTATAAGGAATGGAGATCCGGGTAAGTTCCAAGGCGGCCTTTTCCAGATCTGTGAGAGCTTGTTCCAGTTTCCTCTCAGTATCCACGGCTCCTTGGTATTGCGTGGACAGCATTTGAGCTCCCTTGATGGCAGCTTGATCCAAGCCCGCGATCAGTTCGTCCAGTTCGCTCTGGGCGGCGGCATATCTCGGGTGCTCGGGTTTGTAACGCTGCGCAAGAATGGCGAGTTGCCCTTGACGATCGCCGATGGTCTTCTTCATTTCGAGCACTGGAGCGGAGGTCGCGACACTCGGAATGGCCAGCAGGCCTCGCGGCGATTTGTCGGAAAGCTGGGCGACCAACGCGTTATCCGACTCGAGCTTGAGCCTGGTTGCTTTGGCTTCCGTGACCTTAAGGTTCAAGTCCTTAAGTTTTTCGACAGTAATGTTCTGCTTATCCGCCAGGGAGAGCGTCTTGCTTGCCTCCCGGTAGGATTGCAGCGTTTCCTCGGAGCTAGCCAGTTTGTCTTTGAGCCGGTCTGCTTCCCGAAGAAGGAAGTCATGCGCCAACTTTAAGTTCTCCGTGCGCGCCTCGATCCCCTGGCGTTCGAACTCCCGAAGTAACATCTGCGCCACCTGTTGCGCCATCCCCGGGCTGCGCTCCTCGACCTTGATGTCGATGAGCCGCGTGCCGCGCCGCACCTTCGAGGAGATATGACGGGCGAGAGCCTCCTGCATGTCGCCGCTTGAGACCGGGCGTCTTAGTTCCGGGAGGAATGCGGAACTCTTGTTCAGGTTATTAACCTCGATCACCCGGAGCAAGAGTTCCGGACTGGTGAGATTCTGCTCAATGGTCGAAAGCACTTCCTGAGTCTTAAGATCGTCGGAAGCAAGTTTTTCGATCTTCAGGACTCTCTGCTCTTCCTGCTCGATTTGGATGATTGCTTGTGAAGAGTAGATTTTCGGGCTGCGGTAGGCGTATAGCGCGCCGAGAAAACCCGCTGCCAATGTGCAGAGCGCGATGAGCCAAGCCTTGCGCCGCAACGCTCGCAAAGTCGCTTTGAGGTCCGAGCCAAAAGTGGCAGGGAGGGGCTGTTGTGCGGAGATATCCACCTCAGAAAATACGTTCGCCGATGATGACTATGTCGCCGGGCATGATTTCAAATGCCTTGCTGCTTTGCTCGCTGGCCATCTTCTTTGCATTCAATTTGAAGACTGTTTCTTTTTGTTTGATCAGGCGTTTTACGGTTACGTGCGAAGAGTCGGCCAGGCGGGTATAACCTCCGGCTATCCCGATGACTTGGATAAGATTAAGGGCATCGCGGTCGGGGAAACGGTAGGTGCCGGGGCGTTGGACCTGGCCGAGAACTGTTACAAGATGTTTGGTGGCTTCCATCACCATCACGTTGACCTGGGGATTCACCAGATAGCGTTCGGCAAGCCGGTCGCGAATCAACTTCGCAGCTTGCTGCACATTCTTTCCATGCAAAGTGATCTCGCCGATCAAAGGGAAATTCACGGCGCCCTCCTCCGGGATGCGGAGCGTGGTATCGAGTTCCGGTTCGTCGAAGACTTTAATGGATATTACATCGTTAGGACCAAGGACGTAATTGGGAGACACCTCCACCTTGGCGGTGGCGGGCGGCTGCTGCGCAACGAGCTTCGATCCGAGAGATAGAGCGATCAAAATCAAAGCCTGACAAACGCGAGACATGGCTATTCTTAAAAAATCAGACTTACTCCGAATTCGACCTGATTATTACTGAAGGTCGATGAGTCCTGGGTGGAATCGTTTTCCCGGTAGAGATAACTCAATTCCGCGCTTCCCCAGGATGCGAAGTTATACAGGAGCCCCGGGCGGATGTAGAAGTAATGGTCGGAGCGCGCCAGGGAGTTCCGACCGGCGGTGTAATCCGAAAAGCGATAACCACCTTCGACGCTCGCACGCAAGCCGTGGTAAATCCTGCGGGATAGTTTCAACGAAACTCCGAGCGCGGTGATATTGCGGTCCGGCTCGGAGGTGGAAGTTTCCACCCGGCGGTAGGCATCGAAGTCGATCCTCGTTTCGGCGTCCGGTTCATAAGCTACCTGGAAGTCGAAAATTGGGTTTGTCTGATCGCCTGCTTCGGCGCTCGACTGGCGGAATTCGATTCCGGCTCGCGTTTCGACGTTTAGCTTCTCCGTTATCGAGTAAGAGCCCCGCGCGAGGATTCGCTCGAATTGCTGGTTATGACTATCCCTTACCTCCAGGTTTCCAAAGGCGAGGCCGAAGCTCACTTGAAAGACGGGAGTAACCCGATAGTTGAGGTAATCTTCGTTTCTCCATTCGACTGTCTGGAGGAAGTTACCGCGGTCTTCGATGGTGTTATAAAAGTCAACTTCGACCGAAGTCTTCCCGGTCAGCAGATAGCTCGCGGTCAGTTCCGACTCGACCGTCTTGCGCCGGATCCGCTCGCCGACGTCGATATCCGCTTCGCGCCGGGACTCGAAATGAACGCGCGCGCCGAGTGTGAGTTTTGCGACCTGCCACTGCGCATCGAAGAGCGCGTCCTGATCGAAGGAGTCCTCGGAAGAGTTATCGGAGAAAATAACGAAGCTCGGCGTGTAATCGACCAACAGGAAGTTACCCTCGTCCCGGAGAATGGTGCTGGCCTTGCGGCCGCGCTCCAGAAAGTTTTCCAGTCGTTGTTCGTTATCCCAGAATCCGAATGACAACCCCGGCGAGAGCGTGAAGAACACGTCGGCGACACGATGGGTTGGCTGAATGAAGATGTTGTCGTCGTAGGTTACCTTCACGTCCACATGCGGCGCAGCCTTCCAGCGGCCCGCTCGCGGCTGCTCTCTTCCATTGAGGAAGACCACGGGTTCGGCGGCCGATTCGGCGGCATCGAGATTGCGCCGGTCGAGAGGGGCGGACTCGAAAAGCGAATCGCCAATCTGGCCGCCGCGCAACGCGCTCGGCAGTTCGCCGTCTTCCGCCTGCGGATGAATCTGAGGCGCTGACGACGGCCGCTGGCCGCGCCGCTCGCTGAGCGTGGTGCGCGATGGGGAGGCGAGAGCGGAATCAAAAATGGAAGCGCCGCAAAGCACCGCGAAAAACAGTCTGGCCGAGTTGTTGCGCCGCATCTTTTGAGCGGCAACCGAGGGCGATCCTGCCCCGAAGCAGGGCGTCTTCTTTCGCGAAATCATTGGGCGCGGACGTTACGAAAATTCTCAAGCGGATGACAAGCGGATTCATCTTCAAGGTCCATTCGCGGGATGTTGAGCAATTCATCGGCCATTTCACCCGTGGGTTCTTTGCAACTTTCACGCGCGGTCGCGCGTCTTCGTGCATGCCGACCTTTCCATGAAATCCGCCTCCACCTTCGCCAGCGTCACTTTCGGCTTGATCGTACTCTCGGTGATTTTTTTCGCCGTCGAGCGGGTGCTTGGGAAGAGCCGCGGGAAGCCGGTCTTCCGCGCCGGCTGCTTTACGGACGTGTGTTATTGGTTCTTCACGCCCATCGTCACCAAAGCGCTCACCCGGCTGGCGCTGGTGTTGCCAGCGGGGTTGCTCGTCGCATTCGGCCTCGCCACGGTGCAGCAATTGAAGGGCGGACTTTACTCGGGCTTCGGGCCGTTGGGCCGGCAGCCCGTGTGGCTGCAGATCGTCGAGATTTACTTGCTCGTGGACGTGATAGGCTACTGGACGCACCGGCTCTTTCATCGCGGCCGCTGGTGGCCATTTCACGCGGTGCATCACAGCTCGGAGGATCTCGACTGGCTGAGCAGCGTGCGTGTGCATCCCGTGAACGATCTCGTCTCGAAGCTCCTGCAAGTCACGCCGCTGCTGCTGCTGGGTTTCAATCCGCTGGTGTCCCTATCCGCCGCGCCGGTCCTCACGTTTTACGCGATCTTCATTCATGCCAATGTGGACTGGGACTTTGGGCCGCTGCGCTATGTGCTGGCGACGCCGGTCTTTCACCGCTGGCATCACTCGAAGGACAGCGCGGCGTGGGACAAAAATTTCGCTGGCCTCTTCGCATTTTGGGACATTCTCTTCGGCACTTATTACATGCCGAAAGGACGCGCGCCGTCGAACTTCGGCATCCCGGAAGAATTCCCGAAAGACATTCTCGGCCAGCTTTTCCAGCCCTTTGCGCGGGCGTTGAAAAGGAAGTGACTTGCCGGAAGGCGAGGCCGATAACGCCGGCACTATGCGTGTGCTTCTTGTCTTGCTGCTGACCGCGCTCACTCTTAGGGCCGAGCCTCCACTGAAGCCGCGGGCTTTTGATGCGCCGGGGCAGATCGATGACACCACGGTGCGGCTGCCCAATCAGTGGTTGCTCAAGCCGGTCGGCTTCCAGATTCGCGTGGGGGATTTTCCCTCGAATATCGCGGTGCATCCTTCCGGCGCTTTTGCCGCGGTGCTTCATTGCGGCTACGGCACGCACGAGATCGTCATCGTGGATATCGCGGCCCGTGAGATTCACTCGCGCGTCCGGGTCAATGAGTCGTTTCACGGCATCGCATTTTCACGCGACGGATCGCGGCTCTTCTGCTCGGGCTCGGGGGATGAAGTGGTTCACGCCTTCCGCTTCGATCGCGGCTTTCTCGGCGACCATGCCACTTTCGTTTTGCGGGATGTGAAAAAGCGCGGCATCCCCGCGGGCATCGCGGTGAGCGGCGATGGGCGCATTCTTTACGTGGCAAATGTGTGGGGCCACACCGTCAGCCGTGTTGCTCTCGGCGCGGGCGAGCCGCGGATTTCCGAGCTGGCGCTGCAAGTCCGCGCTCCAGCCGAGGCGCCGCCGCGGGCGGCGACCACCGACGATCCGTCCATCACCAAACGCGCGGAGGCGCTTCTCGACGCCACGGGTTCCGACGACCCATTTCCTTACGGCCTGGCTCTGGATGAGAAACGCCGCCGGCTCTACGTTTCGCTCTGGGCGCAGGCGGAGGTGGCGGTGGTTGATACGCGCGAGTTCAAAGTCATCGGCCGCTGGAAAGTCGAGGAGCACCCGAACGAGTTGCTGCTCTCCAAGGACGGCAAACGCCTCTTCGCCGCAAATGCCAACCGCAATTCCGTGACCATCGTGGACACCGGCTCGGGCAAAACTTTGGAGACGCTGGTCGCCACGCTCACGCCCGATGCGCTGCCGGGCAATACGCCCAACTCGCTCGCCCTCTCGCCCGACGAGCGGCGCCTCTTCGTCGCCAATGCCAACATCAATACCGTGGCCGTCTTCGATGTCGCCACGCCGGGTGCGGCGCGCAGCCTCGGCTTCATCCCGGTCGGCTGGTATCCCACGAGCGTGCGCGTGACGCCCGACGGCAAGCGGCTGCTCGTGGCCAACGGCAAGGGCATCGCATCCAAGTCGAACCGCAACGGTCCCGTGCCCGGACGGAAGCCCATCGGCGGCGTGCTCGAATATATCGGCGGGCTTTTCGAAGGGACGCTCTCGGTGCTCGACCTGCCGGTCGGTGAAGGCCTGGACAAGAAGCTCGCCGAGTGGACCGCGCTCGCCTACCAGTGCCTGCCAGCAACGGGAGAAAAGCCGGACGACTCCGCGCTCGCCGGCAGTCCAGTTCCGCGCGAACCGGGCGGGGCGAGCCCGATTAAGTACTGCCTCTACATCGTGAAGGAGAACCGCACTTACGACCAGGTGCTCGGCGATATGAAGGAGGGCAATGGTGCCGCGGAGCTCTGCCTCTTCGGCGAAAAAATCACACCCAACCACCACGCGCTGGCCCGCGAGTTTGTGCTGTTCGATAACTTCTACGTCGAGAGCGAAGTGAGCGCCGACGGGCACGAATGGACCATGGGCGCGTATGCCACCGACTTCGTGGAAAAAATGTGGCCGCTCTCCTACGGCCACAACGCGAAGCACGGGAAGTTTCCTTATCCGAGCGAGGGCGCATTTCCGATCGCGGCGCCGGCCGGCGGTTACTTGTGGGATCGCGCAAAGGCCGCGGGCGTCACGTATCGGAGCTACGGCGAGTTCGTCCAAAATGGGAAGAAGCCCGGCGACCCGGCGACGGCCCGCCTGCCTGCGCTGCGAGGCCACTTCGATCCGCAGTTCCGCGGCTTCGACACTGCTTATCCCGACGTGAAACGCGCCGAGCGTTTCATCGCCGAACTGCACCGCTTCGAGCAAGAGGGCGAGATGCCGCGGCTGCAGATCCTGCGCTTGCCCAACGACCACACCAGCGGCACCAGCCCCGGTAAACCCACGCCCACCGCGCAAGTGGCGGACAACGATCTCGCTTTCGGCCAGGTGGTCGAGGCCGTGAGCAAGTCGAAATTCTGGCCGCAGACCGCGATCTTCGTGGTCGAGGACGACGCGCAGAACGGACCCGACCACGTCGATGCGCACCGCACCATCGCCTTCGCCATCAGCCCCTACATCCGGCGCGGCAGCGTCGATTCACATCTCTATTCCACCAGCTCGATGCTGCGGACCATCGAGCTCATCCTCGGGCTCAAGCCCATGAGCCAGTTCGACGCCGCCGCGCTGCCGATGACTGCGAGCTTTCAAAACGAACCCGACCTGCGCGCCTACGAGACGCGGCCCGTGGATGTGGATCGGAATGAAGTGAACATGAAGACCGCGTGGGGCGCCGGTGAGTCACGGCGGATGAATTTTTCCAAGGAGGATGCCGCCGACGATTTGCGCCTCAACGAGATCGTGTGGCGCAGCGTGCGCGGCGCGCACAGCCCGATGCCCGCGCCCGTCCGCGCCGGCTTTGTTTTCACCAAACCTGGGAAGAAGGACGACGATTGAAAGTCGGGGAGGAATCGCTCAAAGGTCGTCTCGCTCATCTCCGAGGCCATCGCGTTCCACCGGGAGGCATGGAGTGAGGAAGGTGCCGGTAAGTTTTTCGCAACTTCAAGATTCGAGATCGGTCCCCGGTTCCTGCTTTCCTGTTTTCCTCATAAGTCCACGCCGCGTTCCATTTGGAGACTTCTCTTGCTCTCGACCACACTCGCAAAATTCAAGACTGGACGCGCCCGGCTGCGGCAGGCGAAGCAGCGCAACCTTCTCACCGCGGTGTGCGTGGGTGTCACCGCGCTCGTGGCGCTGCTGCACTTTTTCGATGCGCGGTTCGATCGGCTCGAATCCTGGGCGCGCGACTGGCTGGCGACCAACCCCGCCGGACGCAAGGCGGCGCCCAATCCGGAGATCGTTTTTCTGGGGCTCGATCAGTCGTCGATGGACCTCGACGCGGTCTTCGCCGACGACCTCGCGAAGTCCCCCACCCTGCAGCTCATGAAGCAGGGTTTTCCGTGGAATCGCGCCGTGTATGCGCACATCGCCAGCAGACTGCTCGATGCGGGCGCGCGCGTGGTGGTTTTCGATTTGCGTTTTCCGGCGCCGCGCGATGGCGACGAGGAATTTCGCGCCGCGCTCGAAAAGTATGCCGACCGCATCGTCATCGGCAGCAACCTCGTGGATCACACCGAAAGCGCGGACGTCGAGCAGAGCACCGCGAGCCACAAGCCCGCGCACGAACTTCCCTCCCGCTCGCTGCTGCCGGAGGGCGCGCACGACGACGCGCGCATCGGCTTCATCAATGTGAATGCCGAAGAAGACAAAGTCGTGCGCAGCGTGCTCTTTCGGACCACGCGGCTCGAATATGCCGGCTGGCCGCCCGCCGACGGTGAACCCGAGTTGCTCTCGCTGGCAGCCCGCGCTCTGGAAAAATCCGGCCACTGCGACGTCATTCCCGTCACGCGCAAGCCGGTGGCGATTCGTTTCACGGAAGGCATCTTCACGCGGTCGCTGTTTGAAATCTTCGTCGAGAACGTGTGGGCCGCGCCGCCCTTCGGCGGAGGCCGGCTCTTTCGCGGAAAGATCGTGCTCGTCGGCGCGGCGGGGAACCAGGCCGAGGATCGGCTCCAGACGCCCTTCGGCACGGTGCTCGGTCCGAGCATCCATCTCTCGGCCATCAATGCCGCGCTGAGCCGCGAGTTTCTCCACGTCACCACGCCCGCGGAGAATCTCGCGCTCATCGTTTGCGCCGGCGCGCTGGCGTGGGTGTTTGGCGCATTCATCCGCGCGCCGCTCGGCCGGCTCGGCGCGCTGGCCGCCGCGCTGCTGCTCTACTACGGCGCGGCGCAGACCTTCTTCAATGGCACGGGCCTCTCGCTCCTTCTCGTGAGCCCGATGCTCGCGCTCGCGGCCAGCGGAGTCACGTGGACGGCATGGGAAGCCGCGCTCGAATTCTTTGAACGCCAGCGCACGCGGCGGCTCATGGAGCGCTACGTCTCCAAGGACATCGTGCGCGAGCTGCTCGATAATCGCGCCAGCTTTCTCCACGTGCTCGGAGGCGTGCGGCGCAACGTCACCGTGATGTTCTCGGACTTGCGCGGCTTCACCAGCCGCACGGAGGACGCCGATCCCCACGCGCTCGTCGCGCAGCTCAACGAATACTTCAATGAAATGGTGCGCATCGTCTTTGCCAACCACGGCACGCTCGACAAGTTCATGGGCGACGCGGTGATGGCGCACTGGGGCAGCATCGTGAGCGAGGGCGAGAAGACCGATGCGCGCCGCGCTGTGAAGACCGCCCTCGAGATGCGGCAAGCCCTGGCGGCGCTCAACGCCGGCTGGCGCGAGCGCGGCATCGAACCGGTCGCCTTCGGCATCGGCATCAACCACGGCGAGGTCATCGCAGGCAACCTCGGCTCGACGGGCGAGCACGAGAAGCAGGAGTTCACCGTCATCGGCGACGCCGTGAACACCGCCTCCCGCCTCGAAGGCGTGACCAAGGCGTATCGGCTCGACCTCGTGATCGGCGAACTGGTCGAGCCGCTCGTGCGCGAGGACTTTCTCGTGCGCTCGGTCGATCTCATCACCGTGAAAGGCAAGACGCGCCCCGTCGCCGTCTTCACCGTGCTCGGCGAGCGCAACGGCAGCGAGCCACCGTGGCTGGCAAAACACGAAGAAGCCGTGCGCCTCTACCGCGCCGCTGCATTCCAAGATGCACGCGCAGCGTGGAGCGAAGTGCTCGCGCAAGCTCCGGGCGATGCGCTCGCCGTGGAATTCATCCGCCGCTGCACTGCCTTGCTCGAAAATCCGCCCGAAGGCCGATGGAGCGGAGTCTTCGAGATGACGAGCAAGTAGCTGCGGCGCCCTCGCCGCAGGAAGTGCCGGCGGCGCCCCGCCGCCAGTCTCACGTGAAAACGCGCGCGGCGAGGGCGCCGCGGGCACGTCCTGCGGCGGGGCGCCGCAGCTACTTTTTTTGTCTTGATCCTTGAAGTGTATTAGCTAACTAATACACCTGTGTCGCTGGGCTTCTCCATCTCTCCCGCCAGCGATGTGCCGATTTTCCGGCAGATCATGCACCAGATTCAGCGGGCGGTGGCGGCGCGCTCGGTGCGCGTGGGCGAGCAGCTTCCGCCGGTGCGCGCGCTGGCGGAGAAGCTCATCGTCAATCCCAACACCATCGCGCGGGCTTACCAGGAGCTGATCCGGGAAGGGCTGCTCGAGAGCCGGTCCGGCCGCGGAGTTTTTGTCGCGGAGCGGAGGCAAGTCTTTTCCCGAGCGGAGCAGACTCGCCGGCTGCGGCATCTCGCGGAGCAGCTTTGCCACGAAGCGACGCTGCTCGGCTCCACGTGGCCGGAGACGCGCGCGCTGCTCGAGACGACGTGGAAAGACCTTCAGCGAAAAGCCAAACCCTGAGCCCACCATGAACGCAGCGCCAGTCATCCAGATCGATCACCTCACGAAATTCTACGGCACGCGCGAAATTGTGCGCGACCTCTGCCTCACCGTTCCCGCCGGCTGCATCTACGGCTTTCTCGGGCGCAACGGCACGGGCAAGACCACGACCATTCGCATCCTGCTCGGCTTCGAGGAAGCGACTCGCGGAAGTGCGCGTGTGCTCGGCGAAGACTCGGCCCGGCTGAGCCCCGCGACGCGCGCCCGGATCGGCTATCTGCCGGAAGGCCATCACGTGTATGGCTGGATGACGGTGCGCCAGTGCGGGAAGTTTCAGGGCAGCTTTTTCCCGAGTTGGAACCAGGAGGTGTTCGAGGCGGTCATTACTCATTTCCGGCTCGAGCCGAAAATGAAGGCCGGCAATCTCTCTCGCGGCCAGCGCGCCGGACTCTGCCTCGCGCTCACGCTCGCGCCTGAGCCGGAGTTGCTGGTGCTCGACGATCCGGCACTGGGGCTCGATCCCGTGGCGCGCCGGAGCCTGCTGCAATCGATGCTCTACGTCACGCGGCAGCCGAACCGGACGATTCTTTTTTCCTCGCACCTGCTCTCGGATGTCGAGCGCGTGGCCGACCGCATCGCGGTGCTCGATGACGGCGTGCTGCGGGCGGACTGCACGGTCGAAACGTTCCGCCAGCGCGTGCGGCATTTCGTGCTGAAATTTCGCGACACGCCGCCGCCTACGCCGGCCTTGCCGGGCTTGCTCGAGAGTTTCCGCACCGATCGCGAGCTGCTGCTCACGCTGGCCAACGTGACATCGGAAACCGAAGCGCGAATCGCCGCGCTCAATCCCGAGTCGATCGAGCCGGTGGAGATGACTCTGGAGGACGCGTTTGTGAGTTACGTGGGCGAGCGCGGCGAGAAAACTTTCTTCACCCGGGAGCGGGCGGCCGCATGAGCGCGCTCGTGTGGAAGGAGCTGCGGGAAAATGTGAAGTGGGCGCTGCTCGCGATGCTGGCGCTCGGCGGCGCGGAGATCTACGCGCTCCATCACAATCAGGAGCCATGGCAGATGGACCTCTACTTCCGCGACGGCATCACGCTTTGCAAAAAACCGTTTCTCGTCGCCACGATGTTTGGCTGTGCCGCGGTCGGCGGGCTGCTCGGGCTGCTCCAAATTTTGCCCGAGCTAAAGCGCGATCGCTGGGCCGCGCTCCTGCACAGGCCGGTCTCGCGCGGTCAGTTTTTTTGGGGCAAAGCGGTCGCCGGTCTGCTGCTTTATTTGCTCGCGGCGGGTGTGCCGTTCCTGGTTTCCGTCTGGTTCGTGGCGACGCCGGGAAATTTCGCGACGCCCTTTGTGCCCGAGATGATTCGCCCCGGCCTCGCGGACCTCGCCGCGGGCGCGGCGTATTACTTTGCCGCGCTCGCCGTCGCGCTGCACGGGGGCCACATCGTCCTGCGCTTGCTCCCGCTTTTCGCCGCGCTGCACGTCTCGTTTTTCGCGCTCGATGAAAAGCTGTTTCGCGTCGCCCTCGAAGCCGCGCTCTCCATGGCGCTCGCCTTATGCCTCGCTGGCTGGGGCGCGATTCACGATCGCGAGTCCTTGCGCTCACGCCCTTGGATGGGGCGAATCGCGTTCCTCATCGTGGCTTTCTACGGCGCTTGCGGCGCGGGCGATCTCGCGAAGTCGTTGGGGGGAATTCTGGGACGCGCCGGCGATCAAAAAAAAATTGTCTGGCAAGTCCTCGCCGAGGGCGCGCCGGCCCGTCTCGCCTACGTGAACGATGTGGTGGTCGCAGCCACAGATGCCGAGGGCAAGCCGTTCGCGGAGCGCAAATATCAGCCGGACCAAATCCGCTCCCACAGCCTCTGGCCCAGCACGACGAGCCTATACATCGGCGACTCGCACGGCTGGCGGCCGCGCCGCGACGAGGCCGGCTACCGCGAATCGTCGAGCTACCTTTCCGCCTCGAGCCCGTTCGAGCGTCCGCGCTTCGAGCAATGGTTTCATCTCAAAAAAGAAAACCGTTACGTGGGCTTTCTGCCCGACCAGAAGGTGGCCTTTGCCTCGCTCGGCAGCAGCGGGTTTGCGCCGGCGGATTCAAAGGCGCCTGGTTTTGCGGAAGGCGTCGATGGAAACCAATTTGATCGCGTGCTCGCGATTGGCGAGGGCGAGGTTCTGCGTTACGCCTTTCTTACCAGACGGGAAATCAAGTCCATCGCGCTGCCCGCGCCGGGCCCGATCTTCGGCACGACCAACGCCTGGGCGCGACGCGGCACCGGCGGCGTGAACTTTCTCGGCGTCGCCCTCGGCGCGGGCGTGACGGTGTATGATGCAAAAGGCGGACTCGTCGCGATGCTGCCTTATCACCACGACACGGATCGTTGGGGCGCCGTTTCGCTGGGCGTGGACGCGGAGGTGAATCGCTTCATTCTACAGTATGAGCCGAGCGCATGGATCGATGAGAACAGGAAGAAGTCGATGCCGTCTTATGTCGAGACGCTGGATGCGAAGGGCAACGTGCTCGCCTCCTTCACGCTCCCGCCGCTGCCGCCCGCGGTGAATCCTCCGCAACGAAGCACACTCCTCGCGCAGAGAATGCAGAGCCCGGCGTTCTTTTTCGGAGAGATGCTCTACCGCAAGATCGGCGCGGCGCTTGGCTCCGAACGCCTGCGCGATGCGCTCGCGAAGCAATTTGGGAGCGACCTCAAAATGACGCGAGAGGCCGGTACGATCATCGTGCTGATTGCCGCGTCGCTGGCAGGCGTCACATTTTTTTGGGCGCGCCGCGCGCAGCTTCCGCGAGGGCGCGCGCGGCTCTGGACCGCATCCGTGCTCGTGTTCGGACTGCCCGGTTTCATCGTCTTCTGGCTGGCCGGCGAACGTCCGCGTACGGTGCGTTGCGCGAGTTGCCGCCTGCCACGCCGGATCAATGAAACACACTGCGCACACTGCGCCGCCGGATGGCCGGAGATCGTGAGCGCCGGCACCGAGATTTTTGACCCGACGCCATGAAGACGATGATCTGGAAAGAGCTCCGCGAGAATGTCCGGTGGGCCGCGCTTGGCTTCCTCTGCCTGCTGCTCGCCGAGACTTATGCGCTCTCCACGAAGCGGACGGACACCCTCGATGCCTACTACGGCATTACCCTCTGCGGCGCGACGTTTCTCCTGGTCAGCGCGTTTGGCTGCGCGCTCATCGGCGCGGCGCTCGGCGCGGTGCAACTGATTCCCGAATTGCGCCGCGACCAATGGGCCAGCCTGCTGCACCGGCCCGTTCCGCGCGGGGTCATTTTTTTTGGCAAAGCGGTCGCCGGGCTGTCGCTCTACGCGGTCGCGACCGGCATTCCGCTGCTCATCAGCATCGCGCACGCGGCGTGGCCGGGCGCCTTCGCCGCGCCGTTTGTTCCCGGCCTCGCTTTGCCCGCGGTCAGCGATTTGTTCCTCGGCGTGGCGTTCTACTGCGCAGCCTTGCTGCTCGCGCTGCATCCCGGCCGCTGGTGCGGCGCGCGCGGCGCCATCGCCCTGTGCGCCGTGGCGGTGCTCGTGCTTCACCTCGCGGATCACTGGCCGTTTGCGCTGCCTATTTTTGCGGCCGCACTTTTCCTCGCCGCGGGATGGGGCGCGATGCTCGGCTCCACGCGGCACTGGGTGAGCCGGCTGGCGCTGGGCTGCGTGATTCTCGTCGGCTGCGAGACCGCTCTCCTCCCGCTCGGCGCCTTCATCGAGTGGCTGCCACAAAAGCCCGCGGCGCCCACGGCTTACTCGGACTTTCGAATTAGCTCCGACGGCCGAGTGTTGGTGCTAAAGGATCGCGGCGGCGATTCATTCAAGGTGACCGACGCGGATGGCACGGCGATCACCGAGGAACGCTACGCAGAGATGGAAAGCAGCGGCCAATTTCTCAGCCCCGTGCCGCTCGCCTACCGTCGCGGCGCCGCCGGCGAAGCGTTCCTAATGTACGTCCCACCGCGCTCGTCCTGGACTCGCCTCCAGCTCATGAACCGCGACTCCGAAGGCCCCGAGCTCTGGTATCTCGTATGCGGCCCGCAAAGCCACTTTGCCGGTTACGACAAGCTGAGCCGCCGTTGCATCGGCATCTGCGACGCCGGTGGTTTCCACGATCCCGCGGCCGCCCTCCAACCTTTTGCCAGCGAACACCAAGACAACTTCTTCAGCGACCTTTATTGGGTCGGCTCGGAACTCTTCGGCTTTGACTTCACCGAGTGGAGCATGACGCCGCTCTTCGATGCCGGCGGCGAAACGATGGGATCCGCCGTGCGCTTTCCTAACGATGTTGAAACTTCGAAATATATCGCGGTCGCGCTTCGCTCTGGCGTCCGCATCCTCGATCTCCGCGGCGCGCCGCTGCTTGCCATACCTTACAGCCACGAGGCCGTGCACTGGCCGAACGTGGAAATCACCAGCACCGACGATCTGTCGCGCATCTTCCTCAAATATGGACCTCGCTCCGCGCAACCCGGCGACGAAAACCTTCCCACTTACCTCGATGAAATCGACGCGCAAGGCCACTTGGTGCGAACTCACAAACTGCTGACGCACCGCTTTCGCATCACGCCGCCGACCTGGCGTTCGCGCATCGTGCGATTGCTCGCCCCGCCCTTCCCCGCGATCGCAGCCACGCTTTGGGAGCGGGCGCAACCTCCGCGCAAAATGCCCGTCTCCGACTCTTCTCCTGGACTGATTCAAGATCTCACCGATCGCGAACTGGCCGGGATCACCACGGTCGCCGTCGCGCTCGGCCTGGTCGCTTTGCATTGGGCGCGGCGCGCGAATCTTTCCGCCGAACGCACGGCGACGTGGGTCGTTCTGACGATCGTCTTCGGCGCCGCCGGTCTGCTGACCTACCGCCTTGCGAGCGACTGGCCCACCCGCGTGCGTTGTCCCCGCTGCGCACACAAACGGCCTGTCCGTGCGGATTTCTGTCCGCACTGCCGTGAGCCATGGAAACCTGCGCCCAGCAAGGGCGCGGAGATCTTCGAATCTTCCGCCAGATAACAACGCTGCTCGTGACCGCGAGGCAGGAGCAAACGCGCTACGTCACGCTTCCGGCCTGGTCTTGCGCAGGCCGATGACCTTGTCGCCCTGCTTGAATTGGCCGCGCTTCTTGAGGAGCTCCACGCGCTCGAAACGCTTCAAGACATTGCGCTTGGCAGCGATGGTGCTGGAGCCTTTGAGACTGCGATGTTGAGACATAAAAGAGCGCGGACTATAGACGCCGGCCTCGCGGCTGCAACGCGGAAGTTCGAGAGTTACTTCACGCGTGCTTCGATCCACTGGCCGATGTCGCGCAGCACTTCTTCTCGCACGAGATCGTTGTGCATCTCGTGCACCGCGCCCGCGTAGATTTTCAGCGTCTTATCCGCGGAGCCGGCGCGGGCGTGGAAATCGCGTGTGGCCTTCCAGCTCGTTACACGATCCGCATCTCCGTGGAGCAGCAGGAGCGGAAGGCGGATGTCTCCCGCGGCGGCCAGCGCCGCTTCGCCGCCGGCGCGCACCGCAAAAAACATTCGAGCCGAGATCGAATGATTCACCAGCTCCGTCTCCGGCAGCGAGTCCACGTGCGCGGGATCGCGGGAAAGATTCTCGGGCTGCACTCCGGTGCTCTGCCGCCACCCCGGCGCGAGCCGCGCCAGCGCGAGCTTCCAGCGCGGCGGATCGAAGGCCAGGCGCAGCCAGGGCGACGCGATCACCGCCCCGGCCACCGGCGGGCGATCGCACTCCAGAAAGCGCGCCGTGATTTGTCCACCGAGGCTGTGACCGAAGAGAAACACCGGCAGCCCCGAGGCGCGCACGCGCTCGTGGAGCATCCGCAAATCCTCGAGAAACACCTCGTAGCGCACCGCATCCGCCCGCCGCCCCGACGAACGGCCGTGGCCGCGCAAATCGTAACTGTGAACGCGAACGCCTCGCGCCGCCAGCGCGCCGGCCACGTGCGCATACCGGCCGCAATGTTCGCCCATGCCATGCGTCACCAACAACTCCGCGCGCACTGGCACAGGCGTCCGCGCCCCGCGCACTCGGAGCAGAGCGCCATCGCGCGTCTCCACCACACATTCCTCGAAGCCGCATTCCATCGACGCTGCGAGGGCTTTTTCGGTTGTCATCGGCACGGGAGTCCTTAGCTTGCCGCGAAAGGTTTTCCACATGAACTTCCGCACCCCTCGCAGGTCCGCCGCATTCACGCTCATTGAGTTGCTCACCGTCATCGCCATCATCGCCATCTTGATGAGCATTCTCTTCCCCGCCATCGGCATCGTGAAGGATCAGGCCAACCGGACGCGCGCCCGCAACGACGTGGTGAACATCGTCGCCGCCGTCAAACAGTACAACGTCGAGTACGGAAAATATCCCATCATCGAAGACCCTGTGGCCGACGCCACCAAGGACGCCGTGTGCGGCTCGGAGAAAGCCATCAGCGGCGGTTCGCCCATCAAGAACAGCGAACTCTTCAACACCCTGCGCGCCATCGCCGCGGGCATCAATGGCTCGGGCGGAGGCGGCAAAGGCGGCGGCAGCGGCTCCTCCAACGATCATCGAATGAACCCGCGGCGCGTGGTCTTTTTCGAAGGGCGCTCGGTCACCAATGCTGCCAGCCCAAAGGGCGGATTTCTCGACCGCGTGGAATCCGGCAACCCCGACAACAAAGGCTCCTACTACGACCCGTGGGGCGAGCAGTACACGATCATCATCGATCAAAACATCGACAATCTCCTTAACAACCCGCCGCTGCCATACACCGACTTCGCCTCGCCCAACGAGCCGCGAGCCGGCGTCGGCGCCTTCTCGCTCGGCAAGGACAACCAGCTTGGCAACAAAGGCGACAAGACTTACAAAAATGGCACCACCGCTTCCGACGACGTGGCCTCGTGGCAATAAAAGCGTGCGCCTCGCGGGTGTAGTTCAATGGTAGAACGGCAGCTTCCCAAGCTGCATACGGGAGTTCGATTCTCCTCACCCGCTCCCCTTTCACACTGAGAAGCCCGTAATCACAGAGTTGAGCAGAGCTGTCCAGGCTTGCGTTTTTGACCGAAACGTGACAGTGATGTGTGACATGAGCAGCCTGCACAACTCACCCGAGGCATTTACAAGCGCGGCGATGTCTTCTGGCTGAATATTCAACGCGACGGGAAGCGCCGTTTCATCTCGCTGGACACGTCGGATGCGGTCGAAGCGATCACCAGGGCGAACGACCTTCGGGAGCATCGTTTTCCCGACGAAGCGACCCCCTACCTGCGGGGCGTTGAGGAATATCTGGCGGAGAAAAAGCGTCTGAACCTCTATTCGCGCGCTACCGAGCGTGTGCATGGCGCAGTTCTGCGGGAGTTCGGAAAGAGCGTTGAGGGGCGTTCCTTGGTCGCCATCCCCACAAAACTGGCGAGCGACTACTATAAGGCGCTGCAAGCGCGCGTATCCGAGACGACTGCGCAAATCCATATCCGCGCGCTCCGGGCCTTTTTTAACGCGCAGAAGAAGATTTGCCGTATCAACCCGTTTGCGGATCTCGAGCTTGGAAAGATTGACCAGCCGGCGCGTGTCGTCTTCTGCACGAAAGCGCAGAGGGATGAACTGATCCAAGCGGAGAAGGACGACGACCTGCAGTTCATCTTTCTCGCCGGTTTCGATGCCGGTCTGCGGAAGAATGAGATCATCGAGGCGCGAGTTTTCTTCTTCGATTTGAAGGGCCACGCGACCCATTTGCAAAATACGGCGACTCTCCGCCTGAAGGACAACGAGGCGCGAACAATCCCGATGACGAAACGGTTCAGGCGCTTTCTCGACCGCTACCTCAAAGGGAAGCAGCAGAATGATTTCGCGCTTAAGCCGGAGGTCGAGCACGGCAAGGCACCTATCGCTACGATTTCCACCGACCATTCAACGACTTCCTCGACGCGGTGGACGAGCAGGGCGAGTCGTTGGGGCGGCGAACGAAAACCTTCAACGGGCAGCGCGTCACGGCTCACGTGATGCGCCACACCTTTGCGTCACTGCTCGTTCAGGCTGGCGTCAGCGTTTACAAAGTCGCGCGGTGGCTCGGCGACGGAGTGGCAGTCGTCGAAGATCACTACGGCCACCTCGCGCCGAAGGATTCGGACATCGAGAAAGCGCAGTGACGTTCACCGGCCTTTGAGTTGTTCGGCCGCTTCCGCGTATTTCCGTTTGTCGATCGCACGATCGAGATCGACGCGATCGTAAAGCGTGGAGCCTTTGCGGCGGGAGAACGGCTCGACGGCCAGTTCCTTTAGCATCGTCTCGCCGCCCACGTAGTCGGCGGCTTCTTCGGCACGCAAGAAGCGCGGCAGCATGGCGATGACCGCGTGATATTTCATTTTCCGTCGGTCTGCGCGGGATTGTTTGGGTTGAGGATCATGAGCGCGTATTGGCCTCTCAGACAGAATGAGAGCGTGGCGCAGCGTGATGGTCCCGGCACCGCTCCTATGTGCTCACTTGGGAGCAACTTTCAGTCGGGCCAAAAGAGGTCCGCTATTTGCGCCGCCGAGATAAAGGCAATCGCGGTGGAAAGTTGGCTGACGAGCCTCGCGATCACACTCGCATCGCAGGCGTCTGCGCACGTCTCGCGCAAATCGGATTTGCTCTCAAACGGGGGCATCAGCTTCCAGCCCGCCACCTACTGCTGCGAGGAGGTGATCCAATCCCATGAACAGCAGCTAACTAATCCCACACGTAACAAGGCGGCCTGAGAGCTGGTAACTCTAAGGCCGCCTTAATGGCGTTTCTGAGGTCAATGACTAACCCGATTGGACACCGGCAGTCTTGGCTTCGGCAGCGCTGGAGTCAAGGAAAATGGCGAGTTTTCCTAACCGGTGGGGTCTGCCCCCATGCCGGGAGGAAGAAAGTCATAGGCGAAAATGTCGCGGTCGGCGGCCGGGAGGCGCTGTGCCTTGTCGCCGGCGGCTCACGGGCTGGATCGAGAACGTGGCGCAGCGCTCGACGACATGGGGCGACGTGGACCTTGAGGCATTCTGTCGAAAGACGGGTTACAGCCGCGAACATGCGACGCGAGAGCTGTCGAAGATTCGACGGCAGCGTTCGGATTTAGTGTTCGAGACGAAGCTTCGGCGCCGACGCCGCGGCAAGCCTGCGGCTTGGGGCGTGATCGTCTGCGAGGCGGCGAAGCTTCGCTACGACCACTGTTCCCTGTTCTACGATCGCGACGGCAGGCCGCTTCACAACTACACCACGCTCGCACCCGAAGGTGAAAAAATGCGCCCCGCAGCACCGCCCAAGCGTGTTCCCGAATCAACGTCGCCGGCCGCGAAGCTTGTGGCGCTAGTCTGTGACAATCCTTACAAGAAGAAGGATTCCTTCGGAATACAGCGGACAGATGAATACGGCGCACGGCGCGATGTTGCGCAGTTGCGCGACAAGGAAGACCCGCCACCGGCCCGCGAGCAGGGACGAGCGCGACTCGTGCGGAAGGCGTTCAGCCTTTTGCCTCGGCTCCAGGGCAGTCACTACGACAACTGCAAGGTCACGTTCAGCCGCCGCACGGCTCATAGCTATGCTTTGCAGGCGCTCATCGACGGCCACGACCAGGAGCGGATTCTGCGGTGCTACGAGGAGGCACTTTTCATCTGTCATGGCTTTGCCGTCGATCGCAGCGCGAGCGCTGGAAAAGTCGTGTTTTTCAATCCGTCCTCAACCGTTTCCAAAGCTCGAAAGCTGCTCGCCCAAGACGACCTCGATCGCGGGGCGAGAGTGCGAAAGTGGTATGATAGCAACCCACGACGATCACCTTCGTCCGACGGTGCATTTATGAGCATCAAGGAGATGCGCGCGCAAATCGCGGCGACTTTTCCGCGAGACAATTAAATGCTGGAGCGGTGCTACTCAGCCTCTTCCGAAGTTTCTTTAACTTCGATCTTCGCGATGAACGCTCCATCGGGAACCGCCAGACCTGCATACCTTGGCGGCAGCTCCCTGATCCAATCTGCGGAGAGTTTCTGCACAGCCAGGGCGAGAGGGCGCAGGTTGCGTCCGCGCACATGTATTTCGTGCGAGGTGAATGAAATGCGGAGCAGGTCTTCGGTCTCGACGCGTTGGAGCGAAGCGTAACGAAGATGCGCGTAGGGAAAGAGGAAGCAGCCTTCATCGGCGAGTTCGACGCGGAGTGCTTGTGCCTGCGCGTCCTTCGCCCAAGACTCCATGTTTCGCCCTGCGCCATCGGCCGAATCTGCGGGTGGAGTGTCGCTGTGGCTGGCCTTGATCATGTGACGGAGATCCCGACGCGCTGCTGTGCGGCCCGCGCGCGACGCAACCTCGTAAAATTGGCGACGTGGCGCTGCACGGCAGCGGCGATTTCGCGGGCGCGACGCAAGCCACGTCCAAACATACGAGCGGCGCGCAGTCGAACGACTCCCTGCGGAGCCAGGTCGAGCGCGAGCGGTCGCTCACCCGAGCGCGTCACGCTCTCGCGGAGCTGTGCTTTGTCGCTCGTGAAGATGCGGATGCCGCGACGGCCGCGAGAGATGGTGACATACCATTGCTGCGCGTTCGTGGCGGCTCGGACGGTCGAATCGGAAAACAGGACGTGATCCACCGTCTTGCCTTGCGAACCGTAGGAAGTGACCGCGTAGCCGCGGACGAACTGCCGGTAATCGCTTCCCAGCGTCCGACCGTCTTGCAGCCGAATGCGGCCGTTCGCAGTCACGCGCTCGACAGTGACCAATTCGCCATTCGCCACGCGCTCGCCGTTCACTGCTTTCGCGTTCGCCTTGAGCTGCAATCGGTCGCCACGCGACAACGTGAGTTCGTCCGCGCGGCAGACCGTGAGTCGATCCATTTGACTGAAAGCCACAGTCCGCACCTTTCCCCCCGCCTCCACGACCACCCCCTTCTTCGTGATCGCCACGAGAATTCCCGATTCTCCTTTGCGAAAGCCGCCGGCATCGCGATTGAGGACGATCACTGCGCCGTCCGCGTAGAATCGTGCATCACGTTTCTGCGCATCGGTAAGGTCCGCGGCTTGGATTGAGCGGACGCGCCACTCCTCGGGGCCAAGGCGCCCTGCGGCTTGCAGCTCGGCGCGAACGCGCTCGTTGACCTTCCTGATCTCCGACCAGGTTTGCGAGACCACCACGGTGGAAAGGTTCTCGGCGGCGAGCGCAAGATAAGCCTCGGCGAGCCGCTCCTGTTGGTCGGCGAGCGTGCTTTGCACGATCGCTCCAGCCTGTTCCAGTCGGTCGAAAGAGGCGGCAATGTCGCCATTGGCGGCGTCTTTGACGGCGCTTCGATATTCAGCAATCCACGCCTTCTCGTCGGCGGTCCTGCCGCGCTCCGGGTCTTGCCGGCGGATCTCATTCAGTTCCGCGGCGTGCAGATTAGAGAACCGCTCGATCGCGCGCAGCGCGTCCGACGCCTCGACAGCTCCGTGCTGGCGGGTGTCGCCGGAAAGGATCACGCGCGCATCGTTTGCCTTCGCGAATTTCAGCAACTCCAACATCTGCTTCGCACCGAGCTGCCCAGCCTCATCGACGATGAGGACGGCATCTACCGGCAGCTCCTTGCGAGTGAGGAACTCGCTGACTGTCTGAGCGCCGGCGAAGCCGTCGCGCTCCAAGTCTTTCACCTGCTGCCGCTGCGGAGCGACGACTAGTGTTGAATGCCCAGCTCTTCGGAGAGCCACATTGACCGCGCGTAACGTGAAGCTCTTGCCGGTGCCGGCGCCGCCGCGGAAGAGCGTCACGAAATCACGCGAAGTCAGAATCCGCGCAACCGCGCGGCGTTGAGCTTCGTCGAGCGCGCCGTCTTTGCCCGCTGAGGCAGACGACAGCGGCCGGCACTTCCCGACCCCACCGTTCGCGAGACATACGATGTCCCATTCCCGCCCGAGCACCTCGCGGGTCGTCAGTCGCCGGGCGTTGCCGTTTTGCCGGAGATAGTCCGCCGCCGCCGTCGCGGCGTGGAGTTCCCCCAGCGGGATATTCGCGCCGCGTGCTCGCTCCAGGGAATGTCGCCAAATTTCGTGTTCCAGCACGACGGAGCTCCGGTCAAAGATGTGCTCCTCAGCCCACGCAACGGCTTGCGCGGTGGCGATGGCCGGAGCGGGTTTGGAGCCGCTCTGTCCCTCAGCACGCAAGCGAGCCAGGGCTTTTCCCTCATCGGCGGAAAGCTGACCTTCCCACAGCCCGCGCAATCGTTCGGTGGCCACGTCCTTGATCTTCCGCGAGCGTTCGTTGTGAGCGATATGTTCGCGCACATCCCCGAGGTTGCCCCACGCCAGTTCCGGCTCGCGACTTAGCAACTCACGCGTGCGCTCGTCGATCTCACGATGCCGCTTCGAGAAAAGGTCACAGAGCGCCGGAGCCACGCCGCGAATCTGAAAATCACCGCGCGCGTGATTTACGATCTCGTATCCGCACCGGTGAAGCTCGCGGGCAAGCTCATGGTAATAGACGTTCTCCACATACTTCCGCGCCTGGAGCATGGCGAAGTTCTGCAGCGCCTTCCATCGGTGCTCGGCGGCGTCGTGGGTCGCGTTGAAAAGAATGCAGTGGCTGTGCAGATGCGGATCGAGCGCTCGCGATGTGTCGTGACGGAAGACGGCCGCGACGACGTTTGAAGTCGCACGGTCGGAACTGGCACCGGCACTGCGGACACGAGTCGCCGCGAACTTCTCCAGCTCTCCAAGAGCGATCCGAGTTGCGTGATCGTGCGCCTTCACGATGCGCTCCTCCCCGCCAACTAGCGCGACGATTGAAACGGACTTTGGCGGCGACAACGTGAAGTCGTAAAACACGCGGCGATTGACCACTTCACGCGCACGTCCATCCGCGTCTTCTTCGCGCCGAGTCGTCTTCTGCCGGACGGTCAAACTCTCACCAGTGCGAGGATCGAGGTTGTCGCAAAGGCTGAGGAACTCCGCGCTCCTTACTGCACCCGAAAGACCCAGCAATTCAGCGCCTCTCCCGAACCACTCACCACCGACGCGCTCACCTTCGCTGTAGTAATCACCAATCGAAAGGTGCTCCTCGAAGTAACTCTTCGCGTTCGTGAGGCTGTATTGGGTCTTCGGCGAGAGCATTCACGGAAGGAGCAATCTTCTATTCGACCCGTTGCAGCCGTTTGCTCCGAAACGGGAGCGGGCCGGCCTCATCCCCATGGCATTTGAGACCGCATGAATTTGAAGAGAGGACGCCTGACCCCTAGCGCGCGCTAGGAAATCCCGTCCGAGAAATGTCCGACCGACTGTCCGAATGAACAACGGCCACGACCTGCGAGAAAGTCAGACGCGCCTGGCAGAAGTCGCGGCGAAATACACGCCGGCGTGTCCGCCGAAGTATGAAGCGCTGATGCCGTTCGCGGAGAGTATCGCGACATTGCGGCGTAAGGGCGCGTCTTACCGGACGATCACCGACATTCTGCACACCGTCCGAGTGAGCGTATCACTGGATACCGTGGCGCGTTTCTGCCGCGAGAAGGTTGAGCAGCGGCAGCCGCGTAAGTTCAAGCGCCGGCCCTTTGTCCGAGCTGCGCCCGCGCCCACAGTGCATCCAGCATCCGAGCCATCAGCGCCGTCTTTAGCAGCGGCCAGCGAGCCCGCCAGCGCACCGGCTGTCCGAGCAAAAGGGCCGCGGATCGCTGACCCGTCCAACGTCTGAATCGGTGGCCTTCGTCTGATCGTCCTACGCTATGCGCAAACAAATCGACGTGATCCTCAACGGCAAAGGCGGGGTCGGAAAAAGCTTCTTCGCCACCAACTTCGTGCAGTTCCTCAAGGACCGGAACATCCCGCACCTCGCCATCGATTCCGACAACGAGAACTCGACGCTGAAGCGGTTTCACCCGGACGCGGAATTCATCAACATCGAGGACGAGCAAGGCATCGACGCCATCTTTCCCGCGCTGGAGAAGGCGCCGCTCGTCGTCATCGACTGCCGCGCGGCCTCGACTGACATCTTCCTCGAGTATTTCGCCGAGGTGAAAGTCTTCGACATCCTTCAGACGATGGACGCGGGCCTGACGGTCGTCTCCCCGGTGAATCACGAAGCGGACAGCGTGGAGCAGGTGAAGATCGTCGCCGACGCTCTCGGCACACGCTGCAAATACGTCGTCGTGAAGAATCAGGCGCACAGCGAGCAGTTCACGATCTACGAGAAGAGCAAGACGCGAAGCCGGCTCATCGACGAGTTGAGCGCGAAGGAGTTGGTCATGCCGCGCCTCTACGACTGGCTCGTGACGGGGCTGAATCAAACGAACCTGACCATCACGCCCGCGTTCCAGCATCCCGACTTCTCGCTCGTGAATCGGCAGCGGCTTAAGAACTGGCAGGAGAAGTTCTACGCCGAAATCGAGCGCACGCGCGATGCGCTGCTTCCCGCCATCGAGCCGGCTTCCGCGCCGTGAGCGAAGACCCGCTCAAGCTCGCGCTCCGCAACGGCATTCTCCAGTGGCAGAAGAAATGGGGCATCACCGATGGCGATCCAATCCTCGCGTGCTTGGAGCTGTATGAAATTTACTTCAACGCTGTGCGTCCGAGCGCCGACGGCGCGCGTCCCCCGAGCTTCGAGGAGTTCCGTTCTTCGCTGGAGCTGATCGACCAGCGCGGCAGGACGTTCACTAAGCAAGCCGCCGAGCTGATCCAGGAACTCCGCGCCGTCCCGCATCTTGGCAAGTTGCGATCTTACCACTCTACCGCGCTAATACTGGCAGCGGTGGCCGCGTTCGCAGCCGGGCTGCTCGCTGGGAGATTTCTGCTCTAACATGAACGTCCTCGGCTTCGCCATGGCGCTCGCATCGGCAGGCGCAGGTTACTACTTCTTCCAACTTCTCGCACCGCCTTCCTCGTGGGCGATGGCAGGAGCTTTCGGGCTGCTTTCGCTGCACTTGTTTTTCACCAAGGCTTCCACCGCGCAGCGAGCGAAGTCGGTCGTCGTCCGCCTCAAGGGGCTGACGTGGACGCGCGAGGATTTCTGCCGCGGCTGGCTCATCACCGGAGACACCGGCTCGGGTAAAACGCGCTCGGGTATCACGCCGCTCCTCTACCAAGTCTTCAAGAATGAGCCGCGCTGGGGCGGCGTGTGCATCGACGACAAAGGACTCTATTGGGAAACGCTTTCGGAGATGGCCGTCCACTTCAACCGAAAGAACGATCTCATCCTGCTCCAGGTGAAACCCGAGGACGCCGCCGCCGACTGGCAGCCGACGCACAGCTACAACCTCATCTCCGATCGCGGCATTCCGTTCAGCACTTACGCGAAGTTCGTCGTCGATACGGCGTCAAGCCTCGGCCAGCAGGGCGACAAAGGCTTTTTCAAGAATCAGGCGCTCACCCACGTCGCGGCTGGATTGGAAATGCTCTATGAGATCCGCGCGGACGTGACGTTGGAGAACGTCTATTACCTGCTGCTCGACGAGCGGGACATGGAGGAGGCGCTTGGCGACCTTGCTGCCGGCCATCCCACCGAGCGCCGGCGGCAGCTCGCCGACCACTTTCGGAATCGCTTTCTCTCGCAGCCACCCGAGCAGATCGGCGGTGTGAAGGAGACGATCGCGAACTATCTCCAATACTTCCTCACGCCGGACATTTCGCAGGTTTTTTGCCCAGCAGAAAACACCTTCGACTTCGCCGACATCGACCGCGGCAAAATCATCTGCGTCGCCATGCCGCAAAAGTTCCAGGCCGAGCGGCGATACGTGAACACGTTCCTCAAGATGCTCTTCTACACGCACGTCCTGCGCCGCTTCGACCAACCAAAGGAGCAGCGGCGCGACGCCAATCTCCTCGTTCTATGGGCCGATGAAGCGCAGCGCTTCATGACCGCGAGCGAAGACGGAATGAGCGACTACAATTGCGTGGACGTAATCCGCGAGGCGCACGCCACCGTCGTCGCCGCCGCGCAGTCCTCCACGTCATTTATCCCGCCGCTCGGCCGCGAAAAAGCGAAAGTGCTCACGCTCAACCTTCGCAATCGGATGATCTTCAAAGCCGCTGATGAAGACGGTGCCGTGGAGAGCGCCGACTTCCTCGGCAAAAAGAAATTCGTGAAGCGGACATGGGGCTTCTCCTACGGCCGCACCACGAGCAACTACTCCGAGCAGGAGGAGCACAAGATCAAGTCCTACGAGCTGCGCGGTCTGCGCAAACACGCGTGCGTTTTGGTCCACTGCGAACGCGGTTTTCGCAAAGCTCTGCTGCCCCCGATCGAGCCAGACGGAAAGATTTCTTCCTGGTTTAGGGGCGGTTGACGCTTTCAGGGAGCGCCTACACGACGTGGTGAGCGTTACACAGGGGGAGGTAACCATGCCATCGCAGCTATCGCCCACGATTCAATACAACCCAAAGGGCTGGATGAGATGAAATTATTGACCCACAACGGATCCAATCGCGAGTTCGCTTGGCTCAAAAGCCGGAGAAACAAGCTCCAATAACTTTTGGTCTTTCGCCGGTGGTGGGAAAAGCACGGGCACCACTTTCTCCAGACTCGCTAGCCGACGTTGATATAAATCGTGATCGTGATGGCCGTGATGCCCGCCGTGACCACCTTCGTATCCGCCAAGAGATCGTGGCCAGACCCAAGGATATTCTACGGCCACCCAATGTTCGCCCTCAAACCAATCAACACCTCCCTTGGACACTCGTTTGATAACGCCCGGGTGGCTTAGTTCATGAGCCTTGAACCAGTCTTCGATTCGGTCATCAATCCATCCGTGAAGCCTCCAAAAGATTGGGTTAACGTGCGAGGCGTAGAACTCGCCGAGCCAATCGTATTTGGGACTGTTCCACTTTGTAGAGATGTCCCAGTCCGGCCGGCCCGTTGGCAAAATGACATTCGTCACCGGATCGCGCGGGACTGCTGACCAGCGAATGTGCATGTCATTATGCACACTGAATTCGATTAGCGAGCCTAACTGCCCCAATGTAAGCGATGCGAGGAATGCAGGATTCTTAAACTCATAGTCCCACCACCGCATACGACTCCAAAAGAATTCATCTGTCTTTAGTGCTGCGAAGCGGCGTGCGAGGAAAGGAGCGGGCGGAATAGGCCAGGCCGCAGGAACCCCATCGGAGTTCTGCGGGCCATCCGCTCCGGGCTGGGGAATCTCCGCCCACTCGATGGGTTTTTCTCCCGCCTCTGTCATCAGCGACTTGTAGGCGACCACCATCTGACGGTGGAAAAACAGAAAATCCTCGCCGGAGCCATTACTTGCCGCCGGCCGGGTTCGCTCGCCCTCAAGCGCATAACGGTTTCCCTCGATTTGCCAATCTAGCTCAGTAACGGCACGGCGTTGCTCATCAGACATGTTGAGCCAACGGTTCCGAATTCCGTGCCACGCAGCATGATGAAGTCTGTGAAGGCGATCAGCGAAGTGATTGATAACGTTCCCCGGCAGTTCGTAGGTTGAAACGACCGGCGCCGTGTTCACGGCCACAAACGAATAGGTCTGGTTGGCTTGCCGGTCGGGTGGGTGCGGCATGGTGCGCATTACTGTGCCGACAATAGCTGGACGCTGAGCGTCGCCATCGGGCCACTTCTCGGCTAACACCCCCACGTAATCGTAAACCCAACCGTCCGTATTAGTCCCCTTAAGACCCTCGGCGCGAAGTCGAACGTTCTTGTCGCTCTCCTCCATCCACACGGCTCCTCGGATTTGCAGCTCGTAGTCGCCCGATGCAATCGACCCTTTGACCAGGCCCGGCCCGTCCTCGATCAATATCAGTTGGGCCTGCCACAAGCGAATCTCATCGAAGTCTTCGACCGGCTCTGGTATGTCTTTGAAACTCCGATAGGTCCATGTGCCGATGAAGGGATTGTTGTGCATAACTAGGAATATGGCTTTTGATGCGAATGAATTACACCGGACTACAGCCCATACTGGCTGCGCAATTCTGCCAGCTTTTGCTTTCCTACTGGCGAAGCAAGTGACTCGTCTATGATCGTGCGTAAAGCGTTCTCCACTCCGGCTTCGTGGAACGCGATGGCATACTCTTCGCGCGCGGAGCCTAATTCGGTTTCGTAGAAAGGACGCAGGAGTTCGTCGAGCGGAGGGCCGAGTTGGACGAAACGGGTTCTAGTGAACTTTTCCGCTAGAACGCTATCGACCAGCGCGAACTCAATCTTCCCGTCCTGCAATGCCTGATAGATGTCGCCGTAATTTGTGAAAGAGGGGTCCACGCGCCATTTCAGCCCGGGAATGAGATAACGGGCGGCGCGCTCGTTGACGCTACTGGCTTTTACGCCGATAGCAGCTCCGTCGAGGGCAGCGGGAAACTCCCCGGCACGGCTGCGCTGGATAATCACTTGGTGGTTTTGTATGTAACCGCTGGAGAATTTAATGTTGCGAAACTCTTTCTCGCGCTGGGCACTCTTGGAGATCGAGCGGATCGCGATATCGACTTCGCCGTTTTCTACGGCTTGAAACAGACGATTCCACGGCACCTGAACAAATTCTATTTGCAACGCTTGCTTGAGCCCGAGCTTTTCACCGACTTGTGTAGCGATCCATCTGATGAGATCGACTTCAAATCCTTGGTAGCCGCCGGACGCGCCGGTGGCGTTTAGGTCGTCATAGGATGTAGGCGTGCTAGCGACCAGCAACCGGGCGGTTTTTGTTACCCTCGAGATTACATTGGGGTTCATGACGTAACTATGTGGAAGGCTCCATTCTCCGAGGGGCGCCAACTGCCCGGCTATCATTTTGCCAGGACGTATTCGCCACAGGAACTCCCCGAAGGCAGTTGTGCCGAGATCATAAAAGAGACGCTTGGACTCTGGCCGCGAAACTTCAATGAGCTTCGCGTTCGCGTTCAATTCGCTGATATTGCGCAGCTCAATGACGTAACCATTTCCGAGTGCATGATGCGCGTAGTCCCATTCGAACGTAATTGCTCCTCCCAACAAACTCGCCCGATCCGGTGGAAAGATCAAAGCCGGCCGGGTCATGCTGCGGGTCAGCTCGTCATATTGACTCTGAATCTTTGTGAGCCTTGACCCTAGCGCATTACGTTCGGTGTCGTGCGAATCCGCGAGAGCCTTTGCATCTTCAAGCTTGCGATTGAGTGGTTCAATCTGAATGAAATGAACGATCGTGTAGGTGCTCCCGATGAGACCGAGGCAGAGAGCGATTCCGGCTTTGAGCGTCAGGTGATGACGGTGCGAAATTGGAATCGGCAGTTCCTCAATATCTGCCGTGCTCGCCCCGGCGCCCCCTGATCCATCCTGAGCCTTGGGCACGGTCATCCCCTGCCGTGCTTCGGCTTGTTGCGGCACCCGCTCTTGTTTTTGCGCGTTTGGCGTTTTCATCCCCACATCGACGGATTAACAGAGTTCATCACCCCGTCTTTGAAAAGTGCAGAGGAAAATGACAATAAAATTTATGTTCGGCAAATACGTCGCGGAAGCCCACGATAGCCGCATGAGTTCTGAGTCGAATTCCACGGATCGCACCGCATTTACCCATGTGGGATATCAAAAATTTTTCGAGGTGGAGATCTCCCGCCGAGCAAAGCCCCAGGCCGCGGTCCCGGCTCAATGTTCCGAACCGTTGCCGCCCACAGAACCAAACATTCCGGGGCCATACTACCGTCCGGATGCTCCATGGCGCGAGAACCTCGCGGACGGTGAAGAACTAGGCCGGAAAATCAGGTTGCGAGGAGCCGTTGTAGATCGGTGTAAAAAGCCAATCAAGGCCGCGATACTGGACGTGTGGCAGGCTACCGCCGACGGCCACTACGACAATGACGGCTCACCGGAAATGGATCCGACTGTCTTCCGTTTGCGTGGCCGTCTGAAGGTCAACGCCCGCGGGGAATATGAGTTCCGAACAATTTGGCCCGGCGCATACAGCATCGGCGGCGGGGTATGGAGGCCGCCCCACCTGCATGTGAAGGTATCAGCAAGCGGCTACGACGAGTTGATCACGCAACTTTATTTCCATGGAGATCCCTTG
Source organism: Chthoniobacterales bacterium (assembly GCA_038238555.1). Classification (GTDB taxonomy): domain Bacteria; phylum Verrucomicrobiota; class Verrucomicrobiia; order Chthoniobacterales; family Chthoniobacteraceae; genus JANNXQ01. The sequence continues at coordinate 2,224 of JBBRXP010000003.1, read as the reverse complement.
AATGAGGGCGATTTCGCATATCATGAGAGCTTGGAAATAGACCCGCGAGAGTGCGACGGGCGTTTTGAGGCGATTTATAATTTCGTCCTGCTGGAGGAACGGCATCACTGAATGACGCCGAACTACCATTTTTGTTCTCGTCTTTTTCTTACGGCGAGCGTGAGACCAGCGCCGACCCGCTGAACTACGCGGGCCGCGAACTACACTGTGCTTCGGGCCGTGCCAGCGAAGCGGTCTCGTCTCCTGCTGAGCACAAGCGCAGCAACGCGCTGGCCGATTTCGCGAAAGCCAGGACCCAAGGAAGGGGATGCCAACTTGGGCTGCGGTCTGCGGCGATTTAGGCTCGTGGAGCTGGTGACGCCGCGCACTGCAAACTGCGCGTCAACCATTTATTTCCCTTCAGGAAACAAATCGTAAATCGTTGATGACCAGCTGCAAACGCGACTTTAAGAAAAGCGCGTTTGGTAAAATAGCGCCTATGACTGAATTAGAGCGCCCCATCAAACGACGCAGTCGGCTGCCCTTCGGACACTACCGCAAGCGGATGATCGTGATGCTTCACCCCGGCGATAAAATCGCGATGCGTCTGGAGAAATCTCGCACCTGGTATTGGGCGGAACTCGACGACGTATTTCGCCTCCTCGCCCAATGGCACGCCGAGCGTGAACGCGCCCGCAAACGGCGCGAGCGAAAGGAGCGACGCGGAAAGTAAAAAATCCGCCGAAATTTCCTGCTCAGAACTTTCATCGGACGATCCACTCCGCCTCCCGTCTCATGCGAACTTCATCATCGTCTTTGCGGTGGTAGCCGCGTAGGAGACAGGCGTCATGGCTCCTCGCAAACGCCGCAGCAAAACCATCTTCATCGCCCTCGGGATCATTCTCGTCATTGGTGCGGCCACGTTGCTTATCCCGCGTTTTCTTCGACCGGATTTTCGCATGAGCCTTGCGAAACAACTCAACGTCGATGCGGAATTCCTGCACCTAAACATTCCGCCCGCGCCGAACCGGCTTCCGGGAGCAGCGTTCGTCACTCGCGGTCCGCTCCTCGCGTTAGTGCCATCGCTCGGTCGGGATGAACTGACGGTTGGGGCGACATTTGAGATGGAGTGGCGTGAGCTTGGGAAGAGCGATGCGCAAAGTCAGATCACCGCGGGGCCGTGGCGCGGGCTTTTTTCCGCGGAGACAGATGACCATTTCCGCATCCGTTTGAAAGACTGCCGCATCCTCGAAGCGGCACCGGATCGCATTCGCGCTCAGCTCTTGAAATCCGAAGACGTGCGCCGGCAAGCCGATGCGGGTCACAAGCCGCTCGTCATCGTGCGATCGTATGAAGGCCAAATGGAAATGAAGGTGGAGCGCGGGAGCAAATCGGACGCACAGCTTTGGGCAAAGAAGGTGAAGCTCGCGCAGGACGCGGGAGGAACGAGTGCGGAAGGGAAGCTCAAGGTGTCGGCGGCGGATGATCAGCAGCTCGTCGTCACCTGGGCGGTGCCCGTCGTCTTCGCCTACGAAGCGGCTGAGGCCCGACTGTTCGCGGAACATCTCGGAACGTCCGCGGACAAAGTGGAGCTGACACCCGTGCGCGCGTCAGCGGCAACAATCCTCGCCGAACCAGCGCAGTCCGCGAGTCCGGCGGAAGCGGAGGCTCCGGCTTCAAAAAAAAACTGAAGTGGGCGCTCGCCGGAATTGGTTTCGGCTACTACCCGAAACGCCAATCGGTGCAGCAGAGCTGGAATGCGAACAACGCACAGCTCGCGTGTGACACGCTGGCGGCGTATCACCCGGCTTTCATCGAGTCGCTCTACGCGACGGCGGAGCAGCCGCTCACGCCGGCCCGAGTGGAGGCGTTTAGCCGCGCACTGAGTCAGCGCGCGCGGGCCGAGGGCTGCGAACTCGTCCTTTGCTACTACATCGGCCACATGTTCGTGAACGCCGGCCAGCGGCTCGCGTTCTTGAGCGCAGGCGTCGATGACGCGGAGATCAAAAAGGCCCTGCCGGCTCTGCAATGGACGCGAGGCGAGCACGGCGACGCCTTCCTGCCGCTGGCGGAACTGCATGATGCACTTGGTTCGGGAGGCGTGCCTTTTCTCCTGCTCGTCGATGGCTGTATGGACTCGAAAGTCGCACAAGCGCGTCTCGCCGAAGGCGGGTTCGCATACGATCCGATGCGGCCCGGCCCCATGATCTACCATGGCCCGAAAGAATTGCTCGGCCCGGACGAT
>JBBRXP010000002.1:0-95989 GCA_038238555.1 Chthoniobacterales bacterium | reverse complement strand
GACAAAGCCACCAAGCTCGGCGTGAAGATCACCACCGAAGCCGAGTTTCGCGCGATGCTTGGTGGCGGAGCGGGATCATTCTGATCCCTCCAAGTTTTGGGCGCTAACGCTTCCTCACCAGTCGCGCCACCAGCGCCGTCCACCCCGTCTGATGCGAAGCGCCGCAACCGCGACCCGTGTCGGCATGAAAGTACTCATGAAACAACAGCAGGTCTTTCCAATCGGCATGTGAGGCATAGCGCTCATCCCCACCATGGCAGGGCCGGTGGCCTTTGGCATCCGGTTCAAACAGTCGGCTCAGTCGACTCGCAATCTCATTGGCCGCACCTTGCAAGGTCACGCGGTTGCCACTGCCGGTAGGAAGTTCGACGGTGAAATCCTTGCCATAGAAATGATGATAACGCTCCAGCGCCTCGACAATCAGATAAGCGATGGGGAACCACACGGGGCCGCGCCAGTTGGAGTTGCCGCCAAACATGTAGCTATCGCTTTCTCCCGGCACGTAGCCCACGGTGTGATCACCGCCATTCAGGTGCAGCGTGAATGGATGTGCCTCATGATGCTTGGAAAGCGAGCGTATGCCGAAGGGCGACAAAAACTCCTGCTCATCGAGCAAATAAGTCAGCAGACGCTCCAAGCGCTTACGCGAAGGAATGGCGAGCAGCCGATGCCCATGCGTTCCGCCGCTCTCGCAGTAGCTCACATGATGGGCGAGATCCGCACGATGATGCAGAAACCAGTCCATGCGTTTTTTAAATCCCGGCAGCATGGAGATGCGATTTTCGTCCAGCAGTTCCACGGCAATGAGTGGCAGCATGCCGACCAGCGAGCGCGTGCGGAGGACCACGGCTGGCTCACTATCGGTATGCAGTGAATCGTAATAAAAACCGTCGTCCTCATTCCACAGACCCTCGCCTCCGAGAGTATTGATGGCATCGACGATCTGGACGAAGTGTTCGAAAAACTTCGAGGCCATGTCCTCATAGGCCGTGTTCACGGTGCCATCGCGACGTTGTGCCAGTTCCAGCGCCATGTTCAGCATGGTCAGTGCGTAGAAGGCCATCCACGCCGTGCCATCCGCCTGCTCGAGCGCGCTGCCGCCGGGCAGCGGAGTCGAGCGATCGAAGATGCCGATATTATCGAGGCCGAGGAAGCCGCCGGCGAAGATGTGGCGGCCGGTGGGATCCTTGCGATTGACCCACCACGTGAAATTCATGAGCAGCTTTTGGAAGCAGCGCTCGAGGAATTCGATGTCGCGCCCCTGGATGCGGCCCGCGATTTTATAAACCCGCCAGCATGCCCACGCGTGCACCGGCGGATTCACGTCGGAAAAATTCCACTCGTAGGCGGGGATTTGCCCGTTGGGGTGCATGTACCATTCGCGCAGAAAGAGCCGGAGCTGGCGCTTGGCAAAGTGCGGATCGATGCGCGACATCGGGATCATGTGGAAGGCCGAATCCCACGCGGCATACCACGGGTATTCCCATTTGTCGGGCATCGAGAGGATGTCGGCGTTGAAGAGGTGCGGCCAGTCGGCGTTGCGCGTGTGCGCGTGGCCGGCAGGCGGTGGCGGCATCGCGGGGTCGCCGGCCAGCCAATCGCGCACGACGTAATGGTAGTACTGCTTCGACCACAGCAATCCGGCGCAGGCCTGGCGCATCACCTGACGCTGCGCGGCATTCACGTGTGGGTGAAACTTCGACTCGTAGAACGCTTCGGCTTCCGCGCGGCGCTGCGCGAAGATGCGCTCGAAAGCGTCGTCGCCGATCTCCGCTGCCTCCAGTGGCGAGAGGCGAAGCCGCAGAGTCACCGAGCTCTGCGCGGGGAGTTGGAGGATGTAATGCGCGGCGGCTTTGGTGCCGCAGGCGTCGGGCTTGAGCGCATCGGCGCGGCCGTGGACCACGAATTCGTGAAAGGCATCCTTCACGAACGGCGTCGCATTCACTCCGCCGAAGAGACGCGCGTTGTTGGTTTCATTTTCCGTGAAAAGAAAATCGCTGCACCGCTTCGCTTCAAAATGAAACGCGCCAAGCGTGGGATGCGTCGCATGCAGCCTTGAGTCGCTGAGGCGCGTGATGAGAGGGCGCGCATCGCGCTGGCCAGTCCAAGTCCAGGTGTTGCGAAACCAGAGCGTGGGCAGCACGTGCAATGGCGCCGGGTCGGGACCGCGGTTGGCGATGGTGAGACGGATGAGCACGTCTTCCGGCGCGGCCTTGGCGTATTCCGCGAAGACATCGAAGTAACGGCTCTCCTCGAAGATGCCGGTGTCGTTGATTTCAAACTCGCGCTCGAGCCGAGAGCGCCGCGCGTTTTCCTCGATCAAGCGCGCGTAAGGAAACTCGGCCTGCGGATACTTGTAGAGCGCGCGCAGGTAGGAGTGCGTGGGCGTCGCGTCGAGATACCAGTACCATTCCTTCACATCCTCGCCGTGATTGCCCTGCGGATTGGTGAGGCCGAAGAGGCGCTCCTTCAAAATGGGATCGCGCCCATTCCACAGCGCGAGCGCAAAGCACAGCCGGCATCCGCGGTCCGTGATGCCAAGCAGCCCATCCTCGCCCCAGCGGTAAGCGCGCGAGCGGGCGTGTTCGTGCGGGAAATAATTCCACGCGTCGCCGTTCGCCGAATAATCCTCGCGCACCGTGCCCCACTGGCGCTCGGAAAGATACGGGCCCCAGCGTTTCCAGTTTGCCACGCGCGCAGCGTCCTCCGCGAGACGCTGGTGCTCGGGGGTCTGGGGCTCGGACATGCGAGCGGACTTTGCTGGCGCGACACTTCGGAGTCGAGCGCGGCAGCAACTCCGCGACATGACGCAGAAGCGCGGCGGCGGCCGCGTGGTGGCGCTCGACGCGCTCGCCGCCGAGGAACGTTACGCCGCCGAGCCTATCGATCCGCTCACGCCGGATCGCTGCTTCCAGCGGCACTGGGCGCTGGGGATGATCGACACCGCGATGAACACCCTGCGCGAGCAATGGCGCGACCTCCTCAAGCAGCAAGTCGCCGCGACCTCGACGAGCCGACGCCGGAGAACATCAAGGCCGAACTGGCGGAGATGATCGCCTACGTTTGATCTGGGAGCGCCGCGGTCCTCGCGCGACCTGCTCTTGCTCTTGAACTTGACCTTGCGCCGCGAGAGTAAGTCCAAGGTCACAAGTAGGAGCAAGTGCTCCCAACAGCCCGGCGCGACCCGTCTCGTCCAGAGCGCCCGATCTCGCCGGCCGCAGAAGGAGTTTGAAATCTGGCTGGATGAGGCGACCCGCATCCTCATCCGGCGCGAGACCAGGGCGGGCGCATGACGGGATTTGCCGTGGTGTTGCTCGCCTTGGTGAACGGCGAATGGGTGGACATCGCGCGGTTCGACACGGCGCACGGGTGTCCCCACGAAGATGTGCTGGGGCGCAATGGCGGGTTGCTGCAAAAAGTGTGGCATGAACCCTCGGCTACCGTCAGGCCTACGAATTGGCCATCCGCAGATTTCGCGCCGACTATGAACTCATCCGACAGCACTACCTCAAGCGCTGAGGCCGATCCGATTCCACCAATCAAGCCAGACGCTACGATCGAAGAACTCGACGATTGGGTGCGGGCGCTAGGCGGGCGCGAACTGACTCCCGAGGAATCCACCAAGCTCCGCGCAGAGGTGCGCTGGAGCCGCGTTCCGGGCGAGAAGCAGAGCGATCCCGTCTGATCGCCAGCCACGCGTCGCGTGCAACAAACAGGCGGGCGCTCCGCATGGCGCAGGGGAAAGTGGGCAACTACGCGGACACACGTTTCACGAGAACGTCCCCAAGAGCAACGGAAGCCTGGATGAAGGATTCCACGGACGGATTCGCCACGACGGCCCCGGTGGGAAGTTTGCCCGCAAATGGGTTTGGGCTTTATGATCTGGGCGGCAACGAGTGGGAGTGGTGCGAGGATTGGTATAATGGCGCGCAGAAAGACTGTGTCCTGCGCGGCGGGGCGTGGCGTCACGGCGGCCACGACCGTCTGCTGTCGTCGTGTCGCGCGCACTTCGCGCCGACGCCAACGGCTTCCGCTGCGTGCTCGTGCCGGCGAAGTAGCGCCGCGTGAGCCGCGGCTTGCCACTCGCCGCCACGGGTTTACCCTGCGCGCATGAGCTTCACCGCCGTGATCGAAAACGACACCATCAAGCTGCCGGCGGGCGTGCATCTGCCGGATGGGACAAAGGTCACGGTGCTGCGATCCGAGCAGCCGGCTGCACCCGCAACGACGTCTTTTTTCGAGGCCATTCGCGACTTGGTCGGAGTGATCAAGGACGCGCCGGCGGACCTGGCGGCAAATCACGACCATTACGCGCACGGTGCGCCCAAGGGCGTGGACCGTCTTTGAATGCAAGTTTTCGCCGACACCTTTTATTTCATCGCCCTGCTCAATGCGAACGACACGGCTCACGACCGGGTCGCTCAGCGTTCCGAGCAACAGGAACGGGAACTGGTCACCACTCGCTGGGTGCTTGCCGAAGTGGCGGATGCACTCAATGCGCCCGTGTGGCGGGAAAGCGTCGTCATTCTTTTCGATCGGCTGGCACGTCAATCCGATGTGCTCATTTTCATGGAGAGCGACCAGCTCTTCGAGCGCGGCCTGGATTTGGATCGCTGGCGCCCCGACAAATACTGGTCGTTGACCGATTGTATCTCCTTTGTGGTGATGAAACAGGAGCGTTTGCGCGAGGCACTCTCTCACAATCATCATTTCGAGCAGGCGGGGTTCGTCCCGCTCTTCGCCTATTGACTCGCGCCGATAGCGGCCACGGCGCTTTTCCTCCTTCGGACCCGTAGTTTCTACTGCACGTGAGCTCGGAGGGACTGGGCCCCAAAGGCTTTATCGCGGGCTGCACGGGTGCCTTCGCACGCACTTCCCCAGTGGGCTCCTTCTCGGCGAACGGCTTGGGTGTTTACGATCTCGACGGCAATCTCAGGGAGATGTGTGAGGATTGGGTGGACGGAACCCAGCGATACCGCCGGGTGGGGGCGTGGTGGGTCGTGATAAGCAGCGACCGCGATGATCTTGCACGGCATCGGCGGCAGAGTTAATCCGGCTCGTCGTCGCCGAAGACGCGGGACATTGCGTGTTTGCTCAGGGCGCTCCAGCCCTGGCGCTCCGCTTGCGCGCCCTCCGCGCCATTCTCAATGATCGTGACGAGGAGCCTGGCCTGCGGGTGCAGGGTACTCCACAGATGGATTCGCAACGACGGCCCCGCGACTTCCGCGCCGTCCTCGCTGCCGAAACTTTCGCTCGCTGCACGGCCCGCACGCTTGCGCGCGGCGCCTGGCTCTAAGCCGTAACGATGCAATAGGGAGTGAGCGAGGGTGGAGGAAAACGCAGAGACGCAGAGGCGCGGAGGGCGCAAAGGTAACGCGCTTCAGTTCCTACCAAATGGTGTGAGCCGGATGCCTTGGCTCAATTCATCCTCCGCGTCCTCTGCGCCTCTGCGTCTCTGCGTTTTGTCTTCTCCGCGCTGGTCTGCAACTGCATCGTTACGGCTTAAACGCACTGGCCAGCTCACGTCCTACGCTCGAAGGCAGCACATTCACATCGGCGCCGCTGTCAGCCAGCGCCTCCACTCGCAGGGTCACGTCAGCACACCTCAAATGTCACGGGCAGCATCGGACGTTGCCGCGAGTCGTACGGGAACAGCATGGGTTCAATCGCCTTTGCCGGACTTCAACTCCGCTCGCAAAGTCTCCGCAGCGCCAGGCTCGAAAGCCGGCGTCCCGAGCCGCTACGTCCGGCCATGCTCGAGGGGTTCCACGGCATCCATGGCGTCAATGTCGATGGCAAGGAATCGAATGAGTTGGAGGCTTGTCGGGTACCGTCACAGACGCGCAGGGTCGAGGATTTGAGCGAGAGACATGCCGCACCGAAACACACGACTCATTGGTTTCCAAAGCGCGTCGGATGGGGCGGCTCATGGCCTGAGGATTTCGCCGCTCCCATGCACCACGATGCAACTCTCGAGCGCCGCACCCGGCGCGGCTGTGGCATCTTCCCACACGATGCAGTCGTGCAAGCGCGCGCCGGCGCTGATGCGAGCACGCGCTCCGACGGCGGTCGCGCCGGTGATCTGCGCGCTCGGTGCGACTTGGGCGCTCGGTGCGATCCAATCTGGAATCGGAAATCGGAAGTCGGAAATCCGCAGCGCCCGATGCACGGCGAGATATTGCCCGGGCGTGCCCAGTTCCCACCAGCGGCCTTCGTCGATGACCACGCCGCCGAGCTTCGCGCCTGCGCGGATCATTTCGCAGAAGATCGGCACGACGCCGATAACCGTCGCCGGCGGGATGCGCGCGAGGAATTCGGGGTTCACGAGTGAGATGCCGGTGAAGAGAAAGCGCGGCTCGCTCGCGGGATCGACGCGGCGTCCGATGTCCGTCACGCGCCCGCTCGCTTCGTCGAACGAGATTTGCAGCGGTCCATCCTTCGACCGCAGCACGAGCGTGACTTCATTGCCGCCGTCGCAGTGCGCGCGCAAAGCCGCGTCGAGCGGGAGGTCGGTGAGGATGTCGCCGTTATAGACCCAGAAGGGCGCGCCGCGCAGCAAGTCCTCCGCGTTCTTGATGCCGCCCGCGGTCTCGAGCACGGTGGGGAATTCGTGGAGAAAAGCGATGGGCGCTCCGCGATGCGATCGCCCGGGAAAGGCCGTGGAATAAGCTTCCGCAGCCCAGTGCGTATTCACCACGAAGCGCTCGACGCCCACGCCGAGCAGGTGATCGAACGCGTAGGAGATGAGCGGCCGATTGACGACCGGGATGAGCGGCTTTGGCCGCCGCTCGGTGAGCGGACGCAACCGCGTGCCCAAGCCGGCACCGAGGACGAAGGCAGTGCGGATCATGTGAATTGTGACTGGTGATTAGTGAATTGATGGCGCCAACCATCCACCAGTCACCAGTCACCATTCACAACGTTCCCTTCACTCCATCCCGAGTTGCTCCTTGCCCGCCGGCGAGATGAGCGCCGGGCTCCACGGCGGATCCCACACCAACTCGACCGCCGCACTCGCGACGCCAGGGACGGCGAGGATGCGCTGCTCGGCGTCGCGCGCGAGGGTCGGGCCCATGCCGCAGCCGGGCGCGGTGAGCGTCATCTTCACGCTCACGCGTTTGCCTGCTCCGCTCTCGTCGTCGCTGGTGGCGACGCTGTAGATGAGGCCGAGATCGACGATGTTCACGGGGATCTCCGGGTCAAAGCATTCGCGCAGTTGCGCCCACACTCTCTGCTCGTCGAAAGGTCCGTCGTCGGCCGTCTTCGCCGCGGCCACCTGCCCGAGCGCGCCGGCATCTTCATCCCGGATGCGGAAGAGCCCGCCGTGGCTGGTGGCGTGCACGGTGTAGCTGCCGCCGAGGGCTTGCGTGATCCGCACGCTGCTGCCCGCGGGCAGCGTAACGACTGTGCCGGTGGGAATCTGCGTGGCCTCGAGATCGCGGGTGAGAGTGATGTAGTCGTCGGTCATAAGTGGTAGGGGCGTGTTAGTAAACCCGCAGTCAGTCCAGCCTGAAAGGTTGGAATATGCCAGCCCAAGGCAATAAGAGCGCCCGTTGTTTGCGTCGCCTCGATCGACAACGGCGGGATGTGAGGGGTCTTGCTCCTGCCGCGGGCACCTTGCTAGCGTTCCGGCTCGATGACGACGAACCAAATCCTCTCCGCGCAACCGCCGGTAAAAAATCACGGCTGGCTCGTGGCGCTCGCGGGCTTGGGGATCAATCTCGCGCTGGGCGTGCTCTACTCGTGGAGCGTGGTGAGCAAAAAAATTCCCGCCGGCTGGAATTGGACCGAGGCCGACCGGTCCATGCCTTACTCCGTGGCGTGCCTCGTCTTTGCGCTCGTGATGGTGCCGGCGGGCCGCATGCAAGATCGCATCGGCCCGCGCATCGTGGCCACGCTAGGCGGCGTGCTCGTCGGCGCGGGGATGATTTTCGCGAGCACCACGACTTCGCCGCTCGGCTACATCCTCGGCTTCGGAGTGCTGGCGGGCGCGGGCTTTGGCTGCGGCTACGCATCGACCACGCCGCCGGCTGTGAAGTGGTTCCCCGCCGCGCGCACCGGGTCGATCGCAGGCATCGTGGTCGCCGGTTTCGGCCTCGCCAGCGTGTATGTCGCGCCGCTCGCGGAAGGCTTGATCAATCGACATGGCGTTCCGTTTACAATGCTCTGGCTCGGCGTCGGATTCCTCGTGGTGGTGGTGGGCCTCTCGCAACTTTTGCAAGCACCGCCTCCGGGCTTCGTCCCGACGGGACACGTGCCGCCAGCGATCGGCGCCACGCTTTCCAAGGAAGACTTCACCCCCGGCGAAGTGCTCCTGACGTGGCAGTTTTACCTGCTGTGGTTCATGTACGTGTGCGGGGCCGGCGCGGGACTCATGATCATCTCGAAGCTCGCCAAAATCGTGGACGTGCAGAGCGGCCTGAAGCTGGGCTACCTGCTCGTGGCCTGCCTGGCCGTGGGCAACGGCGCGGGCCGCGTGATCGCCGGCAGCGTGTCTGACAAGATCGGAAGGCGCGCGACATTGTGCATCTGCTTCCTCCTGCAGGCGCTCCTCATCCTGCTGCTCTCCCAAGCCCGGACCGGCAGCGTGCTCGGCGCCACACCCGCGCTGGTGCTGCTTTCGGCGGCCATCGGCGCCAACTACGGAGCCAACCTCGCGCTCTTTCCCTCGATTACGAAAGACTTCTACGGATTGAAAAATTTCGGCGTGAACTACGGCCTCGTCTTCACGGCGTGGGGCGTCGCCGGCTTCCTGCTCCCGCTGCTCGCCGGCAAGGTCTATGACCAGACGCACACCTTCACCTTCGCATACTACTGCTCCGCCGCGCTGCTCGTGGCGGCGGCGGCAGTCACCTTCCTCGTCAAGCCACCGCACCACAGCGGTCAGACGCGGGAGCGGTGAGTAGGAAGCTGGATTGTGAGAAACTGCGGACGATGCCGGCGATTCACCATCTCTATTTCCACATCCCCTTCTGCCCGAAGCTGTGTCCGTATTGCTGCTTCTATGTCGAGGTGGGCGGGAAAAATAAGACGCGCGGTTTTCTCGATGCGCTGCTGCGCGAGGTCGAGATCGTCGCCGAGCTTTATGAACTCAAGCCGCGCACGCTCTACTTCGGCGGCGGCACACCGAGCGCGCTCCCGGTCGAGCAACTCGACTACCTCTTCACCGGATTGCGCGCGCGGCTCGATCTCTCGCAGCTCGAGGAATGGAGCCTCGAAGCCAACCCGGCGACGGTCCGCGCGGACAAGGCGCGGCTGCTGCGCGATGGAGGCGTCACGCGGCTCAGCCTCGGCGTGCAATCGTGGGACGACGGCCTGCTCGCCACGCTCGGCCGCGTGCACACCGCAGCCCAGGCGGAGCGGACATATGAGCTGTTGCGCGAGGTGGGTTTTGGGAATCTCAACATCGATCTGATGTTCGCCGTGCCCGGCCAGACGCTCGCGCAATGGCAGGCCACGCTCGAAAAAACGATCGCGCTCGGGCCACAGCACGTGTCGGCTTATTGCCTCACCTACGAGGAGGACACGGAATATTTTCGCAAGCTGTGCGGCGGCGAATATCGGCAGGACGACGCACTCGACGCCGCGCTTTTTGAAACGACCCTGGACACACTGCACGCCGCCGGTTTCGCGCACTACGAGATCTCAAACTACGCGCAGCGCGGCTGCGAGTCGCGGCACAACGCTGCCTGCTGGAGCGGCGCGGATTACCTCGGCTTTGGCCCGAGCGCTTTCTCCACCGCGGGTTTCGAACGCTGGCAAAATATCTCGGACACCGCGCAGTACACGCGGCGTGTGCGCAGCGGAGAATCCGCGGTGAGCTTCCGCGAACATCTCACGCCGGCGACGCGCGAGGGCGAGATCGCCGCCTTTGCCATGCGCACCGCGCGGGGCGTGCCGCTCGCCGATCTCGCGCGCTGGCCGGATGCGGTGCAGGAGTTTCGCGCCCTTGGTTTCATCGAAGAACGCGCGGGCCGCGCAGTCCTCACCCGGCGGGGCAAGCTCATGGCGGATGCAGTGGCCCGGACCTTCGTGTAGTGGCCGTGATTGCCTACGATGTGGCCATCGTCGGAGGGGGGCCGGCCGGCGGTGCGTGCGCCGCGCTGTGCGCTGCCTCTGGCCTGCGCACATTGCTGCTCGAGCGCTCGATCTTCCCGCGCGACAAGGTGTGCGGCGATTGCCTGAATCCAGCGTGCTGGCCGATCTTCGACCGACTGGGCGTCACGAAAAAAGTGCTCGCGGCGCCGCACGCACGTCTCGGGCACGTCGAGTTCATCGGCAATCGCGGCCGGCGCGTGCAGGTGGCTCTGCCGGCTCGCGCAATTGCCATCTCGCGGCGGCTCCTCGATGAAATCCTGCTCCGGCGAGCGGGCGAACTCGGCGCGGAGATTCGAGAAGGCACGACGGTCACGGCCATCGCGCAGGGATGGAAGATCGAGACCAGCGAGGGCGCATTTACCGCGCGCGCGCTCGTCGCCGCCGATGGCCGCAACTCCTCTGTCGCGCGCTTGCTCGGCCTTACACCCGCGCCCATCCGCGATCGCGTGGGCCTTCAGACGTACACCACGGCGCCCGCGGACTTCGGCGAAAATGTCGCGCTGCAATTTCTACCGCGCGGTTACGCGGGCGTCGCCAGCGTCGGCGCCGGGCTGCTCAATGTGTGTCTCGTCGCGCGTCCGGCAGACCTCGATGAAATCAAGGCGTGGGCCGTCTCGCGCTTCACGCTGCCGGCGGATCAGGCGTGGCGGACCATCACGCCGCTGGCTCGCCGCCCCATCCCGCCGGAGCACGGAAATCTATTGCTCGCGGGCGACGCCGCGCGAGTCGTCGAGCCCTTCACCGGCGAAGGCATCTACTACGCGCTGGCCAGCGGCGTGCTCGCGGCAGATTGCATCGCGAGCGAAAAAATCTCCGATTACACCGCGAGCCACGCGCGACTTTATCGCGGCCGGCTGTGGGTGAATCGACTGGCGAAAGCCGCGGTGCTCTCACCCCATCTCGCAAGCGCGGCGGTCGAAATCGCGCGCCCTCTTCCCGCGCTGCTCCGCTTTCTCACCGCCAAGGTCGTCGGGCCGCCGCAGTCATTGGACTTTCTTTAGCCGGACAGAGCAGAGGACAAAGGAATTAGGAGAGGATTTTTTTTGAAGAACTAAAGACACAAATTCCTTCGTCCCCATTCCATTGTCCAAAAACAGCGATGCCGCGAACACCCTCCCGCCATTTCCTCTGCGCATGAGCAAATAATGCATCGCGAAATCCGCGGCGCATGTCATTCTTGCCGCCCGTGAGCCTCCCCCAATCCCGCGATCTTCCCATCGAAACTCAGCAGCGTCCTGAATTGCCGAGCCTGGCGGCCGCGCTTGCCGGTCGCCCGTCGGGATCGCACTTCGAGCGCCGCCCGCTTTCCACGCCCACGCCATTCCCCGCCGTTGCGACGGCGCGGCGAGCGGAAGATTTTCAACCGCGCTATGTACATCTGCCCAACGCGCACGGGCAGGATGCGGCGCCACGCAATCTGGCCTTCGGCATCGGCACGCTCTTTCTCGCGCTGCTGATTTCCGGCGCGGCGATGTTTGTCGTCGGCCCGCGCGCGCTCCTCGCGCTGGTGGCGTGTCTCTCGACTTTCACGGTGCTCTACGTCCTCGCGCGGCTGCACACCTTTCGGCAAAAGCACGGAGTCTTTCTCGCGCTCGGCATCGTGTGTCTGCTCGGCGCTCTCTTTGCGTTGAGCGAACGGGCCTTCACCGGCCTCGACGGCGTTGCCATCGCGCCCCTGCCGGCGACGAAGATCGCGGCGCCGAGCCTCGCGCCGGAGCCCGCCCCGCCGCACATCACGGAAGCATTTGCGCTCACGCCGCCGGATCCCAAAGCCGGCCCGCGCGTTCGCGCGCTCAAGGATTCGCGCGTCGTGATCGAAAAGAAAACCTTCCTCATCAAGGCCGGCGATCTCTTCGCGCTGGCCGAGACTCGCGACGGCGAAGTCACCTTCAAAGTGCGGGACCTGCGCATCGCACTGCCCGCGGCGGCGGTGGAGATCCTGCCAGAACCGGCGACGGAGAAGATCGCCGCGCCACCCGCCGCGGAGCCCGCCGCCGCCATCGAGCCATCCGCCGCGGCACTGGCTGCCGCGGCCACGAAAGGCGCGCAGGAGGAAGCCGTCCGCCGTTATCCCGCGCTCGGCATCGAAGGCTCGCGAGAGAATTTGATTTTCGTTTCGACCTTCCGCGAATTGAAGGACAATAAAGCCAGCGACTTTTTCAAGAACGCCGAGTGGCCGCTCGAGCTCGCCGAGCTCCTCGCCAAGAGCCAGGGCTGGCGCCGCGACGACGTTCGGCAGCCCTCCCGCGCCTTCTCCCCGCCGAGCGAAGTGGGCCTGCCTCCGGACGACGGAAAGTAGGCCTCACCCATCAAAGGACAGAAGGGACACAAAACACTCATGACTTTTCGGTTCGTTATGTCCCTTCCGTCCTTCCGAGCTTTCCCTCCTCCCGCTACTTCAGCGATTCAAGATACTTGAGGCTCCGCGGGATTTGTTCCTCCACGATCGGCGACTCGTCCTCGATGAAGTAATGCTTCACGCCGCTCTTCGCCGCGGCGCGGAAGACCGCGGGCCAATCCACCTGGCCGGTGCCGATGGCCACGTCGTCGGTCTTCTCGGCGTGGCCCGTGTGAATGCCAGTGGGTGCGCCTTTGCGAAGATCCTTCATGTGCATGAGGAGGAAGCGGCCGGGATATTTCTCGAGCAGTTTCACCGGGTCCGCGCCGGGGAGGACGACCCAGAAGACATCCATCTCGAAGTTCACAAACTCCGGCCGGGTCTCGGCCACGAGCCGGTCGAAAGAAGTCTCGCTCGCGCCCTCAGTCACGGGCTGGAATTCGTAGCCGTGCGGGTGGTAGCAAAAGCGGACGCCCTGCGCGGCAAACGCTTCGCCCCATGCGTTGAAATCCGCCGCCGCGCGCTTCACCTCGGCCTCGCCGAAAGTTTCCGCGTCGTGCGGAATCCACGCGCAGGCCGCGAACTTCACTCCCAGCGCTTTGGCCTCGGCAACCTGCGCGGCTACATCCTTCTTCAGCGCGCCGTACGGGAAGTGCCCGCTCACCGGCGTGAGCCCGCGGGCCTTCAACATTTCCACGAGTTTTTCCGGCGGCATTCCGTAGAGGTTGGACGTCTCGACCTCGGTGAAGCCGAGCGCTTTCACCTTGTCGAGCGTGCCGGGCACGTCGGTCTTGAAGGCTTCGCGAAAGCTGAAAAGCTGGAGGCCAGCGGTGCCCGCAAAGTCGCCGGCAAAAGCGGAGAGCGAAGTGGCGATGAGGATGGGGAGGAGAAGTTTCATGGACGCCGACCATCTCCCATCCGACGCCCAACATTCAACTTCCAACTCAGCGTAGCGGGAACCAATACCGATGCCGTCTGTGTCTGAGACTTAACGCCAAACGCCAAACTTCAAACGATGCGGCGTGCGATCGAAAGCCCGTTTGAAGTTTGGAGTTTGAAGTTCTTGTCTGGCACGCGCCGGCAGTCTGCGCTCCATGCAAACGCTTCTCACCTCTCTCTGCGCTACGCCGCATCCACCCGCAGCACGCCGTCGGTCAGGATTTTTGCCCGCAATCCCCCGCGCCCTTCCAGCGCCGCCTCCGTGCCTGGAGCGAAGGCGCCGTCCTGCCAGTGGCACGGCGCGCACTCGGCGACGCCCAGAAAACGCACGCCTTGGATTTCAAATTCGCGCCCGATGAGTGCGTTGAGATCGGCGCCCGCGGTGACGATGTTGCGGCGAAAAACCGACGGCGGCTTGTCCCACACATCGAAGCGCGCGCAGAGCTCCTCATATATTTCGATTTCGAAAAATGTGACCTGGCCTTTGTAATCCGCCTTAAAGTCAAAGAACCGGTCGCCTTCGATCCCCCGCCCTGCCCGACACTGCATCTCGCGGAGCTCGACGCTCGGGTGCCCGCCCGCCACTCGCCCGTGGTGGCCAAAAAAATTATGGCCGGGCGAGATGTAGAGGTGCTGGATGCGGAGGGGCGGCTGGCCTGTCATGTCTTCCTCTTCCTCTTCCTCTTCCTGTTCCTCAACCCGGAAGTTTGTTTAACCGCAGCCTATGCGCTTCACAGCCGTCCTGCTCGCCGGTGGAAAGTCCGTGCGCATGGGCCGCGACAAGGCGGGCACGACGATCGAAGGAGTGCCGCTCTGGCAGCGGCAGTGCGCGACGCTGCGGGCCGTGAAGCCGCACGCACTCTGGATCGCGGGGCCGCTCGGCGGTCCGTATGCCGGCGCTGGAGTCGAGATCGTGCCGGATGATGCGCCCGGCCTCGGCCCGTTGGGCGGCGTCGTCACCGCGCTGCGGCGGATGCAAAGCGAGTGGCTGCTCGTTCTCGCCATCGACCTCCCGGCGATGACGTCGGAGTTCCTGCTCGATCTCTTGAGCGCGTGCGAGCAAGGGCGCGGCATCGTGCCCGCCATCGACGGTTGGTTTGAAGCGCTCGCCGCCGTGTATCCCCGCGCCTGCCTCCCGGTGGGGGAGGAATGTCTGCGCGGCCAGGACCGCTCGATGCAGCGCTTCGTGCGGGAGGCGATCGATGCCGACCTCCTCACCGCGCACGAAGTGCCGCCCGCATTGCGCGCACTTTTTCGCAATATCAACTCACCCGCCGACCTCGCGTGACGGGCGTGCCGTAAAGCGAGAAGCCGCTCGATCGCTCGATCTGCACGTCGAAGATTTCACCGATGTGCCGCGCGTCGCCTTCGAAGATCACGATCTTGTTGCCGGGGCTGCGGCCCATGAGCCGCTCCGCGTTTGTGCGGCTTGGTCCCTCGCACAGGATTTCGACGCGCTGGCCAGCAAGCGCTTCGCCTTTCGCCTTTGCGAGCGCATCCACGATGCGCAGCAAATCCCCGTTGCGCTCTTCCTTGATCGCCTCCGGTACTTGATGCGGCATCTCCGCGGCGGGCGTATCGCGGCGCGGCGAGTAGCGGAAGACAAACGCGTTATCGAAGCCCACGCGCTGAACCATCTCGCGCGTCGCCGCGTAGTCCGCATCGGACTCGCCGGGGAATCCCACGATGATGTCCGTGGTGAGCGCGAGATCGGGCCGCGCCGCGCGCAGCCGCTGCGTGATCTCAAAATATGTCTCCGCAGTGTAGGCGCGGTGCATCGCCTTGAGGACGCGATCGCTGCCGCTCTGCATCGGCAGATGCACGTGCGGCATGAGCTTTGGCAGCCGTGCAAAAGCTTCGATGAGATCGCGCCGGAAGCCGATGGGGTGCGGCGAGGTGAAGCGCAACCGCGCCAATCCCGAGACATCGTGCACGGCCTCGAGCAACTGAACAAACGGGCTCAGCCCATCGCGCTTTTCGAATTCGTGCCGCCCGTAAAGATTCACGATTTGCCCGAGCAGCGTGACTTCCTTCACCCCGCGCTCCACGAGCCCGCGCACTTCGGCCACGATCTCCGCGATGCCGCGGCTCCGCTCCGCGCCGCGTGTCGCCGGCACGATGCAAAAAGTGCAGTGCATATTGCACCCCTGCATGATCGAGACAAAAGCCGTGGCCTGCCGCTCGGCGAGCACGTGCTCGCGGATGGTCTCCTGCGAACCGGCCTCCTCGGCCACATCCACGATCGAGAAGCGCGCGTCGTCCATGAGCCGGTCCCGCAGCGCGCGTTTGTGCGCCACGATCTGCTCCACGTAATCGGCGACCTTGTGAAATTTCTGCGTCCCCACGACGAGGTCCACATGCCCCACCTCGCGCACGAGTTCCGCGCCGCGACTCTGCGCCATGCAGCCGAGGAAGCCGAAGATCATCTCCGGCTTGCCCGCGCGCAGCCGGCCGAGGAGCCCCATTTTTCCCAGCGCCTTCTGCTCGGCCATGTCGCGCACCGAGCAGGTGTTGAGCAGCACGACATCGGCCTCCGTCTCGCTCCTCGTAAGCTCGTAACCTCGCGCCAGCAAATCACGCGCGACCTGCTCGGAGTCGCGCTCGTTCATCTGGCAGCCGTAGGTTTTGAGGAAGACTTTGGGCATCGCAGAGAGCGCGCAAGGTAGGCGCCGCCGCGAAAGAATGCCACTGCCACCTCTGCCGGCCTGACAATCCGAAGTTGTGCCATTATACCACTGGTTCCCAATCCATGACTCCGGAAGCGCACGCACACTTGAGCAAACGCTGCCCCGTGATGCGCCGGCTCATCCGCGTGCACGGGCCTTGCGCGCTCGAGCCGGAGTCGCGGCGCTCGCCCTTCGAATCGCTCGTCCATGCGGTCGCCCATCAGCAGCTCAACGGCACCGCGGCGGGCTCCATCCTGCGCCGGTTCCGCGCTCTCTTTCCGCACGGGCGCTTTCCCTCGCCGGCGGCGCTCGCGACGGTCAGCGACGAGGCGTTGCGTGCGGTGGGATTTTCGCGGGCAAAGATCGCCGCCATCCGCGACATCGCGGCAAAGACTCTGGATGGCACCGTGCCGACGGCGCGCGCCATCCGCTCGATGCCCGACGCGGAGATCATCGAGCGGATCGTGCAAGTGCGCGGCGTCGGGCGCTGGACGGTGGAGATGCTGCTCATCTTCCAACTCGGCAGGCCCGACGTGCTGCCCGCCGACGACTTCGGCGTGCGCAATGGATTCCGGATCGCCTTCGGTCTCGATGAAATGCCCAAGCCGAAGGAACTCCTCGCGCACGGCGAGCGCTGGCGGCCCCACGGCACGACCGCCGCCTGGTTCCTTTGGCGCGCCGCCGATGCGTCGAAGAAGCCGCCTCTTAAAGCCGCGTAAGCGTGATGCTGCGCCCCAACGCAACGCAGAGGGACACAGGAGAGGAGAAGCACGGGACAATGGAATGGGGACATGGGAGTTTTCAGGCGGCGAGGGCGCCGCTGGCAACTCCTGCGACGGAGGGCGTCGCACCTACATCTCGCGCGCCCACGCGGGACGGTGGCGGAGATGGTAGAGCATCTCGCCGGCTTTCGGAACGTGGAGGATGCCTTCGTCTTCGCGATCGGCGTAGTCGGCGGGGTCGATGCTCGCGGGATCGCGGTAACCGAGATTCACTTCGCGGCACACGCTCTCCGGGATGCCGGTGGCGAGGGTGACCCGGATGCGCAATTTTTCCACGCCGCCCTCGTAGGTGCCGATGCCGGCGACGTGCGCGCTGTGGGCGAGCGTGCCCCACGGCACGTCTTTGAATTTGTCCCACTGCTTGCTCAAGTACTCGACGCAGTGGTAGCCGACGCGCCGGATGTGGTCGCCGTGCGTGAGGCTGATTTCTCGGATGTGCGGCGCGTAGATGATGAGCTCGCCGCCGTCGGCCACCACGGGCTCGAGCTTGTACATGCACTTTCCGCCGACCCACAGCTCGTCGTACATCTTCGGCGCGCAGCTTAAGACGGTGTGAAACGGGTGCTCCTTGTAAGTGATGTGCAGCCGCTTCGAGAGCTCGGAAGCCTCTTCCCATGCGGCTTCCGGGCTGCCGATGAAAAGGCCGGCAAGCTGCGCGCGCTCGACCACCATGCACATGCAGAGCTTCGGCACGCCGACCATTCCGCCCACGCGATCGACCACCCGTCGCACGGGCGTCCACTTGTTGCCGATGATCATCGGGTTGGTGACTACCGCGCCGAGCCAGTGAAAGAAGTTGAGCACCTCGGGGCCGCTCACGCCGGGGACCAAATATTTGTTCCCGCCGCTGAAGCCCACGACCTCGTGCGGAAAAACGGGGCCGACGATAATGAGCTGATCGTAGTCGAAAACTTTCGCGTTCACCCGGACCGGCACATCCATCTCGAGCAGCCCGCCGGTGAGCGCGCGCGTGTCTTCGCGAGTGAGATCGCCGATGTGGCGTAGCGCGGTGGGATTATCCCACTCGTGATTGAAGAAGCGGACGCCGCCGAATTTTCCGCGCCGCTCCTCGACCGTGATCTCGAGCCGCTGGCAGATGGCCTCCTCGCTCATCGGCTGGTGAGTGCCGAGCGCGATCATCACATCGAGCGCGCGAGTCACAGCGCCGACTTGATCGAAGAGCCTGGCAAAGAGCATCCCGAGCGGACAGGTGCGCGTGGCGTCGGGAACGATGAGGAGGATTTTCTTGTCGCGATACTCCTTGGCCGGGCACGCTTCCGCGATGAGCGTGCGAGCTTGTTCCGAGGAGAGGAACGCACCGGCGGAGGCGGTGAGGGAAAGGGTGCTCATGGGACACAGGGATCAGTAGGTTGGCAGGCGAAGGCAGTGAATCAGCGTTCGTGAAATCGCCACGCGGCGTGGCGCACTCACCATGCCGCGACGTTCGAGAAAAAGCTCCTTCCGCAGGAAGTGGATCACATCGCAGCGCACCGCGGTCAGCCAATCCAGTCCGTCGCTTTCGTCGAGTGGCGCTTCGGAATTTTTGAGCGGTCGGTTCAGCCGCACCGAGGTGCAGATAAGCGCGTTGACGCGGTCGTGGTCGGGATTCGCGCAACGCTCGTCGGTGGAGAGGATCACCGCCGGATGCGGCTGCTCCACGCGGAAGGGAAACATGTAAACCTCCCACTGTCTCATTCGAGATCGGCGGGAACTTCGATTCCGGAATGCCGGGCAAACTCGTTCTCCTCGGCGATCTCCTCCCGCGTGTCGATGTTCTCAAAGTATCCCGGCGGCGCCATTGGAACGGGCGCGATGAAAAAGTCGGGTGACTCGGAAGACTCGGGCCATGCTTCACGGATCAGACGGTAGCGAAGTTCTTCCTGCTCGCGCTTCGAGAGCTTTTGGATTTGTTCCCAGACTTCGAGGGTGGCTGAACTCATGGACGCAGGCTACGTAGTTTCTGGCAGCGCTCAAGCGGCGCTTGAGCTCAGATCGTCTGGCTCAGATACCCGCCGTCCACGCGAATGTCCGTGCCGGTGACGAAGCTGGCGGCGGCCTCGCTCGCGAGGAAGATGCAGGCGCCGATGAGCTCGCGGCTTTCGCCGAAGCGCTTCATCGGAGTGTGGCCCCAGATGGCCTCGGTGCGCGCGGTCGGCGTGCCGTCGTCGTTGAAGAGCAGCTTGCGATTTTGTTCGGCGGGGAAAAAGCCGGGCGTGAGCGTGTTGACGCGCACATTTTTCGCGGCCCATTCGCGCGCGAGGAATTGCGAGAGCGAGAGCACGGCGGCCTTGCTCGCGGAGTAAGCCACCACGCGCGAGAGCGGCAGGTGCGCGGAGACGCTGGCGATATTGATGATGGAGCCGCGCCCGCGCGCGCACATGGCGGGGCCGAACTCCTGGCACGGCAGCAGGACGCCGCCGATGAGGTTCAAGTCGAAGTTCGCACGCCAGTCTTCAAGCGCGATGTGCTCGATGGCGCGCTCGGCGGTGATGGTGACTTTCGGATCGTTGCCGCCCGCGGCATTCACGAGGATCGACGGTGCGCCGAGCGCGGCAGCGAGGGCTTCGTGCGCGGCGTGGACGGACGCGCGGTCCATCGCGTCGGCCGTGAAAAATTGCGCCGTGCCGCCCGCGTCGCGGATGGTCTTCACGCGCTTCTGGCCGCGCGTGGCGTTGCGGCCTAGCACGGCGACTTTTGCGCCGGCTTGCGCGAGCCCTTCGGCCAGCGCGCCGCCGAGCACGCCCGTGGCGCCGATGACGACGGCGACTTCATTTGAGAGATCAAAGAGGTGAGACATGCGGCGGAAAATAAACGTCAGCGCCAGAGCGCGGCGAGGAGGAACCACGCGATCATCACGAGGGCGATCGTCACTTTCATCACCATCCCCGCCGTGGTGCCGAGCAGCGTGCCCCACGAAGACTTGCCCGCGGGCAGCAGTTCCTTGCCTCCGAGAATTTCGCCGACCAGCACGCCGATCATCGGCCCGAGAAAAAGACCGAGCGGAAAAAAGAACATCCCCACGATCGCCCCGACGATGCCGCCGAATGCGCCCCATCGCGTCGCGCCAAACCACTTCGCGCCGATCGACCCGCTCAGAAGTTCGAGCACGTAACTCAGCACCGTGAGCACCGCCAGCCCCGCGATCGTCCACCAGCCCACGCTCCGCGCCGGGCCAAGCATCACGTGATGCAGGATCGCCGCCGCAAGGATGATCGTAGTCCCCGGCAGCAGCGGCAGGACGGTGCCCGCGAGGCCGACGAGCATGAGCAGGAGAGTGAGAGACCAGACCATTTTCAGATTTCAGATTTGCGCCGCATCCACGCGGACACTATCAACGCGCCTTCAATCCGAAATCTGAAATCCAAACTCTAAATCCCATGCCCCTCTCCGTTGGAACCAAAGCGCCCACCTTCACCCTCAAATCGAAAAAGGCCGACGGCCTCGTCGATGTCACGCTGCCCGCGCCGGGCAAGACCACGCTCGTGCTCTTCTTTCCGCTGGCCTTCACCAGCGTGTGCACCTCGGAGATGTGCAACGTGTCGCAAGCCCTCGACACCTACTCGAGCGCCGGCGCCGAAGTCATCGGCGTGAGCATCGACAATCCCTTTGCCCAGGAGGCGTGGGCGCAGAAAGAGAAGATCGGTATCACGCTCGTGAGCGACCTGAACAAGGAAGCGACCAACGCTTACGGCGTGCTTTTCAAAGGCATCGCCGGCATCGGTGACAGCGCGGCGCGCGCGGCCTTCGTGGTCGATAAGTCGGGCGTGATCCAATACGCGGAGCAGACGCCGACGCCCAAAGACCTGCCGAATTTCGACGCCCTCAAAGCAAAGCTCGCGACGCTCTAAAGCTTTCCCCCGCTAGTCTATCCGCCGGCGGTGCATTCCAAGAAGCGTCGAGACTGATCATCGTCTGACGGAACGTGCGGCAAGAGAAGCCGTTGACGCTGGATGATTCCGAACCGGAGCCCGACCTCGCAAACGTTCGCGGCGAGCGGAGCGACTTTCTCACCTCCCATCCGCCGATCGGCTGGTGATGCAATCTCGCCGACACGCGGGTCAATCCCATCTCCCATCGAGCGTAAGGATTCCGATCAAGCAGCCGCCACGACTGCTCGCTGCCGCACGATCCAGCCGCCGCCGAGCACTTCGTCGCCACGGTAGCAGACTGCGGCCTGGCCCGGCGTCACAGCGCGTTGCGGCGCGTGCAGGCGCACGCGCGCCTCGCCGTGCTCACTCGGAAATACGGTGGCGGGTGTGCCGGCGTGGCCGTAGCGAACCTTCACCGTCACTTCAAAAGGCTCGCTCGCTTCGAGGTGCCACGCGCAGTGGTCGATGGTGAATTCTTCGGTGATCAAATCTCCGGCGTCACCGACGATCACGCGGTGCGAGGCGGGGTCGATGTCGATGACGTACTGCGGACGGGGCGAGCCGCCGGGCAAACCTTTGCGCTGGCCGATGGTGAAGAGTTCGATGCCTTCGTGCTCGGCAATGCGGCGACCCTCCTTGTCATAGATGCCGCCGCGATGAAACTCGTGTTCGCCGAGATGCGAGCGAAGGAAGGCTTTGTAATCGTTGCCGGGGACGAAACAGATTTCCTGGCTGTCCGCTTTGTCCGCCGTCTTGAAGCCGAGCCGGCGGGCGATGGCGCGGATCTCGGTCTTCTCCATCGCGCCGAGCGGGAAGCGCGCGCGCTCGAGTTGCGCCTGGCGGAGGCTGAAGAGGAAATACGATTGGTCCTTGCGCGGGTCGCGACCTTTGCGGAGCACGGCGCGATCTGCGTGGTGCTCGATAATGGCGTAGTGGCCCGTGGCGATGAAGTCGGCGCCGATGGCTCTGGCCTTGCCCCACAAGTTTCCGAATTTCACTTTCTCGTTGCACATCACGCAGGGATTCGGCGTGCGGCCTTTCCGGTACTCTTCGGTGAAGTAGTCGATCACGAGCCGCTCGAAATTCTCCGCTTCATCGACCACGTAGTGCGGGATGCCGAGCAAGTGCGCCACGCCGCGAGCATCGGCGATGGCTTGCGGGCCGCAGCATTTGTCCTCGGCGCGCGAGATGCAATCCTGAGGCCACACCTTCATCGTGACCCCGACGACGTCGTAGCCTTGCTCCTTGAGCAACCACGCCGCGACGCTCGAATCCACCCCGCCGCTCATGCCCACGACGACGCGGCGGCGACGCGAATCTTGAGAGGCGATTGTTTCCACAGCGGCGCGGACTCTCGACTGGAGGCAGGGGAAATGGAAGGAGGAAAGCAATCCGGCGACCCGATGACATATTCGGCGCTCTCTTCGCTCTTAGCGAGCTGTGGCTAACTTAGCTACCCGACCCGTGACACTCCATTCCACCATCTAAAGATCGCCATTGCCATCCCCGCAAATGCCGCCCGGACACTTACCTTCGAAGTTACGGCCCCGGTGTTGGATCCTATTTGGGATTTTTTCAAGAAC
Source organism: Chthoniobacterales bacterium (assembly GCA_038238555.1). GTDB lineage: Bacteria > Verrucomicrobiota > Verrucomicrobiia > Chthoniobacterales > Chthoniobacteraceae > JANNXQ01. The sequence goes on along the minus strand of JBBRXP010000002.1, from coordinate 73,714 downwards.
TTGTTCGTTAAACGAACCTTCTCGAAAATCGTAACTCAGACGGTGTTCACAACGCCGCCCCCTCTCGATCGCAAGGTGGTTGGAGTCTGCGAGCAGGTCACTTGCACCGTCACGCCAGGCCCGGTCAAAGCCACAGTGAGCTGGACGAACAGTGACGGTTGGATTTTTCCGAGACAAGAACCGTCAACCACCTTCATCGCGCCCGACTATCCAAAGAACAATGTCACGGTCACAGCAATGCTATCTACCGGCGGAGATAGTAGCGTCCACTTTACTGTTCTCAGGCCTCACGTGATGATGGAAGTCGATCATGTCAATCAAGCCATAAAAAATCCTCTCGGATTGGATTTTCATGGAAAGGCTATTTGACGATCATAGATGTCAGACAAGTAATTTCTCTTGCGATTGTTCCGCTAAGATATTTTGGGTTGGTTTTTGCTAAAGGTGGTCTGCAATTCGATATGCCGTGGTTATTCTCGCTTTCAATTCGCACGCAGTGGCGCAATTGAGCTGGGAGACGCGGTAGCTTGATTCCATCCTAAGCTGGAGGACGCGATGGTAAGCGGGGCGCGATGCGCCGGCATTCGCGAGGAGCGTCGCAACGTTTCGTGTGTTGCCCGAGAATGGAGCAACGCCGTGGCGATTGCGCTCCCGCCGTTTGAGATTCTGTGCGGTGCGCTGCTCATCGCCGGTCCTTGGCGGCGCGCCGCGGCGTTGGGCATCGCGCTGCTCAACGCTGCATTCATCGCCATCCTCGGCCAAGCCGTGGCGCGCGGGTTGTCCTTTGATTGCGGTGCTTCGGGAAGTGGGATCCGCTGGGAGCGCGCCCCGCGCTGGCGATCGCCCGAGACGTGGTGCTGCTGGCGCTGGCGCTGGCACTCTACCGCTCGCGCTTTCCGCGCTTCATGGCGCCGGCTTCACGCGCAAACCAAATCGCGGCCGCGCTCTTTACGATTTTCGGCTGAGCAAAAAAATGAAGAGAAATCCGGATCCTGCCCCTTTCACTTTCCACGGCCATGCTCCTGAGCCCACTCGCGCACACGCCGCATCCACGCGGGGCTTTTCATCTCCCGGCTGTGCCGCAGAAACTCCGTGATCGTCTCGGCACTCAATCCCGGCAGTGCCGCGCTGTGAGTGGCCTGGCCGTAGCTGGCTAGATCGAGCGTTTTCACCAGAACGGTGTCGCCCGCGTATTGCCAGATCTCCGGGACGCCCACGGCGGCAAAGATCGGCAATCGCGGCAAAAGCGGCTCGGTGACTTCGATCTCGATGATGAGGTCCGGCGGCGGATCGACCGCAAGATCCAGGCGCTTCTTGCCTCGGACTGCCTCTGCGTGCCGGATGAAGAAGCACGAGTCCGGCTCGAAACCCTTGGCGAGGTCAGGTCGCTTGAAGGTATTGGAGCCAGCTTCCACAAAGTCGATGTCCCACTCACCGAGAATCAATCCCACCAAACATGCCAGCGTGCGATTCGGGTATTCCTGTTCGAAGGAGAGGGGCATGATCTCGAGGTATCCACCGTCGTAGGTGAAGCGCGGGCTGGCGCACTCGTTGTGTTCGGCGAGGATGCGCTCGTAGGTGTCCCAACTCACGCGCAAGAGCACGCGGGCCTCGGCGGGCGCTTCACGAGGGGCGGCAAGTGCGGTCATGGCTTCTATGCTCCGCTTACTGGAGGAAGTGCGCGAGGTTATCCTGCTCCCATTCCTTGGCGCGGCGGAACCAGTGGAACCTCTTTTCCCGTGCGAGGAATTTTGCGTGATGCACCTGGCGCCGGCCGCTCGAGTCGTAGGTATCGGGCACAAAGGCGTGGAGCATCTCGTGATAGACGACGTATTCGACAAACCACCGCGGCACGAAGGCGCGGTCGAGCAGCGGGTGCACGCGGATGAGTCGGTCGGCTTCCTGGATGGTGCCGAAAACCATGTATTCACGCGGCCGTCGCTGGCGGCGCTGGCCCCACACGATGGTGTAATCCTTGAGCCGATTGCGGAAGTAGCGGGCGTTCATTTTGTCGAAGACCTCGCGCAGATTGAAGAAGCGGCCTTGAGAGGGCTCGAGAAATTCGAACTGCCGTTGAAGCGGAAACCTCGGCGCGCACACCTTGCGTTTCGGCGTCCGGGCCTTGCGCGGAGGATTGGCTGCGGTGTACTTTCGGCTGGGCATGCGGCGGGAAAGTAGGGGCGTCTGGCTAAGCGCTCAAGCCTTCGCTTTCCGGGGGCAAAGATTTCTTTTCCGCGTCCAGGATTTGCTCAAGGCGTTTCACTCGTTGGTAGAGCTTTGGGAGGCGATGGACGCGGGCCAGTTGTTCCTTGCTCACCTTGATGGGCGTGGCCGGATAGCCAAACCAGACTTCGCCGGAGCCGATGGACTTGCTCACGCCGCTCTTGGCTCCCACGGTGGCTCGATCGCCGATCTCGATGTGGCCGACCACCCCGACCTGGCCGGCGAGTGTGACGTAATTGCCCAGCCGGGTGCTGCCCGAGATGCCGGCTTGGGAGACGAGGATGCAGTGTTTCCCAATGACGACGTTGTGGGCGATCTGGACCAGGTTGTCGATCTTCGTGCCTTCGCCGATCCAAGTGCGGCCGAAGCGCGCCCGGTCGATGGTCACGTTTGCGCCCACCTCCACGTCGTCGTCGATCTGCACGATGCCTGTTTGCGGGATCTTCACGTGCCGGCCTCCCGCAAATTCAAACCCAAATCCATCGCTGCCCACCACCGCTCCGCTGTGGACGAGCACCCGATCGCCGAGGATGCATCGCGCGCCCACAGTTGCGCGCGGAGCCAGGTGGCAATCCGCGCCGATGCTCGCGCCGTGGCCGAGGTAGCAGTGCGCGCCGATCACGGTGCCGGGGCCGATGCGCACTCCATCTTCGATCACCACGAAGGGCTGAATCGAAACGCCCTCGCCCATTTGTACATCCCCGCCGACTGCCGCGCTCGGATGCACTCCCGGCTCGAAGCGAATCGGCGGCGGCGCGAATCTCTCCAGCATCTGAGCGAAGGCCAGCGACGGATTCTCCACGCGCACGGCGATGGCCGGAGTCTCTCCGGAAAAATCCGCCGGCACCAAAGCAGCCGTAGCGCGCGTGACCTTAAGCTGCGGGAGATATCGGGCGTTGCCGAGAAAGGTCACGTCGCCCTCGCCCGCCTCGCCGATCGCCGCCACACCGCTGAGGACACGCGACCCATCCGCCTCATTAGCCAACTGGCCGCCCACCAAGGCGGCCAGTTCGTGAACCGTGATTCGCACGGCCGGACTTACTTCTTTTTTGGCGGCGCTTCCGGCTTGGCGGCGGGCGCTGCCTCGTTCGTGTCCTTGCCCTTGTTTTTGTTGAGGGCGGTGATCACGTCGTTGGTAAATTCCCAAGACTCGCGCGAGTAAAGGACGATCGGCACGCCGTTCAAGCTCGGGCCGGACTTATCGATGACCAAGTCGTAGTTATCGGCCTTCACCTTGGCGTCCACGACTTTATTGATCTCATCGACGATCCCGGAACGCATCCGCACCGACTGTTCCTGGAGTTGCTTCTCGCGGTTGGCGCGGAACTCGGAATTCTCCCGATCCATCGTGCGTAGCTCGGCGATCCTCTCGTCGCGCGTCTTGGTCTTGCCTTCTTTGGCCTCCTTGCTCAGGGCCGGATTTTCGATTTCCTGATTCATCTTCTGCACTTCGTCCATCGCCTTTTTTTGAATGTCGAGCCGGTCCTCGAGCTCTTTCTTGGCGTTGTTGCGGGCTTCATTGATCTTCGATTCGGCTTCCTTCGTCTTTGAGTAGCTCTCAAAGACTTTCTTCATATCGACGGTGCCGATCTTGAGACTTTGGGCGTGCGCGGAAGCGCCGAAGATTGCGAGGACGAGGGTGAGGATGATGTTGGTTTTCATGTAGGTTGGATGGGGTAAAAGGATCGGGAAGCGCAGGCCGCCGGGTCAAGCGGGCAGTTTCAGACCCGCTCACACATCATGCGTTCAAAATTGATAGCCGATGTTGAAGTTGAATTTGCCGCTCGACTTGTTGTCCCTGTCGGTCTGCAACGGGATGCCGTAGTCGATGCGCACCGGGCCGATCGGCAGATCGAGCCGGAGGCCCACTCCCACGTCGCTGTTCACACTGCCGCCGAAGTTGTAGGAACTCGCGCCGACCGCGCCGATGTCGTAGAAAAATGCGCCGCGCACTTTGTCCACGATCGGGAAGGTGACTTCCGCGGTGAACCGCCACAGGCTCCTGCCGCCGATCGGCTCGCCGTTCTCGTCCTTCGGGCCCACGTCGCGGAACTTAAATCCGCGGAGATTATTCGCGCCGCCGAGATAGAGCCGGTCGTAGATCGGCACACGGTCGCCGCCCGACCACGTATCGACGCTGGCGGCCTCGCCGTTGAAGGTGAGGATCAAGTCCCCCGGAAGCAGGAAGTACTTCGAGGCCTCGAGGTCGAAGCCATAGATGTTTGTGTCGCCGCCGAGGAAACCTCCGGCGACGTAAGCCCCCAAGTCGATGCGTTCGCCGCGGCGGGTGAGGAAGACCGAGTCGCGCGAATCGTAATTGATGCCCGTGCTGATCTCGCTCTTGAGGCGCGAACCGCGCTCGTCCTGGATGGTCTGCGAGGCGCCCTGATCCACATTGAAAATGCCAATCTCCTCGATCCGGTATCCGCCGCGCACGGAAGTGAAAGTACCCACGCGCTTGCGCGCATTGAGATCGAAGCCATAGCGCTTCTCGTCGTACACCGCGGAAAGGAAGGACGCCTCGCGATAGAATGCCTCGCCGCTCACCGAGATTTCGCGGTCGAGAAAATACGGCTCGGTGAGAGAGATCACGAAGTCCTTGCGTCGCGTGCCATACTGCACGCGCGCCCGGAACCGCTGGCCGCCGCCGGTGAGATACGGCCAGCGGCCGATGTCGAAGTTACTCTGCGTGATTTCCGCGAAGCCCAGCAAGCTGTCGATGGAGCTAAAGCCAGCGCCGAAGTTAAACGATCCCGTGCGCTTTTCGCTGACCGCGATGTTCACGTCCTTGCGTCCCGGCACCAGCGTGTCGCTCGGATACATGTCCACCTTCTCAAAGTAATTCAGATTCAGCAGCCGCTGCTTGGAAGCATCGAGCCGCACGGTGTTATAGATTTCGCCCGGCGCCACGGCCACTTCGCGGCGGATCACCTTGTCCTTGGTGCGCGTGTTGCCGGAGATATTGATGTGCTCCACGTAGCTCTGCACGCCTTCGTCGATGTGGAAAGCCACGTCGATCGTGCGGTCCGGCCCCGGCGAAGTCTGCGCGCCCGCATTGAAGTCGATGTAGCCCCGCGCGCCGTATGCGTCCTGAATCTTCTTCACGTCGGCGCGCAGATTTTGCGGCGAGTAAATTTCGCCCGTCTTGATTTTCGCGCCCTTGGTCAGCTCCTCCAGCGTCAGCACCTGCGCGCCGGAATACGACACCTTGCCGACCCGATACTGCGGCCCCTCGTTGATGGAGAAAATCACCGCCACCGTGCCATCGCGATTGCGCTCCACGCGCGGCGGGGCCACGCGCACATCCACGTAGCCCCGGCTCTGGTAAAGCTCGCGCACCGCGGCCACATCCGCCTCGAGCTGCTCATTACTGAGCCGCGCGCTCTTTGAAAAAAGCGACAGCGGCCGAAGCAGGCTCTTGGGCTGCGTCTTGATCGCCTTCTTGATCGCGCTCGTCTTGATGGCGCTGTTGCCCTCGATCTTCACCGAACGAATCACCGTCTTGCCTCCTTCGCTCACCGTGAAAGTCACCCGTGCCGAGCCCGTCTTCTCATTGATGGCCGAGTCAAACTTCACGTCCACGTCGCCAAAACCTTTGCCCGCGTAGTAGTCGAGAATCTTCTGCCGATCCTGTTCCAGATTTGCCTCGTTGAGTTGGTCGCCGGGTTTCGCGCTGATCTCCTTGCGGATGCGTGCCGCCTTCACGCGCTCGACGCCATTTAAGATCACCTCACTGATCTTCGCCTTTGCCGCCACGACCACGATCACCTTCACGCCATTCTGCTGCGGCTCTCCAAAGATGCGCACATTGGAGATGTTGCCAGTCGAATAAAGATTGCGGATGTCTTCCTCGACGACCTGGTCGTTATACGGCTTGCCCACGCGCGTGCGCATGTTGGCCAGGATCTTCTCCTTCGACACCTGCGCCGGCCCGGCAAACTGCACTTCGATAGCTCTCACGATCGGCGCCTGCGGTTGTCCATTCTGCGGCGGCTGGCCGTGCGCAATCGTCAAGAGCATGGCTGGCAGCGTGAAGGCGAGAGCAGCGAGGGATCGGAAATTCATAGGTGGATTGCGACTACCGGCGGAAAAACTCGCGTATAAGAGGGACTGAGAACTTTTCCGTCAAGCAGCCAAATTGCCCGAGCCAAACGCATCAAAATTGCCGCCGCTGATTCCGGAAAGCTCTCCTCGGGTTCCGCGCACGGTGTTGGAATTTTGATGCGATCACCCCCGCGGTTCTTCACACTCCTTCACACTTCATGAAAAAGCTCACCTTCCTCCTCGCACTCACCTTCGCGCTGGCTCCTGCTTCTCGCGCAGAGCTGAGACTTCCCGCCATCATCGGCGATCACATGGTGCTCCAGCAGATGCAGGCAAATCCCATCTGGGGCTGGGACACGCCGGGCACGAAAGTATCCGTCGCCTTCGCCGGAGAAAGCAAGTCCGCGCAAGCCGGCCAGGATGGCAGGTGGACTGTGAAGCTCGGTGCGGCTCCCGCCAATGCGACGCCGCAGACACTCACCATTTCCGGCTCGGAAAAACGCGAAATTCAAGACGTGCTCGTCGGCGAAGTGTGGATGTGCTCGGGCCAGTCCAACATGGGCTTTACCCTCAGCCAGGACTGGAATGGCGACATCGAAGCCGCCGCCTCGAAGCTGCCCAACCTGCGCCTTATCAAAGTGCCGCAAGTCGGCACGCAGGAACTCCAAGACGACTTCAAGGGCGAGTGGAAAGCCTCCGCGCCAGAGAGCGCCATTACTTTCAGCGCCGTGGGTTTTCTCTTTGGCCGTTACTTGCACGAAATCCTCGGCGTGCCCGTGGGCTTGATCGATAACGCATGGGGCGGCTCCGCAGCAGAGGCCTGGGTGAGGCGCGAGTCGCTCGAGAAAGATCCGCGTTTTAAGTTACTCCTGGATAACACCGCGAAACGCGAAACGGAGATGCAAAGCGAGAAGGCCAAAGCAGACTACGAAACGGCGCTAACCAAATGGCAGGAAGTGGCAAGTAAGGCACGGGCAGAAAACAAACCCGTGCCGCGAGCACCCCTCGCTCCGTTAAGCTGGCTTACTGGTAATGGACGGGCGGGTAACATCTTCAATGGCGTGCTGCATCCCACGCTGGGTTACGGCATCAAGGGAGTGGTGTGGTATCAAGGCGAGACCAATGCCAGCCACGCTTACGAATACGGGGAGTTATTTCCCTTTCTGATCGAGCAATGGCGCAAGGAATGGAATCAAGGCGACTTTCCATTCTACTGGGTGCAGTTAGCCGACTTCAAACCCGAGCAACCCGAGCCCGGAGAGAGCGAGTGGGCCGAGCTGCGCGAGTCGCAGACCAAGACCATGAAACTGCCTAACACCGGCCAGGCAGTGATCGTCGATCTGGGTGAAGGCAAAGACATTCACCCAAAGAACAAGCATGATGTCGCCGCGAGGCTCGTGCGTTGGGCCCTCGTAAAGGACTACGGGATGAAGGTGCCTTACCGCAGTCCGGAGTTTAAGAACATGGAGATAGCAGGTAACAAGGTAACTGTTACTTTCGATTGCTTTGGCAGCATCCTCCGCCCGTTCGATGTATTGGAAGCCGTCGGCTTTGCGGTATGCGGAGAAGATAAGGTGTGGCATTGGGCTAAGGGCAGAGTCTTCGGCACCGATAAGGTGCAAGTCTGGAACGACAAGGTCGCGGCGCCCATCGCCGTGCGTTATGCGTGGGCCGATAACCCAGTGTGCAACCTCGCCTCAAGGGAAGGCCTGCCAGTAACTCCTTTCCGCACCGATGACTTCGAAATGATCACCAAGCCAAAGCCCGCTCCCGAAGCGAAGCCGCAGACTCACACGCAATAACCGGCCGGATAACTTCGCTGCCGCGACTCCCAGTCTTCGCGGCGTTACCTTTCGCACAACGAATTTTTGACAGGAAGACAGAAGAGATAGTTATCCGCTTCCTGTTTTTCTGTTTTCTGTGGAAGGTTGAATGGTTTGGTTCGCCGAGCTGACGAACGGTTCGCGATCCGCATCCACACAACCTTTCGTGTCTTTCGTGGACCGAATCGTTCCGGGTCAGGCGAGCGCCGCGACTGGGATGCTCATCTTCGCCATCCACTCTCGGTGCAGGGCGGGTGAAATCTCCGAGGGCTTGATCTCGCTGCGCCCGCCCCAAAAGACATTGGTGTAATGCACCGGGATGCCGCACCGCGCGAGGTGCGTGTCGATGGCGGCCTTGTGAGAAAAGACGCGCTCCTTTTCCGTGCCGTGGCAGACGGCCATGATGTTGACGTTGTTAAATTCCGCGCCGCCTTCGCGCCAGTAGCAGTGTGTGAGAATGTCGTGCCGCCCCACTTCGCCGCCGGCCTCGACCTCGCGCCCCGCCGGCACGGCCCAGTGGAAGAGCGCATTGAAGCGGGTCACACGCTGGCCCCCGGCGGAGGGCTTCACGTGTTCGAGGAAAGTCGAGAAGCGCCCGATGACCCGGCGCGCGTTGAGATCCTCGGCGACGCGGAAAAAAGTCGCGAGGTCCACGCCCGCTTCCTCCGCCCGGCGCGCCCACGGATTGGCGGCGATTTCTTCGAGAGTGAATTCGCGTTTCAAAGCGAGGAGCACGCGCCATTCGAGTTCATCGAGCCGGACATTCGCGACCGGCATCATCTTCGCGGGTGCGTCCGCCTTGTCGCCCGGCTCGATGGTCTTGCGCCGCACATGGCCCACGCCGAGCGCAAAGATTCCGCGCGCCGGCATGAGCTTGTATTTCTCGCAACCGGTGTGGCGCATGAGCACCTCGGCGTGCCGCGCCATCGGCTCGCCCACGGGTACTTTGAGCGTGGTCCACAGCCGATACTCGCTGCCGGTGGTCTGCTGATCCGTCGAGCGGATGACGACGTGGCCGCTGAAGGGATCGCGCTGAAACATGAAGTCGAAGGCATCGTTCAACTTTTCCTCCGGCGCGCGCCACGCCACCAGCGCGCCATCGGCGAGATTCGGAGCGATGAGCGTCTGCCGCACACGGCGGATCGTGCCGGCGGCGAGCATCGCGCGGATGCGCCCGAGCACCGAGTCGAGCGGCACGCCAGATTTTTCCGCGATCTCGAGGAAAGGCTCGCGGACAAAACCCGCAATTTTATCCTCGGAGACGGCGAGGATCTGCGCGTTGAGTGGGTCGGAGTGTTCGATGGACATGGGAGATGATTCAATCCGCGTTCGACAGGCGAATCGGAACCAGCGGAGAAAGATAGCGATGCAACTCGGGCACGCGCTCCGTGGCTACGATCCAGAGAATTTCGAGGTCCACGCCATCGTAGTCGTGGATGAGACGATTGCGCATCGTCGCGATGTTGGCCCACGAGATCGACGGTTGCGCGTTCGTGAACGGCTCCGAAAGCCGTCGCACAATCTCTCCGATGACCATGATGTGGTGCGCCACCGCCGCTTGCTTTTCCGCATTCGCCAGGAATGTATCGAGCGTCTGCCCCTCGACAAATTGACCGATGCGCCGGGCGTGATTCACGATGTCGATGAGCAGCGCGGCGTCGGCACGGTCAGGCTTCATAGACCGCTCTGGCGCTCTCGAGAATCGCCGGGCGGCGAATCCAGTTCTCGCTCCGCTCGATGCCACTCCGGCTTACCAAGTCCACCGGCCGGCCGACTATGAAGGAGAGTTCATTCTGCATTTCCGCGATTTCCCAACCGATCTGAACGCCGGGTGCCAACGTGTAGAGGAAATCCACATCACTCCCGTCGCCAAAATCCTCTCGCAGTGCGGACCCGAAAATTTCCAACTTCGAGATTTTCCACTTCCGACAAAAAGATTCGATCTCCGCCTGCGGCAAGCGAAGCGACGGACGAAGAGTATCGAGACCGGTGAACATGCTCCGACATTAGTGGACCCGTGAAAGCGTCGCCAATCCTCAATTGGCCGGAGCGAACTCTTCCTTCACCCAAGCCAGCGCTTCCTCGCGCGTGTGGAGCACGCCTTCGAGCTGGCGCGATTGCACGGCCTCGAGGATTTCGCTGAAGCGCGGGCCGGGCGTGAGCCCCAGCGCGATGAGATCGCGGCCGCTCACCAGCGGCGGCGGGATGAGCGGCTCGCTCGCAAATTCCCGCTCCTTGGCGTGGAGAAAATCGTAGTTGTCCAGCGCGCCGTGACTGCTAGTGCAATCGACCCGGTGCAGTTCCATCTCGTCCGCAAATCCGTCGCGCGACATGAACCGCTTGAGCTTGGCAACCCGCATCTGCTTCACGTCTTTGAAGACCATGTGCTGCGCGACGGCCTCGACGGTCGCGTCGCTTTCGCGCCGCGGAAAGCGCAGCCGCTCCATGATCTCCGCGCTCATCGCGGCGCCGAGTTTATCGTGGCCGTTGAATCGGATGCGGCCGTCAGCATCCACGGTGGAAGTGCGCGGCTTTCCGATATCGTGGAAAAGAACGGCGAGCACCAGCGGCACGCTCACTTTCGCCGGCAGCAGCGAAAGCATGATGCGCGTGTGGATAAAGACGTCGCCTTCGGGATGAAATTGCGGCGGCTGCTGGCAACCCTTGAGCGCCTCGATCTCGGGCAGGATCTCGCGCAGCAGCCCGCTCTCATCGAGCAAATCGAAGCCGCGCGCGCGCCGAGCGTGGAGGAGGATTTTCACCAGCTCCTCACGGATGCGCTCGGCGCTGACTTCGTGGATGGCATTGGAGTGGGCGCACACCGCACGCCACGTCGCCGGCTCGAGATCGAAGCCGAGCACGGTGGCAAAACGAACCGCGCGCAACATCCGCAACCGGTCCTCGTCGAAACGCGCCGCCGGATCGCCAATCGCGCGGAGCAACCCCGCCTCGAGATCGCGCTGACCGCCCACGTAGTCGATGATCTCCTCGCGCAGCGGATCGAAGAACATGCCGTTGATGGTGAAGTCCCGGCGTTGCGCGTCCTTTTCCGGCGTGGAGAAAGTGACCGACTCTGGCCGCCGCCCGTCGATGTAAAGCCCGTCCGCGCGGAAGGCCGCCACTTGAAATTCCGCACCGCCTTCGAGCACCACGATGACTCCGAAGTGCGCGCCCACCGGGACCGTCCGCGGAAAAAGTTTTTGCACATCCTCAGGCCGCGCGTCGGTGGCGATGTCGTAATCATGCGGTTCCCCTCCCATGAGCCGGTCGCGCACGCAGCCGCCGGCAAAGAGCGCGACGTGCCCCGCATCGTGCAAGCGTTGCACGATGGCGCGGGCGGAAGCTTCAAGCGAGCCGGGCATTTCCAGGATGGTGTCCTATCCAAGCGGGAACCATGCAAATGGATTCAATAGCCGACGCAGAAGACCCCGCCGGAATGATGCAGACGTAACACGGCCACCGAGGGTGTAGTGCATCCGAAACCGACCCATCCCCCACGCGCAATATTTCAACGGCCGGCCAAGGAAATGTCTTGGATGGCGCCTCGCTCCGCCGCCATGCCTTCTCATGGCCGAAGGCCCGTCTTTGAGGGTGGCGTTTATCGCGCGTGGCTCTGGCATGGCGCGCGGAGCGACGCCATCCACCCACGCTCGGCGAGCGAGGATTTTTCCCACTTTCGCGAACTTGGATAGAGCCTGTCATGCACTGTTTGCATTTTCATTTGGTGGTGAACCAGTGCGTCAGAAATTCCTGCACGTTTGCGTGCCCTGCTTTTCCATCGCCTTTGTAGCGCAGCTCCACTTTTACGTGGAGTGATTGCAGCTTGCGTTCGAGCATCAAGCCGGAGACGGCGGAGTGATTCGGATCGGTCTGCGCTTCGCCCGGCACCGGGGGCTTGTCTTGATTGGGAAACTCCATGAAGACGGGCGGGTCATCGGCGCTGGCGTGCTCGATGGGCGAGTAGCGCCGGATTTGCGGGAGGTAAGAATCGCGGGCGGCGAGGAAGGGCGCGAAAGAATTGGCGCGCGACAGCTCCGCGAAGCCGAAGGCGTGCGCGCTGAAGATGCTGTTGGGAATCCACTCGCGCAGTTGCCAGGGGTCGAGCGAAACCACCGGCGCCTTCGCCGCGACGCAAAACAAGCGCGTGGATTCCCGCGCGATCGGGTCGGCGCTCCGCGGTTCCGCCATGTCATCGTGCATGGCGAGCCAGAGCGAGGTGCAACCTCCCGCGCTGACTCCGGTGGCGGCGAAGCGGGTCTGGTCGAAGCTCCACTCGCCCGCCTTCGCGCGCAGGAATTGCACGGCGCGCGCGGCATCCTCGAGCGGCCATTGCACAGGCGGCGCGATCTTCGCCGCGTTCGCATCTTGCAGCAGGCGATAGCCCACGGAGGCGACGGAAATGCCGGCCTCGAGGAACGCGCGCACATCGAGATGCTCGTGAATGTCGCTCTTGTCATGCGCTGCCCACCCGCCGCCGTGGAAGTAGATCACCAGCGGCGCGGGCCGGTCCGCGCGCGCCTTCCACACGTCCATCGTCTGGCGGGCGTGCGCGCCGTAAGGCACATCTCGGAATGTCGCCGGCGTGGCGGCGGCACGGCTCGCGGGCGTCGCCTTCACGCCCCGCTTGCGCAGAGCGGCTTCATCCGCGCCGATGTCTTTTGCGTGGGACGCCGCGAGGAGGTGCGCGTTGGCTCCGCCCAATTGCCCGCCCGCCGAGCGCATCGGCGCGGCGATCGGTGCGTCCGCCAGCTTTTTGCCTGACCTGGAGGCGGGGAAATGATTGTCGCCCGTGGTGACGACGACGTCGGTGACCGGTGTCGCGGCGCGGAGCGACGAGACTGCGATGAATGTAGCGAGGCAGGGAAGTTTCATGCGGGTGGTGCGGCGGTGTAGGCGGCTTTGAGCGCGGGATCGATCTGCGTGCGGCTGCCGCGAAAGACGAGCGTGAAACCAAGCCGCGGGTGATCTTCTGCTCGGGGGCGCGCGCCCGGCAAATGCACGCGGCTGGTCACTTTGCGGGACCAGATTTGAAAGCAACAGTCCTCCAGCACGCGCCGAAGCTTGCCAGCTACCGATCGGCCGGCGGCTGTGCGATGGACGCGGTCGCTTCCATCGCCGCGCGCAGTTCGGCGAGAAACTTGGGCACCACGGTGTAGGGATCGTAGCCGCCGTCGCCGCGCGGTGAGAGCGTCTCGATGGGCAGGAAGCCGCGGTAGCCCGATAGCCGGATGATCTTCAAGAGCCGCACCAAATCGGTCGGCACCTCGGCCTCCTTCTCGACGCCGAGCGGGCTCTGCTTGATCTGCCAGTTGACCGCGTAGGGAGCGGCCCGCGCCATCTCGGCATAGGGATCGGCGACTTTGAAGTAGCCGGTATCCACGATCGCGCCGCACCACGGCGAATCCACGCGTTTGATGAGCCCGATGAGGTCGGCGGCGGTCTTGATGAAGTCGCCGTGATTTTGCACGCCGATCATCACGCCAAACTTCGCCGCGTGGTCGGCGCAGGCGCGGATGTCGGCGGCAATCCACTCTTCGACTTCGCTCCGTTGCGCGCCGTTCGACACGGTCTCCCACGTTTGCGCGCGCATCTGCGTGTCGGCGAAGACGCGCAGCACCGGCGCGCCGAGCTTGGCGGCGACCTCGGCCCACTGCTTGATCCACTCGACATCCTTCGCGCGCGCGGCCCGGTCGGCGACGGTGAAATTGTTGCCCACGCCCGTGCCGCTAATGCCGAGGCCCAGCTCGAATGCGCGGCGCTTCAACTCGAAGACCAGTTTGTCTTCAGGCACTTTTCGCGCGCGGTAGCCGGGGAAGTAATAGCCCGTGGGATCGAAGCCATCGAAGTTGTGCCTTGCACAGAATTCAGCAAGCCCAAAGAGACTCAAGCCCGCGCCGCGCCCGAGCGCGAAGTCGTTGAGCAGTTTTCCAAACGAATATGCGTTGAGCGAGACCTTGAGGCGCGGCCCCCCGACACGCTGGACGGGTGCGACCGTCGCAAGCGCAGACGCGGCGCCCAATCCGGTCGCGGCGAGGCCAAGCTCGTGGAGAAAATGGCGGCGCGTGAGGAATGGGTTCACGGTCTGGAGATTGCGGGCGCCGGAAGTGGATTCCCAGATTTTTCCAGCCTCACGCCGCGGAAGAAAATAGTCGGTGGAGCATTGTCGCGATTGGCGGCCTCGCACCGGCGACAGGAGTGTCGCCACTCCTTGTCCTTCCCAACGCTGCTCTGCCGCGAAGAGTGGTTGACGCTCCCGGACGCGCCCGATTTATTGACCGCCTGCTTTTTTCCGGCAGACCCACTACACTCCTTCATGATTAAAATCGGCATCAATGGCTTCGGGCGAATCGGGCGTCTCGTCTTTCGGGCAATCTGCGACCAGGGGCTTCTCGGCAAAGAGATCGAGGTGGTGGCAGTCAACGACCTCGTGCCGGCGGACAATCTCGCCTACCTCGTGAAGTACGACTCCACGCAGGGGCGCGCGAAGGAGGAGGTCTCGAGCAAGAAGTCGGGCGCGTCGGTCGCCGAGGACGATGTGCTGGTGGTCGATGGCCACGAGATCCAGTGCCTGGCTGTGAAGGAAGGCCCCGCGGCGCTGCCGTGGAAAGCGCTCGGCGTGGAGCTCGTGGTCGAGAGCACGGGGCTCTTCACCGACGGCGAAAAGGCGCGCGGCCACATTGCGGCCGGGGCAAAGAAAGTCCTCATCTCCGCGCCTGGGAAGAATGAGGACATCACCGTGGTCATGGGCGTCAACCACGAGAAGTACGACGCCGCCAAACATCACATCATCTCGAATGCGAGCTGCACCACCAACTGCCTGGCGCCCGTGGTGCACGTGCTGCTCAAGGAAGGCTTCGGCTTCGAGGAAGGGCTCATGACCACCGTCCACAGCTACACCGCCACGCAGAAGACCGTCGATGGGCCGTCGAAGAAAGATTGGAAGGGCGGACGCAGCGCTGCCATCAACATCATCCCGAGCACGACCGGCGCGGCGCGCGCCGTGGGCCTCGCCATTCCCGAGGTGCAGGGGAAGCTCACCGGCATGTCTTTCCGCGTGCCTACGCCCACGGTCTCGGTGGTCGATCTCACGGTGCGGACGGTGAAGGAGACGAGTTACCCCGAGATTTGCGCGGCCATGAAAAAGGCGAGCGAGACTTACCTCCGGGACATCCTCGCCTACACCACCGATGAAGTGGTGAGCAGCGACTTCATCCACGACGCGCACTCCTCGATCTTCGACGCCGGCAGTGGCATCGGGCTCAACAGCAAATTCTTCAAGCTCATCTCCTGGTATGACAATGAATGGGGTTACAGCAACCGCTGCGTGGACCTCGTGAAGTTCATCGCGGGCAAGGGCGGAAGTTGAAACGTTCTTCCCTCTTCCATTGCTCGCGAAACTGGTTCGCGCGTTTTGCCACCCGGAGGGTGAATGGAAATTAGCCGGTGGCGCAAGCCACCGGACCTCCGCTAAACGCCAAACTTCAAACGCCAAAGAATTCTGCCTCACTTCACAAAACTTGATGCGCGGCAGTATAAGCACTTTCGCGAGTCTCAATAGACGTCTCTACGCCGCGGGGCTTGCCGCCGGGCCGTTGCCAAACTGTAGATACGTGTAGCCCTTGAGCGCGCGCTCGTAGCTATTGAGCAGCCGGATGGCTTCGTTCGGTTTGAGCCAGTTGCTCTTGATGGCGGCATCCACTTGCGCCTTCACCATGCGCGAGAGGTCCGTGTCGTTCCATTGCGTCATGCGCAAGACTTCGCCGATGGTGCTGCCATCGATGGTCTCTTCGATGTACCAGCCGCTCTCCTCGTCTTCATCCAGGAAGACGTGCGCCTCATTCACGCGGCCGAATAGGTTGTGCAGATCGCCCATGATGTCTTGATAGGCGCCGATGAGGAAGATGCCGATGTAGTAAGGCTCGCCGGGCCGCAGCTTGTGCAGCGGGAGCGTGTCCTTCACGTCTTGCAGGTCGATAAATTTGCTCACCTTGCCGTCGCTGTCGCAGGTGATATCCACCAGCGTGCCCTGCCGCTCGGGGAATTCATTGAGCCGATGAATGGGCATGACGGGGAAGAGCTGGCCGAGCGCCCAGTGATCGAGCAGCGATTGGAAAACGGAAAAGTTGCAGACGAATTGATCGCCGAGCGCGACCTCGAGATCCTTCACTTCGTCGGGCACGTATTTCATGCCGGCGCAAAACTCGACGACCCGGTGCGCGAGCTGCCAATAGACCGTCTCGATCTTCGCCTTGCTCTCGAGTTCGAGCAGCCCGAGGTCGAACATCGACTGCGCTTGTTCCTTGATCTGCTGCGCGTCGTGGAGCGACTCCATGCGGTTCTGCGGCGTAAGGCTGCGCTGGATGTCGAGGATGTCGGCCAGCAATTTCGGGTCGCCCTCGCGCGGCTCCACGGCGATGCGCGCGGTGTCTTTTTCAATCGAGCCAAATGCTTCGACGATGAGCACGGAATGATGCGCCACGATCGCGCGCCCGCTCTCGCTCACGATCACGGGGTGCGCCACTTTCTCGGCGTCGCACACGTCCATCACGTTGTAGATGATGTCGCGCGCGTATTCGTTGAGGGAGTAATTGACCGAGCTATCGAAGGCCGTGCGCGAGCCGTCGTAATCCACGCCGAGTCCGCCGCCGACATCGAGGTAGCCCAGCTCGTGCCCCATCTTCGCGAGCTTCGCGTAAAAGCGCGCCGCTTCGCGTACCGCGCGCTTGATGATGCCGATGTCCGGCACCTGCGAGCCCACGTGAAAGTGTACGAGCTTGAGCACGTGCGGCATCCTCTCGCGCTTGAGCATCTCGCTCGCCGCCACGAGGTCCGCGGTGCTCAGCCCAAACTTCGCATTCTCTCCGCCGCTCGTGGCCCACTTGCCGCCGCCCTTGGCCGAGAGCCGCACGCGGATGCCGATCATCGGCTCCACGCCCACCTCGCGCGACACGCGCAGGATTTCCGCGAGCTCCTCGAGCTTCTCGACCACCATGATGACCTTCTTCCCGAGCTTGCGCCCGAGCAGCGCATTCTGGATGAAGAGCGAATCCTTGTAGCCATTGCAGATGATGAGCGACTCGGGATCCTTGTGAATGGCCAGCGCCGCGAGCAGCTCCGGTTTGCTCCCCGCTTCGATCCCGAAATTAAACGGCTCACCCGCCGCCATGATCTCTTCCACCACCTCGCGCAGTTGGTTGACCTTGATGGGAAACACGCCGCGATAAACGCCGCGATAACCCGCCTCCGCGATGGCATCCGCAAACGCCTTATTGATGCGGATGACCCGGTGGTGCAGCAGATCCTGAAAGCGCAGCACCATCGGAAACCCAAGCCCATACTCACTGCGCGCCTCAGCCATGAGCTCCATGATGTCGATGGGCGTCTTGCATTCCTGCGTGGGATTGATCGCAATATTCCCGCGCTCATTGATCGTAAAATATCCCAGCCCCCAGCGGTCGATATTGTAGAGGGAAATGGCGGCGGGAATATCCCAAGTCTGCATGGCGGAAAGTGAAAGTTGAGTGTTGAGAGTTGAGTGGCGCCTTTTTTCAAGCCGCGCGTGGCACAAAAGCGGAGCGCCACTCAACACTCAACACTCAACACTCAACTTTCACTTTCCACATTCCACTTCGCCGCCCACATTCTCCGCGCATGAGCAAAGCCGTCGTCCCCGTCGAAATCCGCACCGTCCTGCCCTTCAATGCGGGACGCGCCGTCTTCGTCGGCAACGACGAGAAAGTATTCGTCATCTACGTGGATGAGAGCGTGGGCACGGCCATCGCCATGTTCATGAATCACACGCCCAAGGAGCGCCCGCTCACGCACGATCTCATCGGCCATCTCCTCGCCGCGCTCGGCGCCAAGGTCGAGCGCGTCATCATCAACGATCTCAAGACTGAGACGTATTTCGCGCGCCTCATCATCAGCGCGCAGAATGAGCTCCACGAAAAAAAGATCATCGAGCTCGACGGCCGCCCGAGCGATTGCATCGCCCTGGCCATTTCCCAAAGCGCCCCCATCTACGTAAGCCGCGACGTGTGGGAGGAAGTGGACGATCGCAGCGACGTGCTGCGCCAGCTCGAGGAAGGCCAGCAGGGCGAGAGCGAGGCGTAGGCACCGAACGAATGACGAATTTGGAGTGAAACCTGAGAAGCAGGTGCGCGCACCCCGAAGCCCTTTCGCGAAGCTGCGGCGCCCTTTCCCAGATGGTCGCGTTGACGCCGTTTCTGCGGAGCGCAAGCGCCAGTGAGAGACCTCCCGATCCGGGCGCCGACGATCAGAATTTGCGTTCTGGCAGGCGAGTTCAGTTCAGTCGGAGCCGTCAGGCCAGAATTTTCTCCGCGACCTTGCCTTCCACGTCGGTGAGCCGGTAGCGGCGGCCTTGGAATTTGAAGGTCAGCTTCGTGTGATCCACTCCGAAGCAGCGGAGGATCGTCGCGTTCAAATCGTGAACGTGCATCGAGTCACGCACCACGCTGTAGCAGTAGTCGTCGGTCTCACCGTAAGTCATGCCCGGTTTCACGCCGCCGCCGGCCATCCACATCGTGAAGCAGCGACCGTGATGATCGCGGCCGAAGTTTGTCGAGGTCAGCTTGCCCTGGCTGTAAGTGGTGCGGCCGAATTCGCCGCCCCATACGACGAGCGTGTCGTCGAGCAAGCCGCGCTGTTTCAAATCGGCGATGAGCGCGGCGCTGGGCTGATCCACGTCGTGGCTTTGCAGCGCGAGATTGGTCGGGAGGTTGTAGTGCTGATCCCAGCCGCGGTGGTAGAGCTGGATGAAGCGGCAGCCGCGCTCCGCGAGCCGGCGCGCGAGCAGGCAATTCGCCGCGAAGCTGCCGGGCTTGCGCGCCTCTTCGCCATAGAGCGCGAAAGTTTCCGCCGGTTCGCTTTTCAAATCGGTCAGCTCCGGCACCGAGCTCTGCATCCGATACGCCATCTCGTATTGGGCGATGCGTGTGTCGATCTCCGGGTCGAGCGCCTCGGCTTGTTCCGCGCGATTTAGTTTCCCCAAGGTGTCGAGCATCCGCCGCCGGTCGTCGCTCGTCACGCCGTCGGGATTCGACAAGTAAAGCACCGGATCGCCGCTCGAGCGGAAGCTCACGCCTTGATGACTCGAGGGCAGAAACGCCGAGCCCCAAAGCCGCGCAAACAAAGGATCCGCTGGCGACACCGCGCTGCCGCGCGATGTCAGCACGACGAACGCCGGCAGGTCGCTGTTCTCCGTGCCGAGGCCGTAGCTCATCCAACTGCCGAAACTCGGGCGCCCCGGCAACTGGTGGCCGGTCTGCATGAAGGTGATCGCCGGATCGTGATTGATCTGCTCGGAGTTCACCGAGCGGATGAAGCATAAATCGTCCGCCGCTTTCGCCGTGTGCGGCAGTAGTGCGCTCACCCACGCGCCGCTCTTTCCGTGCTGCGCAAACTTGAACGGCGACGGCGCGACCGGCAGCGACGACTGCTTCGCCGTCATGCCGGTGATGCGCTGGCCCTTGCGGATCGACTCCGGCAAGTCCTCGCCATGCCGCTTCGCCAGCCCCGGCTTGGGATCGAACAAATCCATCTGCGACGGCCCGCCTTGCATGAAGAGGTAAATGATCCGTTTCGCGCGCGGCGGGAAATGCGTCTGTGAAAGAATGCCCGGCACGCCGGTGGTCGCGGCGGCGGCGGCGCGCTCGTTGAGCAGCGAAGCCAGCGCGAGGGCGCCGATGCCGGTGGCGGTGCGGCCGAAAAATTGGCGGCGGGTGAGGTCGTGAGTTTGCATGGTCATGGTTCGGTTTAGTCGGCGACGGCTGGTTTCCTTTCCGGTGAAGCGGGTGCGAGGAAGCGCCGCCATTTTACCGGCACGTCATTGGGATGCGCGGCGGCGAGCTTTTCCTTTTGCGCGGTGAGTTTCGCGACGAACTCAGTCTTGTCCCTCCACAAGTTTTTCGTTTTGCCCAGATCGGTCGCGAGATCGTAGAACGTTTTTGACGGGTTCGATGAGAATCCCGATTTCCGCTTCGACGAGTTGGAGCGGCTTATCACTCGCGGCGTGCGCGAGCGTCATCAATTGCGCGGGGATGATCACATCCACCAGCCCCTGCCGCATCCACGCTCCCACGTCGAGGCCGGACCACGCGCAGTTGTGCATCGCCGGCGGCACGCGCACCACGAGCGTCATCGGGCGGCCTTGTTTCGACGCGATCGCATTCAACCGCTGCCGGACTTGCGCGACCATTTCGGTGATCAAGTGCGCGTGCTTATCAGTTTCGCCGGGCGCGAAGAAAATCTGGAAGCGATTGAAGTCGAGCTCGAAGCCGTCCATCAAATCGGCATAACGATCCATCGCCTCGAAGATGACCGCGAGGCGGTGAGCCCGCACTTCATCGCGTGCGAAATTCAGCAAGTGGCGGTAGCCCTCGAAGCCCGCGACCGGCGACGCGCCGAGGGTCGCATCCTGATGCTCGATCCAAAATTTTCCCGTGAGCGGATACTCCAGCGGATCGGTGGTGAAGTGCGCGTCGTTCATGCGGTAGAACGGGAAAAATTTCAGCCCGCGCTCGCGGCAGCGCTCGCCGACGATGCGCGGCGCGTCGAGGCCCGCCGCGGTGGTCGCGCGGCAGCGCTCGATGCGGGACTTCCATTTCGGATCGTCATTGTATTTCGTCGTGCGCCAGCCCCACGTGCTGGCGACTTCCGTCTGGTAGTAGAGAATGTCGGAGCCCGCGCCGATGCTCCACATCACCGTCTTCACCGGCCCGCGAGCCACCTCGTCGATGAGCTGCTCGACCCGCGCTTTCGATTGCGCGGGCGTGGCGCCGCTGAAGGAAAGATCGCCATCGAAGTTGTGCATCAGCCCGAGTTCGGCGGCGGACGCGAGGCTGCAAAAAGTGAGCAGTGCGAAAAAGACGAGGCGCTTCATTCGATCTCCACTTTCACGGATTCGATGAGCAGGCCCGCGGTGTCCACGGCGGCGGCCGTCGAGCGCAGGCGCAGGTAGCTCAGGCCATTCGGCGCGGGCTGCCGCTGATCCAGCGTGGTCGCGGGCTGGCCGTCCACTTGCACGGCGCAGCGCTGCTTCGCGCGATCCCATGCGAGCGCCACGGTGTGCCACGCGCCTGGCTCCATCTCCACCTTCCACGCAAACGCTGCGAGCTGCTCCCCGGTGTCGTCGCACGGATCAAAAAAACGGTCGGTGAGCGCGACGATCGCGCCCGCGAAGCCCGGCTGCGCGCGCAGTCGCAGCGTGACCAAGCCGCGCTCGCCGGCGGGAAAGTTGAGCGACGCGCCATCCGCATCGCGCTCGTCGGGACGGCGGAGGTGCAGCACTTTCGCGCCCGGCTTGTCGGGATGCGCGATGAGGTCGGGGCCTTGCACGCGGTCGCGCCAGTAGCGCGCGGGCTTGCCGAAACTCTTGAAGAGGTGCCACGGCTCGATGCTCTCGAAATTCGACTCGACGGATTTTTCCAGCAGCCAGTCCGGCTCGATAAGAAAGCGCCGCCGCTGATCGACGCCCTGGCCGGAGACGAGCACGATCTTCCCATCTTGCGTCGCCGTCGCGTGCGGGTAGGTGGTGCCGCGGTCGCCGTCTTTCGGCGGCGAGCCGTTGCGCTTCGGGTCGCGATAGACTTCGCGAAAGCCGCGCCACGTTTTGCCTTCATCCGCCGAGATCGCGGCGTGCAGCGCATCGCGTCCGCCATAGACGCCGTCCTTGCCCACGCGCGGCGGCGTCGCGCAGTTGTTCCAAAAAAGCACGATGCGCCCGTCCGGCAGGCGCACGGGAAAGGTGGGCGAATTCGACGAGGGAAAACGCGAGCGTTTCGCCTCGGACCAATCCGCGCCGTCGCGCGAAAAGGATTCGTAAAGAAATCCATCCTGCGTGCGGATGAGCATCCACACGCGGCCATTTTCGAGCTCGATGAGCGACGGTTCGCACGCGCCGTAGTTCGAGCCGTTGTAGCCCTCGTGAACCGGCGCGGTGAGTCGCGCGGGCGAGCGCTGCCAGGATTTTCCGGCGTCGTCGGAATACAGGCACGTGGTCACTTCCGGGCCGGTCGGCGGCGCGGCGGGCACGCCCGGCTGCCAATCGGCGAAGGGCACGAGGATGCGGCCGCTCTTGAGCTGAAAGACCCCTTGCAGCGAGCCGACGTAGCCCTCGAAGATGCGCGCGGGCTCGGTCCATTGCGCGCGTCCGCCGGTCGAGCGCAGGTGATGGAGATCGATGAAGCGGTCCACGCCGGGCTTGCGCCCGGTGCCGCGCGCTTTGGGAATGACGAAGTGAATCTCGCCCTCTCGATCGAGCAGCGGCACCGGCCCGCCCCAAATTCCCTCGCTGAGCTGCACGATGGCCTCGGGCGCGGACCAGGTGCGTGCATTATCTTCCGAGCGAACGCGGAAAATCGAGACGCCGCCCCTGCCGCCGCGCCGGAAAAAGGATTCGAGCGCGCCATCGGGCAGCGTCACCGCGGCATTGGGAAAGTAACTCGGCGCGCCGGGCGTGCTGGCGTGCTGGCCGCCGAGATCGAGCGGCGGCTGCGCGGAAAATACCGTCGCACGCGCGAGCGAGAGCAGCGTGAAAACGAATGAGACGGGTAAAAATCGGAGGTGCATTTCAATGACGGCGGGGGTGAATTTCATCGGACAATGAGTCGAGGTCCGCCTCGTTCGCCGAGAGCAGGAAATTGCGCTCGGGCATCGTGAGCAGTAATCGGCCGGGGCGCGGGCTCGACCAAAAGTGTGTGCACGAGCCGCTTGCCGCGTAAGGCATCGCTCGCATCCACGCCGTCGGAGCGGTAGCCCTCGGGCATCGCCGCGCCCGTGAGCCGGCAGAAGGTCCACGCGAGATCGCACACATTCAGCCGCGAGGTTTCATCCACGCGGCCGGCCGGCACTTGCCCGGGCCAGCCTGCGATGAACGGCACGCGGATGCCGCCTTCATAGAGCATCACCTTTCCTCCGCGCAGGCTGCCGTTGCTGCTGCCGCGCCCCACCACGCCGCCATTGTCACTCGCGAACAACACGAGTGTGTTCTCGCGCAGCCCCAGCGCATCGAGCTTGTCGAGGATGCGGCCGATCTGTTCGTCCATGAAAGTGATGCCCTCGCTCGCCAGCCGGTCGAGGGCCGGCGTCGTCGTGCGCGGATGGCCGTAACAGGCGAGCTCGCCGTAGCCCAGATCGTCGGCGAGGAGAAAGAGAATATTGGGCCGCCCGGACTTTTCCGCGGCGAAGGATGGGCCGCAAAAAATGCCCGTCAACGCGAGGAGGAAGAGCAGTGAAGTCGTCATCGGCTAACTCGCGCGCCGCGTCTGCTGCCATTGATAAACGACCGTCCCCAGCACGTCGCGATGTTCGAAGAGAATCCGGCTTTGCGCGCTCTCGCGCTGCAGCGTGACGCTGAGGAACCCGCCCTTCACGCGATGAAATTTGTGATACCGCGGGTTTAGGCCCGGCGTGCCGCCCGCATGCTCGTCGCTCGCCGCGCCGACGCTGAACTCGTGCAGGCCGGTCTCGGGATGCACGGAGTGGTATTGCCAATGCCGATCGCCGCACACGACGAAGAAATTCTCCGGCACATTCGCCCGCATCCACGCGCGCAGATCGTCCCCTTCGTGCGCAAAGCCGGCGTTGGAATGGTTGTCGTTCTTGCCAGTGGCGCGATCCGGCCCGACGAGCGGCGTGGGCGAGACGAGCACCTTCCACGTCGCGTCGCTCGCCTTCACCGTGCGCTGGAACCACGCCTTCTGCTCCGCGCCCCAGATCGTTTTGTCCGGGCCGTCGGGCATCTTGTTTGGCGAACGGAAATCGCGCCCCTCGGTGAGCCACACCTGCAGGTCACGGCCCCAGCGGAAAGTGCGATAGCTCGGGCCGTCGTGCATGGGCGCTTGCTGGCGGAAAATTTTCTGACCTTCGGCGAAGGTAAACTCGCCCATCTTCGCGCCGGGCCACGAGTCGTTGTTGAGCGTGTCGTGATCGTCCTTGAGCCAGTAAGTCGAGTGCGCGCGATTGAATTCCACGAGCCGCGGCAGGCTGAACATCCGCTCCCAATGATAGCGCGCGAGCCGCGAGGTGACTGCGCGCGGCTCGTCGTTGTCGTAATAAACGAGGTCGCCGGTGAGACACGTGAAGTGCGGATCGAGCGCCAGCATCGCGGGATAAATGGGATGCCCGTCGGGATGCCCGCGGTCGGGGTAGCCCTGGCAGGTCATCACGCAGAAGCGCAAATTGCCGGGCGCGGCCGCGGCGGGCGCGGTCTGGAATTTCCCGCGGAAAAAAACGGCGTCGTCCGGCCCCGCGAGCTTGCTCACGTAATGATAGAGCGTCCCCGGCGTGAGCCCCGTGAGCTTGAACTGATGGATGAAATCATTCGCCTCCGACACCGCGACCGGCGCCGTCGTCGTCGCATCGCTCAAATCCTCGCGCGTGCCGTAGCGCACTTGCACGCGGCCCGGCGCGCCGGGGCACGCGCCTTCGAGTTGGTCGACCGGCACCGGGATTTCAGCCGCCCCTTCCAGCCTTCTCTTTTTTTCCTTCACGTGGCCGGGAATGAGCAGCCCGCCATTGTTTCGCGTCGCTTGCTGCGTGAGCCGCGTCCACACGATGGCAGTGGTATCCGTCACTTCGCCCGCGCGCGTGCCCATCGCCTGATGCGGCCCCTGCTTCTCCGCCGCCTGGACGAAATTCGCGGCGATGACAGCGCCGGCGAGAGCGCTGGAGGAACGTGTGACAAATGCGCGGCGGGTGAACGGAGTGGGTTTCATTTGGTGAAGATAGTGTTCACGGCTTCAACCCAGCGGGAGATCAAATAAGGTCAACATTCGCCCCATCGGCTGGGTCACGGGAATCCGGCTCCACTACTATGACGCGGCCTTCCATGTCACCAAATCCGCGACGCGCCGAGTCGCGAAAGCGGCTCGTCCGGTGAAAGCATGGTCATGCCCATTTCAATGGCCTGCGCGGCGAGCAGCCGATCGAACGGATCGAGGTGAAAGCGCGGCAGTTCGCCGCTGCGGTAGATGGCATCGTGCTCAAGTCTGAGCGATTGGATCTGAAAAAACTTGAGCCGCCGCGGAATCCATTTCCGGGGCGAATCCGGGAGGGGCAGCTTGCCGGAAGAGTTTTTCAAAGTGATCTCCCAGACGCTCACGTCGCTGAAAAACAAGGTGGACGTGGGAGCGTTGATCTGACGCGTGGCCTCGCCGGATAGTTTGCCCTGAGGGAGGGCGAGCCAGAGGAAAGCACACGTGTCGAGCAACAGGTTCATAGTCCCCATTCCTTGAGTTCCTCATCGGTAAGTGGCGCAAACGCCGAGTCCGGAATTTTAAACGGCGGATCGAGTGTCTCGCCCACTTTCGGCCGCGGCCTTTTTTTCGGGGGCTTCACCGGCACCAGCATCGCCACTGGGGCTTTGCCCCGCGCAATGATGAACTCCCGGCCTTTCTCGACTTCGGCGAGATAACGCGAGAGGTGGGTCTTGGCTTCGTGAGTGGTGATCGTTTTCATGGAAACAAGGATGCGTTCGCCACGGGACTTAGTCAACTTAGTCCACTCGGAACTCGCGGCCGCGCATCAGTATCGCGTGATCGTTTCCTGCGCATTGAGCACCACGCGGCAGAGGCTCGTCCACGCGGCGAGCTCGGCGGGATCGCGCGCGGGCGGCGGCGACTGGCCGGTCTTCAGCAGCTTCGCAGCTTCGGCGGGAGTGGAGGAGAATTGCGCGCGCTGCTCCGCGAGAAATTTTTCCAGCGACGCCGTTTCTTTTTCCCGAGGCTCGCGGGCGAGTGCGAATCGGAACGCGCGGCGGATGCGCTCGTCGTCGCCCGCATCTTTCTGAGCGAGCAGGCGCGCGGCGAAGAGGCGCGCGGCTTCCACGAAAGTCGGGTCGTTCAAGAGCGTGAGCGCCTGCTGCGGCGTGTTGCTCACCACGCGCTGCGCGGCGCATTCGTCGCGTGCGGGCGCGTGGAAAGCCGCGAGCATCGGGTGCAGGAACGAGCGCTGCCAGTGCATGTAAACGCCGCGCCGCCGCTGCTCGGCGCCGGTGCTCGAGAAATAATCGCGCACGGGAAATTGCAGCGCGTCGTAGTAGCCCTCCGGCTGGTAAGGCTTCACGCTCGGGCCGCCGATGGCTGCGAGATCGAGCGCGCCGGCGATGAAGAGCGCGTTTTCGCGCACGAATTCAGCGTCGAACCGCCGCGGATTTTGCGAGGCGAGCAGGCGATTGGCCGGGTCCGCGTCGCGCAATTCCGGGCGCAGGCTGCTGCTCTGCCGGTAGGTCGCGCTCATGACCATGAGCTTTACCATGTGCTTCACGTCCCAGCCGTGTCCGTGCCGAGCGGCATCGCGCGCAGATTGCTGGGCGCGAGCGCCTGCGGTCCGAAGCGGCTCGGATAGCGCCCGCTCATCAGCGCCGTGCGCGTCGGCGTGCAGACCGGCTGGACGTAATGCTGATCGAGCTCCACGCCCTCGCGCACGAGCCGGTCCATCGCCGGCGTCTGGAAGGGCCCGCCGTGCCATGCGACATCGCGCCAGCCGAGATCGTCGGCGACGATGAGGAGGATGTTCGGCTTGCCGGCAGCAGAAGCTCCGAGCGCCGCGAGGGCGAGGGAGATGAAGAGGAGATAGCGGATGGTCTTCATGGATTGGGTTACACGATGGGACGTGCGGTGGAGGCTTGGGTTATCGGTTGCCTTTCGGATAACGATTGAACCGGTCCCAGGGGAACGGCTCTCCCGGCCGCTGCGCGGCCCACGCCGCCCGGGCCAGGATGGCAAAGTCAGCGCGATCGACATCGTTCCAGTCCAGTTTCGCGCAGGCTTGCGCCAGCCGCTTCGGCTCGCCTTTCAGCGCCGCGACGGGCGGGTTCATCTCGTCCAGGGGAACCTTGTTCGGCAGATGCGTGTAGGGACGCTCGTCGGCCTTCATTGCGTTACTTATCCCCAGCGCGACATAGAGCCGCGTGCCATCGCGCGAGACCGCGAGACCGGCGGCCTGCGGATCGCCCGCTTTGGCGCGCTTCTTTTTCGCCGGATTGGCTTCGCTATCGGAGGCATCCTGGGCGGTGAAGACGCGCGCGTTTTTCTTCGGATCGACCGCGGCGAAGGAGCCGCCCGTCTTCCATTTGCCCGCCGCGAAGACCACGCGCTGAATCTGCCCTCCGCCGCCGCTGGCAAAGAGCGACAAACTATCCGCGCCCCAAGCGAGCCCGAGCGGCCCGGCGGCGTGCTTCACACTCCCCTTCAACTTTCCATCCGGCGCATAGAGCAGCACCGTCGCCGTGGTCAGCACCGCGATCGTCGCGCCGTCGGGCGAGACCGCGAGATCCTTCGGGCGCGCGCCTTCGATCCGCTCCACTTTGCCGACCGGCGTGACGACCTGATTGGTCGAGACCAGGAAGCTGCCGTCCGGCTGTTCACCGACGGACTGGCACGCGGGGGCTTCCGCGAATTTATCGGCGGCCCTGATGGCAAAACTGAACGTCACGAGCGGAACCAATAACAAGCGGAGGATCATTTCGTTTTTGAAGATTGGAAGAGTGAGGAATCTGATGTTACCAGGTCGTGTCCGATCAATGTTGCGTGATCGCCTCGTCGAGGTTCAGGAGTAGGCTTGAGGTCATCGTCCAGGCGGCGAGTTCGCAGGCATCGAGTGTTGCATCGGTGGGCGATTCGCCGGCTTTCAAAAGCGCGCGCGCCGATTCGGGTTTGGTGCGGAAGACGGCGAGTTGCTCATCGAAGTAGCTTTGCAACGCGGCGGCTTCCTCGCTTTTCGGCGCGCGGCCTGTCGCCACGCGGAAGCCGAATGCAATGCTCTCCTTTCCCTCGCGCATCATCCGCGTCGCCAGCCCGCGCGCGGCTTCGATATAGGTCACGTCGTTGAGCAGCACGAGGGCTTGCAGCGGCGTGTTGGTGCGGGCGCGGCGCACGGTGCAGACCTCGCGCGTGGGGCCGTCGAAGGTCAGCGTGCCCGGTGGCGGTGACTGGCGTTTCCAATACGTGTAGAGGCCGCGCCGATACAGCGACTCGCCGTGATCCGCCTCGTAGGTCGCGTCGCCATTGTAGCTCACCGCTTCCCACAAGCCGGGTGGTTGATACGGCTTCACGCTCGGTCCGCCGATCTTCTCGACGAGCAGTCCGCCGACCGCGAGCGCCTGATCGCGCAGCACTTCCGCCGGCAGGCGATAACGCGGTCCGCGCGCCAGCAGCCGGTTCTCGGGATCGCGAGCGAGCAAGGCCGGCGTGAAGTTCGACGACTGGCGGAACGTGGCGCTGGTGACGATGAGTTTGAGCAGCGCTTTCACATCCCAGGTTTCGCGAAACTTTACCGCGAGCCAGTCGAGCAATTCGGGATGCGACGGCGCTTCGCCTTGTAGGCCGAAGTCATTGAGCGTGCGCACCAGTCCGTCGCCGAAGCATTGCTCCCACAGGCGATTCACCTCTACGCGCGCGGTGAGCGGATGCTCGGGCGCGACGAGCCATTGCGCGAAGCCGAGCCGGTTGCGCGGCGCGTCCTTCGGCAACGGTCCCAGCGACGCCGGCACGCCAAACTCCACTTTGTCCGCGGGCTGATCGTATTGCCCGCGCGTGAGAATGTGCGTCTCGCGCGGTTGCTGCATCTCCTGCATCACCGAGGCGGAGAGGATTCCGCGGCGCGCCGTGTCTTCCTCGCTGCGCAACGCGGCCGCCTGCTCCGAGAGCCGCTTCACTTCCTCCGAGGCGTGGCGCGCGATGTAGTAGGACTCGAGCTTGTCGGCCTGCGCGCGCGTCCGCTCCGCGCGCGGCGTGGCGACCGCGCCGCCGATGAATTCGCGCCAGTGAAGCGCCTCGATTTCCTCCGCCGCGAGCGCGCGGTCGAAGAGCCGCACCTCGTCCATGCCGCCGTCGAAGCCAATGCCCGTGCCTTTCCACGCGATGCGCCACGGCTCATCCGACGCGACCGAGCCGGAGAGATTGTCGCGCCGCACATCCACCGCATTCAGCGCGCCATCCACATACACCTTCAGGCCCGCCGCCTTCGACGATCCATCATAAGTGACGACGAGGTGATGCCACTGCTTGCCGCCGAATTTTTGCTGCGCCACCACCTCGATGCCGTCGTGTCCGTAGCGATGCGCGAGATTGATGCGCGGCTGCGATTTATACCACAGGATCTCAAAGCCGCGCGCGTCCGCGTCAGAGTTCATCTTCGAGGCCACGCAACCCTGCGGCGCTGCGTTGGGCATGATCCACACGGCGAAGGTGAACGGGCGGTCGCGTTCGAGCGGCTGCGGCTCGGCGAACTCGATGTATTGCGTCGCGTCGAACGCCACGGACTTGCCTTTGACTCCGGCGTCGAAGACCAGCTTGCCGCTGGTCGTCGCCTCGACCGGCTTCGGCCCGTGGTCCGCGCCGTCCGCGTCGAAATCGAAATGCACGAGGCTGCCCTGCGTTGGCGCGGGTGGCAGCGCATCGAGCGCGGTCGTTTCCCACGCAGTCATTTCCGTTTCCAGCGCGGGCTTGAAGGTCTTGAGCTTCGCCTCGGTCTTCCTGCGCTCGGCTCCCAGTTTCACCAAATCCTTCTCCTGCGCCGCCGTCGGCAACGCGATGGTCGGCGCGGGACTTAGCGGTGCGACATCCTTCACCAGTCCGGTTTCCTGAATGTTATTAAAGGCGGCGAAGACCTGGTAGTAGTCGCGCTGCGTGAGCGGATCGTATTTGTGATCGTGGCAGCGCGCGCAGGCCAGCGTGAGCCCCATCCACACCGTCGCCGTCGTGTCCACGCGATCCATCACGTAGCCGGTGCGATACTCCTCCTCGATGATGCCCGTCTCGTTCGTCACCATGTGATTGCGGTTAAAGCCCGTCGCGATTTTCTGGTCCGTCGTCGCGTGCGGCAGCAGATCGCCCGCGAGCTGCTCGATGGTGAAGCGATCGAAAGGCAGGTTGCCATTGAAGGCGCCGATCACCCAATCGCGCCACGGCCACGCCTGCCGCTCGGAGTCGTTGTAGTAGCCGTTGGTGTCCGCGTAACGCGCCGCGTCGAGCCAGTCGAGCGCCATGCGTTCGCCGAAGCGCGGCGAGGCGAGCAGGCGGTCGGCCAGCGCCTCCAATGACGAACCGCTTCGGCACTCTTGAGTGAAAGCATCCACCTCTGAGGGCGTCGGCGGAAGACCGGTGAGCGCAAGCGTGGCGCGGCGGATGAGCGTCGCAGGATCGGCTTCGGGTGAAGGCGTGAGGCGTTCGCGCTCCAGCCGCGCGAGCACGAAACGGTCGATCTCGTTGCGCACCCAATCCAGTCATTTCACTTCCGGAAAAGGCGCAGCCTTCGGTGCCACTAGCGACCAATGCGGCTGATACTCCGCGCCCTCCGCGATCCAGCGGCGCAGCGCCGCGATCTCGCTTTTCGCCAAATGCAAATTCGATTTCTTCGGCGGCATCACGTCGTCCGCATCGTCCGTCTCAATGCGCCGCACCACTTCGCTCTTGTCCGCCTGGCCCGGAACGATCGGCCGCCCGCCATCGTGCTCCGTGAGCGCCGCGTCGCGGAGATCGAGGCGCAGTTCCGCTTTGCGCGCTTTCGAGTCCGGGCCGTGGCACTTGAAACACTTGTCCGAAAGGATCGGCCGCACGTCGCGGTTGTATTCGAGCCGTGCCGAATCCTCCGCGGCGCACGTCACGGCCAGTGCGTGGAGAAAGGGCGCGAGCAGAAGAAGACGCCGGGAAACTCGGTTATGTGTTTTCATGAGAAGAGATCGCGGATGCAACGGTGCCGCGAACTTCCACGCGGCTCCCAACCGTCGCCGGTCTTTTCCGGGCGGCGGATTTTGAGGGAGCGATGGTGACTGCCGCGAAGGCGGCGAGCAGCGGGAGCAAAATTTTGATTCGAGTTTTCATCGGCGAGCGTTGCGTTCCAGGATTTGTTTGTCGGCGAGAAGGCGTTCGCGCAATGGCGCGTAGGGGACGTTTTGCACCGTCACGCGGCGTTCGATCGCCAGGCTCGCGGCGGCTCCGGCGGCGTGGCCGAGCATCATGAACACCGGCTCCATGCGCACCGAACCGTAGGCGGCGTGCGACGCGGAGAGGCAGCTCACCACGAGCAGGTTGTCGCACTCGCCGGGGCGAGGCCGCAACGCGCGGTAGCTGATGGGGAAGGGCTTGATGCCGGTGAAAAATCCGCGCTCGCGGTTCAGCACCCCGGCCTCGTCCACGTAAAGCGTGACGCCGTGCGAATCGAGCGGGTAGGAGCCGAGCGCGACTGGATCCTCGGCCACCCGGGCGCCGCGCGCGTCGTTTTCGGTGACGACGTAATCGCCCACCATGCGCCGCGCCTCGCGCACGTAGAGTTGGTGCGGGAAGTGGCCGCTGTCGGCAAACTCATCCTGCGGCAAACCCCAGCGCTGCATCTCGGCGCGCACTTCGGCGGGCAGTCGCTCATCGTGACCGAGAAACCAGAGCAGCCCGAGCGTGTAGTCCTTGTGTTCCGCGAAAATCTTTTCGCGCCCCGCGTGATCCGCCTCGGGCCAGCCGTAGCTCGGGCCGTAGAGGTCGCTGCCAAACTCGCTGCCGTTGTTCGAGTCGGTCTTGCGATTGGGCACCAACTCGAAGCCGATGCCGAGGTCGCCGCCGCCGCCGCGCAGGCCGATGCCGGCGTGTTTGCGCGGGCCGGGCTTCACATTTTTCATCGTGGCGATATGGCGCGCGAGCAGTTCGTAATCGAGCGGGTTGTAGTTTGCGGGCTCGGCAAGCGGTACGCGATTCTCCGGCACGTCGGTGAGGCAGACGCGGAAATTATAAGCCTGCACGCGATGATCGCCGGAGCCCTTGGGGCCGGGCGGCTGCGGCTCGACGTGCGGCAGCAGGCCGCTGGTCGGATCGCCGGGCACGAGGTAGGGACTGATCTTCGGGAACGGAGCGGGCGTGAACGGAAACGCGCCATTGAGCGTTTCGCCGTAGAGGCTGTTCGGTTCGCGGCCTACGATGTAACTCACGCCAGCCTTCGCCATGAGGTCGCCCTCGTAGCTCGCATCGATGAACACCTTTGCGGCGAACTCGCGCCCGCTCTCCATCGCGATGCGCGTGATGCGCGCGCCGTCCTTGCGCACGCCATTTTTCAAATCGAGCCGCTCGCCTAAGACGACCTGCACGCCGGCCTCGCGCGCCATGTCGTTGAAGACCGCCTCCGCCGCGTGTGGCTCGAAGAGAAACTGCGCCTCGATCTCCTCCATGCGCGGGCCGTCCACACCCCAGATTTTCGGGAGCCACGCGAGATAGTCGTCGCGCTTCTGAAACTGCCACGCCTCCGCCTTCGAGTAGAAGCGATACACGCGCTGGTAAAACTCGCGCGACAGCCCGCCGATGGTCTCAGTCGAACCGTTGTCGGTCATCCCCAGCCCGCCGCTGCTCATGCCGCCGAGGTGTTTGCCGGGTTCGATGAGCACGGTCTTCCTGCCCATCCGTGCCGCCTGCACCGCCGCCGTCACACCGCCCGAAGTGCCACCGTAGATGCACACATCGGCTTCGATGACTTGCGGAGAGTCGCGCTGCGCGAGCACATCGGCGGCGGAAGCGGCGGTGACTGCGGCGAGGCCGGCGAAGAGGATGAATTTCATGGCTTCAATCTATTTGGCCGGCACGCGGGGCAGCCGCACCTTCGCCAGATAAATGCAGGTCTTGCCTTCGTGCGATGAATTGTAGCTCACCCAAAGCAGACCCTCGTGCCACACGAGCCGGGATAGCCGACGTCGCTGCCGTTGCTCGGCAGTTCGAGCAAAGGCGTGAGGCTGGTGGAGGTCATCGTCGAGAGGAGCATGCGGTTGTCGGCAGCTTTTTTTCCAAAGCTGCGCGCGCCGGCGACGAGCCTTCCGTCAGGCAGTTCGATAAAGTTCGGGCCGGAGATGCGCGCTGCGGTTTTCGTCCATTGCCACTCGCTATACGGCACGCGCGCGACACCGATGACGCCGCCTTTGTCTTCGGTGTTGCGCCGCACGAGCGCCATCGTGCGACCGTCGCGAAGGAAGCGCAGCGTGGGCTGGTTCGGCTGGCCGGTGACGGGCAGCGTGGCGAGGTACTGCCACTCATCGCCATCGCCGCTCGAGTAGAGTTTCAGCGTCCACTCGTCCTCCGGTTTCGGGCCGCCAGTGGCCGGGTAAATGTTGTCGGCCATGCCGTAGAATTTTTTGTCCGCTGGATTGAACGCGACGCGCCAGAGCCAGTCGCCCTCGCCCAAAAGTTTGCGCGTCGGCGTCCACACTTTCCCGTCGGGCGAAGTCGCGCACCGGGTGCGGCGGCCTTTGAGCTCATGGCCGCCGTCGTAGATCGACCCGCCGCAGAGCAGGTAAAGTTGCTGGCCATCCGGCGAAATCTCCAACTTCGACTCGCGCAAATCCACGCCTTGCTCCGCGACTCCCGCGCAGTCCTCCCACACGTCGCCATCCTTGGAAGCGAGAATGCGGATGACGCCATCGCCGCCGACATGATCGAGCCCTTCGCGGAGGCAGCAAAAGAATTGATCGTGGAAACGGATGAGGTCCGTAAAGCCGTTGTGCGGCGCGCGATCCCAGATTTTTTTCACCGATTCGAGTTCGGCGCCCGGCGGCCGCGCGTGCAGCGTCACGAAGGAAAGCAGCGCAACGAAGGGACCGAGGACAAGGAAGGGGGACAAAGCAATGGGATATGGTGATCCCCCACCCTTCAATTTCATTGTCCCCATTCCCGTTATCTCCAATTCGTTTGGGATGCGGTCATGGCGCGCGGATTTTATTTGCCGCCCGTGGCCCGCCACCGCCGCGCAAGTTCGTCGCGCATTCGCTGCAAGTCGCCAGCCGCGCTCGGGTCGGTGATGAGGTTCTTCATTTCGTAGGGATCGGCGCGCAGGTCATACAACTCATCCATGTCGGCGAGGTCGGTGTAGTGGATGAATTTCCAGCGGTCGGTGCGCACCGCGCGATAACCCATCTGCGCCACGCGCGGGAAGACGTTGTCGGAAAAATGCTCGATTAAAAACGCCTCGCGCACGCCGGGGCCGTCGCGCTCGAGCAGCGGAACAAGCGAGTGTCCGTGCAGCCCCGTCGGGGCCGGCGCGCCCGCGAGCGCGAGCAGCGTCGGCGCGAGGTCGAGGCTCAGCACCATCTGGTCGCGCACGGAACCGGGCGCGATGAGCGGCGGGAAACGCATCAGCAACGGAATGCGAATGCCTTCCTCGTAAGCGAGCCGGCGCTCGACGCTCAATCCGTGCTCACCGTAAAAATATCCGTGGTCGCTCGTGAAAATAATCAGCGTGCGGTCGAGCTGGCCGGTCGCGGCGAGCGCGCGAAAAAGATCGCCGGTGCTCTCGTCCACGGCCGCGAGCATCCGCAGCCGGCCGAGGATGGTTTCATCGCTCGAGCCGGTCGCCGGACCGAGCGGCGGCAGGCCGGGGATGTCGCGGCGCAGCGCGGGCTTGCCTGCGAGCGTGTCGGCCGCGTTGGGCCGGCGCGGGATCGTCACACCCGCGTAGAGATTCTTGTGGCGCTCGGCGGGAATGAAGTTCGATGCGCCCGGATCGGTCAGGGTGCCGTCGGCGCGCTGCCCAGCTTCGGGATGCACCGCCTTGTGCGCGAGGTAGAGCAGGAATGGTTTCTCCCGCGGCCGCTGCACGAACGCGACGGCGCGCTCGCTGAGAATGTCGGTGACGTAGCCTTTCGTGCGCACCGCCTCGCCATCCACATTCAGCTCGGGGTCGAAGGTCGAGCCTTGTCCTTTGAGGCAAATCCAATGATCGAATCCAGGTCGGCGCGAATCGTCATTGCCCATGTGCCATTTGCCGATGAACGCGGTCTCATAACCGGCGCGCTGGAGCGCCTGCGGAAAGGTCGCGAGCTGGTGGCTGGCCGCACTGCGATCGGTGTTGTCGGTGATGCTGTGCGCGTGCGGATAAAGCCCGGTGAGAAAACTCGCGCGGCTCGGCGAACACAGCGGCGTGGTCGCAAAGGCGTTGCGGAATTTCACGCCTTCGCGTGCGATGCGATCGAGCTGCGGCGTCCGCGAAAACGGATGTCCCGTGCATCCGAGATCGTCCCAGCGCACGTCGTCGGCGAGGAGGAAGAGGATGTTCGGACGCGGCGCGGTTTCCACCGCGAGCACGGACGCGACAAGCAGCAGCAGTGCGAGAAAAAGGCGCATGAGCGAGTGGAGGGAAGATTCTTAATCGTCTGTCTTCGGCGCCGCTTTGGAAGCCGCGCCGCGCTGGCGTTTTTTGCTGAGACAGTCCGCGGGCAATTCTTTTGGCAGCGTCGCTTTCCAAGCCTCCAGCTTCGCGGTCAGTTGCTGGACGATCTCGGGATGGGCGCTCGCGAGATCGGCGGTCTCTGCGCGGTCGTCGGCGAGACGATACAGCTCCGCGCGCCGGCCATCGTCGGTGAGCAGCTTCCACTCGCCATCGTGAATGCTCCAGCGCGGCCAGTTCGTGGGCGGGCGATTGGTGCGGGTCCAATCACAAAAGAGCGGCTTGATCCGCCGCATTTCCTGGCCGGCGAAAGCGGCGAGCATGCTCTCGCCATCGCCCGCGTAATTCGCCGGCAACTTCACGCCGGCCGCCTCGCACACGGTGGGCAGCAAATCGACCGCGCCGATCGCGGTCGTCTCGTCCACGCGGCCGGCGGGCACATGGCCGGGCCAGCGCACGAGGAAGGGCGTGCTGATCCCGCCCTCGTGCAGACTGCGTTTGCGGCCCTTCTTTCCGCCCGTCTCGCCGACGCTGTAGTAGGCGCCGTAGCCGTCGCGCATCTGCTTCGTCGGATTCGTATTTTCGGGGCCGTTGTCGCTGGAGAAAATGACCAGCGTGTTTTCTTCGAGCCCGAGTTCTTTGAGCGCCGCGAGAATTTTTCCCACGCCGCGATCCGCATCCGTGGCGACCGCGGCGTAGATGCGCTGGCGCTCGTCGAGCTGCGCATTCTCCTGCAGGGATTCGGGTGACGGACGATGCGCGACATGCGTCTCGTGCATCCACACATTGAGATAGAATGGCTGCTCGCGATGCCGCCGCAGAAAGTCCACCGCAGCATCCCAGATGTCGTGATTGGAGAGCAACTGCGGCGCGTGGGGATGCGCGGTGCCGGGGAAGAGCGCGCATTCCTCCACACTGTAAGCCGCGGGCAGGGGCGCATCATCGGCCTGCCCGCTTTGGAGGTGCCACTTGCCGAAGTGCCCGGTGGCGTAGCCCGCACCCTGGAGCAATCGCGGCAGCGTGACGGCCTTCGCATCGAGCCAGTCCACTTGATTCAGCATGACGTTGTTGGCGATGCTGCTGATCGCGGTGCGCACACCGAAGCGCGCCGGAAACTGCCCCGTCATGAAGCCCACGCGGCTGGGCGAACAGACCGGGCTCGCGACGTTGAACTGATGAAAGTCCGTCCCCTGTTTCGCGAGCGCGTCGAGGTTCGGCGTCTTGATGAAAGTGCTCCCGTGCGAAGAGAGGTCGCCCCAGCCGAGATCGTCGGCGAGCAGGAAGAGCACATTGGGTTGCGCGCGCGATTCGGCACCTTGCGCGAAGGCAGCGGCGAAGAGGACGGCGGAGCAGATGAATGATTTCAGCATGGTGGGAGGCTGGCAGGTGGGAGTCGAAAAGGTAGCTCCTACTGAGAAGGTGGAAGATAGACTAAACTGCTTTTATCGTGCTGGACGCGCCGGAGGCGCTTCGGAAATTAGCCGGTGGCGCAAGCCACCGGATCTTCGCTTTTTTGCGGCGGCCCGCTGCCGCGAGGGACTCGAGACCGGCATGAGCGTGCAGGAGATGGCGGACTTGCTGACCTTCATCGAAGAACTCAAAATGATCATCTTTCCCTCAACTCCAGCCGCCATCGCTCATTCCATGAAACAACTCCTCATCGCGCTCATCGCGCTGCCGCTGGCCGCGCTCGCGCAAAGCACGATCACGCTCGCCACTTTCGATGTCGATGCCACGCCGCCGCTCGGTTCCGCGATGGCTTATGATCCGGTCAAGCGCATCGACGAGCTCACTCTGCGCTGTCGTGGTGTCGTGATCCTCGGCGCCGAGCAGCCCATCGTGCTCTGCGCCGTGGACTGGATCGGCATCGCCAATGAAGGCCACTATGCCTTCCGCTCCGAACTCGCCAAGGCGGCCGGCACCGTGCCGGCGCGCGTGGCGGTGCACGCTCTGCATCAGCACGACGCGCCATGCTGCGACTTCACGGCGGAGAAACTCATCAACGAGCTCGGCGTGCCCGGTTACACGCGCTTCGACGGCGCCTTTCACCGGCAAGTCATCCAGCGCTCCGCCGATGCGATCCGCGCCGCCCTGCCGCATGCGCAGCGAGTCACGCACTATGGCTACGGCGAGGCCATCGTGAAGGAGGTCGCATCGAACCGGCGCGTGCAGCGTCGCGCGGATGGCAAGGTGGGAAGCATGCGCGGCAGCAGTTGCAAAGTCGCGGAGCTCATCGCGCTGCCCGAGGGGCTCATCGATCCCGTCGTATCGCTGCTCAGCTTTTGGAATGGCGAGCAGCCCGTGGCCTTGCTGAGCGCCTACGCTTGTCATCCCCAGAGTTATTACCGGCTCGGCATTCCGAGCCCCGACTTCCCCGGCATCGCGCGCTTCATTCGCGGGCAGGATGTGAATGCGGCGCTGCATGTTCATTTCAACGGCGCGGGCGGAAATGTCGCCGCCGGCAAATACAACGACGGCACGCAGCCCAACCGCATCCGCCTGGCCACGCGCCTCGCCAACGGAATGCGCGAAGCCTTCGAAAAGACCGCCAGGCTCCCGCTCACCGCCGCCGACATCGGCTGGAGCAGCATGCCCGTGAGCCTGCCGCTCGCGCCGCATTTGGACGAGGCCGACCTCATCGCGAAGCTCAAAGCCACTGCGCCCAAAGGCACCATCTCCTTTGCCGATCAACTCGCTTTTGTGCGTCGCGTGAAAGCCGGGCACCAGATCGATATCACCTGCCTGCGCCTCGGCGGCACGCGCATGTTGCACCTGCCCGGCGAGCTCTTCGTCGAATATCAGCTCGCCGCCAAAGCCATGCGCCCCGACCTGCATGTGATGATGGCCGCTTACGGCGACTACGGCCCCGGCTACATCGGCACCGCCGCCGCCTACCCCGAGGGCGGATATGAAACCAGCGCCAACGCCTCGAGTGTCGCCCCCGAGGTGGAGCCGGTGCTCATGGGCGCGATGAAGAAGTTGCTGGAGGTCGCGCGTTAGTCGTCGGATGACAGAATATTGGCTGACAGAAAATGGCTTCAGATTTTTTGCCGGTCAATTTTTTGTCAGCCGGGGCGTGATGGTCGAAAACGAAATATGAGACCGAATCTGAATCTCCTGATGAAAGCGCTGGCCTGCGCGATGTCGTGGGGCTCCGCCGTTGCCGCGGAGCCCGCCAGCTTCCATGTGCCGCCGGGCTGGGTGGTGGAGAAGGTGGCGGGGGAATCGCTGCTGAAGTATCCACAGTTCGCGTGCTTCGACGATCGCGGCCGGCTCTATGTGGCCGAGGGCACGGGGAAAAATCTCCCGGGCACGGCCATCGAGCCGATGAAGCTCGCGAAGATCAGCGTGCTGGAGGACACCGATGGCGATGGGAAGTTCGACACGCGAAAGGTCTTCGCCGATGGCCTGGTCTTCGGATCGGGCGTGCTCTGGCACGGCGGCTCGGTGTATGCGGCGTCGCATCCGGCCATCTGGAAACTCACGGACACGGATGGCGATGGCGTGGCCGATCAGCGCGAGGAGTTGGTGGGCAAGTTTGGCTTCACCGGCAATGGCTGCGACATTCACGGGCCATTTTTGCAGCCGGATGGCTGGCTTTACTGGACGCAGGGCCGGCATGGTTATCGCGTGGAGACGCGGGAAGGAAAACATCTCGAAGGTCTCGCGGCGCGTGTGTGGCGCTGCCGTCTCGATGGCACGGGCGTCGAGCGCATCGCGGGCGGCGGGTTCGATAACACGGTGGAGCTGGCCTTCACCGAGACGGGCGATCTCTGCGGGACGATGGACCAATATCCCGGCGACATGCTGCTGCAATACATCGACGGCGGCGTGTATCCGCGAGCCGACGAGCCGACGATCGCGGAGTTTCCGCGCACCGGGCCGTGGCTCACGCCCATCGCGGGATTCAGCGCGGCGTATCCGGCGGCGTTGTGCGGGCTGGTGCGGTTGCGCTCGGAGCACTTCGGCGCGGACTATCGCGGCACGCTGCTCACCACGCAGTTCAATGTGCGCCGTCTGCAACGCCACGCGCTCCAGCATGACGGCGCGAGGCTCACCTCCGAGAACACGGACTTCCTGGTCTCGACCGATTGGGACTTTCATCCCACCGATGTGCTCGAGGATGCGGACGGCAGTCTGCTGGTGATCGACATGGGCTCGTGGTTCAACTACGACTGCCCCACGCAAAAGATCGCGAAGGAGCAAGTCACCGGGGCCATCTATCGCGTGTGGCGCCGCGATGCGCCAAAGCTCGACGATCCGTGGGGGAAGAAGATCGCGTGGCCGTCGCTGCCGGTGGAAAAGCTCGCGGGCTTGTTGAGCGATGCGCGACATCAGGTCGCCGCGCGTGCTGTCGAGGAGCTGGTGAAGCGCGGCCAGATTTCCGTCGGAGAATTGACGAAGATCGTGAACGGCGCGGACGCATCGGCTTCGCGGATGCGCCGCGAAGCGGTGTATGCGCTCTCACGCATTGGCACCACGGAGGCGCGTGCCGCAGTGCGCGCGGCGCTCGAGCACCGCGACGCCGCGGTGCGTGAAGTGGCGGCGCATTGCGTGAGCGTGGAGCGCGATGCGGAGGCGCTGCCCGCGCTCACGCGCCTCGTGGTGGAGGACACCGCGCCCATTCGCCGGAAAGCAGCCGAGGCGCTTGGCCGCATCGGCAATGCGGAGGCGGTGCAGCCGCTGCTGCAAAGTCTGCGCCGAGGCGCGGACGACAGCTTCCTCCAGCACAGCCTCATCTACGCGCTCATCCAAATCGGCGCGTTCGATGCCACGCTGCCCGCCTTGAGCGATGCCGATCCCCGCGTGCGCCGCGCGGCTTTGATCGCGCTGGATCAAATGAACGGCACCGGGCAATCCGCGCCGCAGCTCACGGGCCGCGGTCACTCCCTGCTCAATCCGCATCGTGGAAACAGCTTCCAATATCTCGCCAATGCGCAGTTGAGTCGCGAGCACATCGCGCCGCTGCTGAGCGCCGACGATCCCGCGCTGCGGCTCGCCGTGCTGGAGGCCATCAGCCGCCGGCCCGCATGGGCGCAGGAACTCGTCACCGTCGCGGCGAAATGGGTGCTCGCTCCGAGGCTCGAGGCGCCACAACTCGAGGCGTTGGTCACGGCGCTGATCGGATCCGCCGCGGACGGGCGCGTGCAGCAGTTCATCGCGGAGACGCTCGTCAATGCCAGCGCCCCGGCGGACACGCGCCGCGAAATTTTCCGCGTGCTCGCCCGCTCGCGCGCGCAGCCGCCGCCGCCGGCGTGGCTCGATGCGCTGGAAAAAATCCTGCGCGGCCACGACGCCGCCATGCAGCGCGAAGCGCTGAACATCGTGCGCCTGCGCGGCCTCACGCAGTTCGACAAATTGCTCGCGGAACTCGGCAACAACGACGCGGCCGCCGTTGAGGTGCGCCTCGCCGCCACCGCCCTCCTCGCGCCGCGCACCATCGTGGATGCGGCGGCCTTCGATCGGCTCACCGCGCAGTTGACCGCCGCGGGCGACCCTATGCTGCCCGTGACCGCCGCCACCGCGCTCGGGACAGCGAAGCTCACCGCCGCACAGCGCCAGACACTCATCACCAAAGTCGCCGAGGCCGGACCGCTCACGCTGCCGCTGCTGGTGAAGGCATTTTACAAGACCAGCGACAAACCCACGGGCCTCGCTCTCGCGAAAGCATTGCTCCGCTCTCCCGGCGCGCGTGCCCTGCCTGCCGATGAGCTCGAGCAAATTTACGGCGAGCGTTTTCTGCGCGACCCCGACATCGCCGCCGCCGCGAAACCGCTGATCGATCAGCACCAGCAAACGCACGCGCAGCAGGCGCAATATCTCGCCGAGCTCGGCGAGAAGATGAGCGCGAACGCCGCCGACGCGCATCGTGGCGAGCAGGTCTTTTTTTCCAAGGAAGCCATGTGCTCCATCTGCCACGACGTGAACGGACGCGGCGGCCATCTCGGCCCCGATCTCTCGCGCATCGGCAGCATCCGCGTCACGCGCGCGCTGCTCGAGGCCATCGTCTTTCCCAGCTCCACCATCGTGCCGGATTTTCGCGCGTATAATCTCAAGCTCAAGCGCGGCGGCGCGGCCTACGGAATCATCGCGCGAGAGACCGCCGACGCCGTCTTCCTGCGCACGCCC
This sequence comes from Chthoniobacterales bacterium, assembly GCA_038238555.1. Taxonomy (GTDB): domain Bacteria; phylum Verrucomicrobiota; class Verrucomicrobiia; order Chthoniobacterales; family Chthoniobacteraceae; genus JANNXQ01. The sequence continues at coordinate 32,342 of JBBRXP010000002.1, read as the reverse complement.
GCGCTGGAAGAGACGCGCATCGCCCGCGCAGACATCGAGAGCATCGCGCCCTCCGAGATTTCCTTCATGCCGCAGGGTTTGGAAAAAACGATGACGCCACAGCAGCTCAACGACCTGCTCGAATACCTCTACAGTCTCAAGTGATGCGCCGCGCCTTGCTTCGTCCCGAGCAGTTCGTCGAGCGCGTAGGTGGGAATGTCGCACGCGCCCGTGAACCAGCGCGTCTCGACTGCGAACGCGCGCCGCTCGTCCACGGGCTGTGCGTCCGCCATTCGGTGATGATGGCTCCTTCGCGGGTCGGCATTCACGACGACCTGCCAGCGCGAGTCCTTGCGCGCACCGAGCGCGGGACGCCGGGGATCGAGCCGCACTTTGTGCCGTGGGCTGGCAGCGAGCCACGCGGCGAGCGGCTCCGCAATTTGCGGGCAGCCCGCACGCTCCAGCAACCAGCCGAGCCGCTGCGCTTGCGCGAGTTCGGATTCAGCCTGCGCGGCGGCGAGCACACTTTCCGGCGTGAGCTTTTCCGCGAGTTCGGTGAGCACCGTGAGCACCGCGTCCAGGCCGCCGATGCGCGGCGCGAAACGCACCAAGTCGAGCGCCGTGGCCGCCGGTGTCGAGACGGGCAGCATCCCCGTGTAGCCTTTTATGGATTCAGTCGGCGTCGTGTTCATCGCAGCGTGGCGGAAAAAGCGAATCGTCACCGCAGGCTGGCGCACGGGCAGTTCCGGCCGCGGCACGACGACATGAAATTCCTGCGCCTGCTGATGCGCCGCGCCATGCAGAGCCGCCGCGCTGAGCACGCCGATGTAGTAGGGCAGATCGAGAAACTGCATCAGCTCGGCGATGAACCAATCCGTGGGAATCATCCCCGTGGGCGAATACTCGACCGGGATGATGACGTAAAAGCCCCGCCGCAACATCCGCACGCGACCCTTGCGAGTGAGCCGCTGGAAACCCTTGGTGAGTGCTGTTTCGGAAAGCGAGAGAACCGCCGCCGCTTCGGCGCGAGTGAAGGCATATCGGCCCCGGCGCTGGAGCGATTCGACATAATCGGAAATGGAGGCAGCAGCGTCCATGTGGAGTCGAAAGTATAGAAAGTGGACTAAAAGCGTCCACTTCTTTCACCTTCGTATCCGGTTCACCGAAAAGAAGTGCGCGCCGGCGATGAGCGCGGACATGGAAATCTCCACGATCCGCGCCTCGCGCAGAAACTCCGGGCACTCCCGCGCTGCGATCCGCTGGGCCAGCCCCTCGACGATGCCCGTCTTACACCTCCCGAAGCCGGAGGCTTGATGGAAATTAGCCGGTGGTAAAGCGCAGCGCCACCCCCGAAACCCGCACCCCACAAGTCATGCGCCCCGGATGGGGCGCGGGAAATCATGCGATGACTCCACCAAGAGCGTCTTCGATGAGGGAGACACAACTGTTCAAGTCCCTCTTCACTTGATGCTGCCAGAGGCGCACGACTCGCCAGCCGAGGGAGCGGAGTTTGCGGAAGTTGCGAAGGTCGCGGGCGCGGTTGGCGTGGAGCTTGTCGCGCCAGAAGGCCGAAAGCTTGTGTTCCCACGCGGGGAGCCGCCAGCCGTGCCAGAAATCGCCATCCACAAACACCGCAACCCGCTCGCGCGGGAAAACGATGTCGGGCCGACCCGGCAATGTGCGCACATGACACCTGAAACGCAGCCCCCGCGCCCGCAGATCTTGCTGCACGAGCTTTTCCAGCGACCCGTTCTTCAGCTTCACGCGCTTCATCGCCCGCGAACGCTGCTCCGGCGTCAGGTGGTCAGGCATTCGGTCATCTCCAGCAAGAAGTTCGGCCAACCGAGGCGACGCTTCCTACTTTCCTGGAGTAAGGAGGCTTTTCACCCGCGCTTTGATGTTTTCGCGGACGGTCGCCAATTTCTTCTTCGCTTCGTCGGTCAGTAACGCTGTGTGCGCTAGCGCGTCTCTAATTGGCTTAAACTCATCGGCATCCCGGGAAAGGCATGCTTCCCTATTCTTATCTAACTTATCGACGAGGTTCGCCAAATCGTCCATCGACAGGTAGCTTAGGTCGTCTCGCCCCCGGCGGATTTCGATGCTGATGTTGCCTTTTTTCTTGCTGTCCGTCTCTCTGCCTTTCCACTTCTCAACCGTGCCCTGCGCTTCCTTGGACAACGGAACACCTTTCTCTTGGATGTATCTGCGGACCAGATTTTCCGAGACGAAGCACTCGGCATAAGATTCAAAGTTGAACGCCGCGTCCGCACCCAGATCATTCACCCAACCATCCACCTTGTCAGTCGCTTTCGTCCGTTTCGCAGATTCGTATCCCTTCGCAACCGCGTTATACAGGCCAATCGAAGCCCTTTGAGTTGTTGAGATACTCTCGTTTTCCGGGTCGCCATCCTCTCGGTGTTTTCTCCGCCACACATCCCAGTCCGCAACAATCACCAAAAGGGTTTTTCGAAAACTCTCGAGGAATTCTTGGTATTTGGGGTCATCGGCGACAATCCCTTCACGACTGCTTGTGAAACGGTCGTCTTTGTCGTCGAGGCCATTGAAGTGGACTTGCCCATACAAATAGTTCTCCACAACTCTCGCTGTGGGGATGTGCTTCAGGATGTCCCGTTCGCGCAAGCGCCCGTTCACGAATAGGTCAATGCCCACGCGTTCATCGGTGGTCATAACTTTCAGGTCTCTTGGTAGTTTGACCGATGCAATAAAGCCAGTGATGCCGGCAAGCTTAATGGGCTTTATCTCATGCCGGTCTTGCTCTTTGGAGAACGCTTTTTCCAAGGCTGCAACATAAGGGTCTTCGCAATCACCAATCTTCCAGAGGAACTCCGTTTTCTCCGCGAGGTCATTCAAGTGCTTGTGCGTGATTTGTTCGTCGTCCAGGAAGATTTTGAAAGACTTGTCGAGCAGTGAAAAACGGAAATAGAGCGCGATGATCTTGCTCAAGAAGTCGAAGCTGCGCTTTACGCCATCTTTGAGGTTTTCAAACCGGATTATTGTCCCGTGTTGGTGCCCTTTCGTATGTTTGGAGAACGCTGCCATGTCCACCGAAGCCAATGGGTATTCCTGCGGAGTCAGGTCATCGGTTATCGCTTCGTCCAGCTTGGAATTGTCGATGGCTCCACCAGCGTAATTACCGCCCTTTGTCTTTGAGACTACGTTGATCCGCTCTGCGCATGACAGCAGCGCGAGCTTACCGATTCCCTTCCTCCCGATGAACGGCCGGCCTTTCTTGGAGCGGCTTTTTCCACTCTTCCTTTTGGAATATCCAATCTTCAGAAACTTGTTCTGAAAGTCGTCGGACGGTCATGCCGCCTCCGTCGTCCTTAATCCAAAATCCGTTCTTGTCCGGGTCGAGGTAAATCCACACGTTCCGCGCGTCCGCATCCCAAGCGTTTGAAATGGCCTCGCCAAGGACGGTCGCGAAGCTGCGATACAAGCTTCTCCCCAAATGGTTCAAGACGCTGAGAGAGATCTCAAACGTGAATTGGTTTTTCTGTTTCATACTCCTCCAAGTGGCGTCTGATTGTCTTCCCTACGACTTCCCCAAGTCTAACCGGAACCGCATTTCCAATCATCCGTCCAACGGTCTTAAAGCAGTAATCGTTGCCTCGTTTTACGAACTGATAGTTCTTTGGGAAGGATTGAAGAGTCGCTCCTTCTCGGAGAGAGATAGCGCGATCCTGTTCTGGGTGGCCGAACCGTCCGTTGCCGAAGCCGAAGAATTGCGTCGTGATGGTGGGTGAGGGTTTGTCCCATTCCATGCGGCCGTAGACGCCGGGGTAGGTCTTGCCGGATTTTACCTTGTGGCAGCTAGCGACGATTTCCGGGGGCCAATCGCGCCAAGTGCGACCGGGTTTCGAGTGGAGAATCCGGCGGAGATTGAGGGGGGAGAGACGACTGGTGCGATGCAGTGGGTCGGTGGGGCATTCCTCGCCGGCGCCGAGAGCGGGAAGACCACGCAGCACATCAGCGACATTGCGGTAGTTGCTAGGCTTGTGCGTGGGCGGGATCAGTTCGATGGGGCCGAGTTTTGAGGCGATAATTACGAGGCGGCGGCGGTGCTGGGGGATGCCGTAGTCCGGGCAATAGACGACGCGCTTTTCCTCTTTTTCCGTGAAGTGAAAACCTTCGTCGGCGAGGATGGCGAGGAATTCGTCGAAGATGGCGTGGCGCTGAACTTCCGGAACGTTCTCCATGCTCACGATGTCGGGCTTCAGTTCGTGGACGAGGCGGGCAAATTCATTGAGCAGGCCCCATTTCGGGTCGTCGGTATTGTCGAGGCCCTGCGTGTATTTGGAGAACGTCTGACAAGGGGCGCACCCAACCAAAATGCGGGTGTGTCCCGCCGGGTAGTGGACCGCGAGTTTCTCGCCCGTGAGGTCGGCGACGCTTTCTTTTTTGAACTTCGCGGGCTTGTTGTTTTTCTCGTAGGCGTAGTCGCACGCGTCATCGGTGTCGTAGCCGGCGGTGACGGAAATCCCGGCATCGAGCAGCCCTCGCGTTAGCCCGCCCGCTCCGCAAAAGAGGTCAACGGCAGTGGCTGCGATGATAGACTTTTTTTGAGGACTGGGACGGTTCTTCATGCTTTGAAATGCGGCGGGAAGTTGGCAGGCGAGATCGCGCGGCGCAAGCGTCATGGCATCTCAGCGCGAGTCCGGCGGATCTTCACGGAGCACAGCAGTGGTTTCGCCGAGGGCGGGCGAGACGACCCGCCAGCCTTCCGCCTCGAGTTGCGCAGTTTCTGCGCGGGCAATCGGTGAGCAGTAACATCCCCCTAACTCAATCGCCCCGCCTCTCGCTCGGTGCGGAGGAATTCGCCGGGAGTTTCGATCCGCAGACCATAGACAGCGTTACCGAGAAGAGTCTGAAAATCGCGGCGGTCGAGTGTGAGCAACACGTCGGCGCAGGCGAGGGCGGTGCAGAGGACGGGTTTGTCCTTGGTGACATCGAAGACGAGCGGCCAGTCGAAGGTGAGTTCGTCGTCTTCAACGATGCCCTTTGCGCGCAACGCGAGCCATGCGCGGGTGGCGTCGGGCGGTTTGTTGGCGAGGTTGTCGCGCACCTCGCGCAGCACCCACGGCGAAATGATGAGCGACCAGGCTTGCGCGGCGGCGAGATTGAAGACTTGGCGCGATGCGCCGGTGGCGGAAAGGCTGGCGGCGAGGGCGACGTTGCTATCGAGAAATAGCTTCACCGGCTCTGCCGGAAGCGTTCCCCATCCGCCTCATCCTCTGCGATCATCAAGGCCAGTTCTTCCTCGGAATAGATGCGCGGCTTGGGCAGCGTGCGCTCTTTGCGCAAGCGCATGGCGAGGAAGCGGAGCAGTTCTTCCTTTTGCTCGCTGGGCAGCGAGTCGGCGGCGGTTTCGATTTCAACGAGCGTGCTCATACGGCAAGGAGTAGCATCGGCTTTCTCCGACGGCAATGCTCCGCATGGCGAAGGCGCGTTCGCTTTCACCCGCACGAAAATGATGACTGCGCGGGAGACGTGATTTTTCCACGAATGAAAAACTCCTACCGCGGCACCAGCGATGGGCCCGCCATCGGACGGCTCGCGGGTGAGCACGCGGCCCGGTATTTCAAGCAGTCCTTCGAGTTGAAGATCAAAGGCGACGTGATCCCGGAGGTCGCGGTTGAACCGCTGCTCGCGGAATTGCAGAAGTTGTTCGCCCGCCACGGCGCGAGCGCGGCGCTCTCGGCGAAGGCGACCATCAAGTGGTTTTCACGACCATCTAATTTCCATTGGCCCTCCGGACCATCAACGCATGATTTGTCCGCAATGAAACGTGTCCTGCTGCTACTGCTCGCCTTCGTCCTTCCCGCATTGGCCAATGAGGGAGCGGGCTCGCGCTTCGCTTATCTCGACGAACGCGATCCGTATTATCCCGGCCTCGGCTCGGCGAAGCTGACGACGCCGATGTGGGTGGGCGAGGACGGCGTGGACGCCGTCGTGCAGCTCTCCATCGATGACATGGGCCGGCTCGATCCGGCCTTCCGCTTGATGAGCTATGCGAAGTCGCCGCAGTTTTATTACCAGTTCCTTCAGTCCGCGATTGAGCGGCTCCAGCGCATCGATGGACGCGCGCCCATTTCCATCTACACGCTGCAGGCGCAGGCGGATGACCCGTGGTTTCAGCGCATGTTGAAGGAGGGGCTTTCCATCGAGGCGCACACCTTCACCCATGCCGTGCCGTATTTCCGCACCGACCCGTCGGCCATGGGCGGGGACAGCCTCGGCTGGTGCATTCGCGATTTCACCGATTGCGTGGCTGGGCTCAGCGCCGCTCTCGGCACGCCGCCGGTGGCGTGGCGAATGCCCGGCTGCGATGCGCGCAACACCACCTCGCCGCGTTTTTACTCCGAGATTTTTCCGCGCAAGACCAGCGCCGGTGATTTCCTCGCGATGGACAGCAGCATCTTCACCGTCCTCACCTCCGCGGATGCTTCACTGCCGCGCGAACTCGTGCTCGATGCGGAGGGGCGCGAACGCTTCGGCCGCTTCGTCACCGGCATTCCGTTCACGAAGCACTTCGTCAACTGCGTCATCAACTACCCGTATCCCTACGTCATCAACGGCCTGCTCTGGGAGCTGCCTCCCGTGATGCCCGGCGATGCGCACGGCGTCCACGCCTACGGCATGGGCAGCCCGCGCGTGCTGGAGGACTGGCAGCGCGCGCTCAATGTCACCGTCATCAAGCAGGGCCTCCACACTATCTGCTTTCATCCACACGGCTACAGCCTGCCGGAGAGCATCGCCGGACTCGTGGACTACGCGGACCGCACTTACGGCAAGCGCGTGAAGTTTCTCAACTGCCGCGAAATCCTCGAACGCCTCACGAAGAACGCGCTCGCCGGCACGCCGCTGCGTTCCGCCAGCGGCGCGGACAACGGCGTGCGCTTGCTCGACGTGAATGGCGACGGCTTCCTCGATGTCGTCATCGGCAACTCGCAGCGCCAGCTCACCCGCATCTGGCAGCCCAGGGAAAAACGCTGGCGCGAAACTCCGCTGCCCGTCGCGCTCGTCACCGATGCGCGCTTCTTCACCGCCGCGCCCGATGGCCGCGCCGGACTCGCCATCGCCACCGCGCAGCAGCGAGGCGTGTGGCATTTCGAGAACAACCAGTGGATCGCGCAGAAGATCGCGCTGCCCTCCGAAGCCGACGGCACAGCGCTGCTCACCGCGCGCGACGGCGTGGATCGCGGCGCGCGCTTCCGCGATTTGAATGGCGACGGTTACTCCGATCTCATCGTGAACAACGACACGCAGAACGCCGTGTTCCTCTGGGATTCGGCCGCCTCACGCTGGCAGCCTGCGCCTTTCGCCCTGCCCGCTCGCGCCTGCGTCGTGGATGCAAACGGCGCGGACCAAGGCCTGCGTTTCGTGGACCTCGACGCCGATGGCGACGACGATCTCGTCTTCTCCAACGAACGCGAATACTGGGTCCGCACCTTCGAGGGTCCCGACAAAGGCTGGTTCACCCTCACGCGCTCCGGCAAAGCCGCCGACACGAATGCCATCCCCATGATCGCCAGGAAAGGCGAACTCATGGGCGTCTGGTTTCACTCCGGAAAAATGGTCCAGGTCAACGAGTTCACCGCGAACGGCCGCGCCGACAATCTCGTGCACCGCGACTTCAGCGAGCTGCTGCTGCCCGCGTCACCGAAGGCCAAGTCATCCGAAACCCCATGAAGGAATGTCATTCATGGGATGGACGCTTTACTTGCCCCGCACAATCGCCGCGCTCCAGGTTTCGGCGAGGCGCAGTTCGGTGAAGGCCGCGCCGTTTGTACGAGCGCGGGCGCGCGGAAGCCCGGCACTTCGCGGCCGGTGTCGTCGAAGACATGGACTTCGCGCGGCGAGGCTTTCAGAGGATCACTTGAGCTTCCAGATTTTCACCTCATCCACCCAGGCGGATTTGTTCACCGCGAGCCGGAGCGCGCGTTTGGATGGATGGGCGATGCCTTCGGACTTGAACTCACCGGCGGGTTTGCCGTCGAGCGTCGCACGGATCACGTCGCCTTCCACCACGACGAGCAGCGCGTGCCAGTCATCCGCTTTGAGATCGAGGGGAAAGCTGGCGGTCTTCGTCTTGAGCAGCGCGGCCAGCTCGGGCGACTTGTCGCCCGCCAAGCGGCGTTCGTGAATCTTGTTGTCCATCCCGCCGGTCTTGTGATCGGTGAGCGTGACGCCCTTCAACGTGATTCGCGCGACGAAAAGATGCCCGGCATGAACCGTCTTCAGCTCGCTATCCGCGAAGTCCAGCCCGAGGTCGTCGCCGGGGCCGAGCTTGAATTTCAACTGCACCGCCCCGTCTTGAAAAGCGGCGGCACGCACAATGGAGACGCCGTGATCCGCGACGGCTGCCTTGGTGACGTGCATCGCGCCGTGATCGAGGTCCACCTGCTTCGCGCCCTTCGCGCGGGAGGCGCTGTTGGTGGTCCAGCCGTTGCCGATCTCTTCCTTGTCAGACGTGGATTCGTCGCGATTGAAGTCGTCTTCAAACAGCAGCGCGCCGCGCGCTTTGACCAACGCCGCATCGTCGGCGGCGAGGGCGGGCAGAATGGTGAGCAGGAGGAGGAGGAGGAGCGGGAGTTTCATGGTTTTGATTTTGCGGTTTTCAGCGCGGCGATGAGTGTCGCGAATACCGCCTCTCATCACAATTTGAAAGTGCCGCGGCTGTTGGGACGCGCACCGCCTTGTAGTGCGGTGGCAGAGCGCGGCACGAGCGACGACACCGCCTTGGGAAGTTCCGCGGGTGGGTGAGGTCTCGCCATCCAGCCACCTGCGGACCATCCGAAGGCGGTGTCGCCGCATAATCATGGCGGCGAAGACGAAAGATCTCCGCTTGCGGCAAACGGGCTTCACTTCTTCTTGGGAATGGTAGGTTTCCAGTAAGGCGGCCACTGGATGCGCGAAGCGTCGTAATTTGAAAACTCCCACGGCGGCCATACCGGGCTTTCGTCGCGCGCCTCGCGATACACCTTCTCGAGCGCGGCGGTCATCGTCTTAAGGCGCTCAGGTTCCTGGGCGGCGAGGTCGTGGCTTTCGCCGATGTCTTCGCGCAGGTTGTAGAGTTCGCACTCGGCGACATCGGCACTCTTGTAAGCGCGCTGGCTTTCCTCGGTGATGCTCGGCGGCGACGGCGGCTTGGGCGCGTTGAGGCGCCCGAGGATTTTCCAATCGCCGATGCGCATCGCCACTTTCGGCGGGCTGATCGCGCGATGATATTGCCAGTAAAGCGGCGTCGCGCGCGGCACCGGCCTGCCCTCGAAAAGCGGGAGAATATTCGCGCCATCGAGCTTGCGGTCGCCGCGCGCGGCAACGCCCGCGATGGCGCAGAGCGTTGGCAAAATGTCCACGCCGCTCACCGGCTCGTCGGACACCGCGCCGGGCTTCGTGTGGCCCGGCCAGCGGACCATGCCCGGCACGCGGATGCCGCCTTCGTAGAGATGCGCTTTGTTCGCGCGGAGCGGACCGGCCGAGCCGTGCGGATGCATCGGCGTGAGCGCGGGGCCGTTGTCGCTGGTGAAAAAGACGAGCGTGTTTTCGCGCAATCCCTGCGCGTCGAGCGCGCGCATCACGCGGCCAAAGGCATCGTCGAGTTGCGTGATATTCCCGTGGTGCGCCGCGCGGGCCGGGTCGTCGGGAAAAGGGTAGAGATCGGTGAAGCGCTTGTCGGTCGCGATCGGCTCATGCGGCTCGTGAAAGCAGAGGTAGAGGAAAAACGGTTTGGTTTTATCCCGCTCCTCGCCAAGCCAGCGGATGGTGTCATCGGCGAGGATCTCGCCCGAATAGCCAGGTAATTCGCCGACCGCTTTTCCATTGCGAACGAAGTTCGTCGGGTTGCGGTGATTGGGCAGCGCGACGTTTTGCGTCGAGAACCAATACTCGAACCCGTGATCGCCCGGCTGCGGCTGCGCGGGATCGTTGAAGAGTCCGTTGAGATGCCACTTGCCGATGTGCGCCGTCGCGTAGCCCGCGCGGTGGAGCAGCGTGGCGATGGTCACTTCCTCGCGCCGCAGATGCATCGGCGAGAGCATCGGGATCGCATCGTGAATGCCCATGCGCGTCGGCGTGCGGCCGGTCATCAGCGCGGCGCGCGAAGGCGAGCACACCGCGCTCGCCGCGTAACAACTCGTGAGCCTTACGCCCTCCGCGGCAAAACGGTCGAGGTTGGGCGACTGGATGATCTTGTGCCCGTAGCAAGCGAGGTCGCCGTAGCCGAGGTCATCGGCGACCACGACGATGAAATTCGGGCGGGCCGGCTCGGCGGCGAAGGCCGGAGCGGCCAGCAAAAGCAGGGCGGTGCAAAGATTCAAGAGGGTGCGAAAACTTTTCATAAAGGCTGCGGCATGGCGCGATCCCTCCGCAGCCGCATGGCGCGGAAGCGGAGCAGTTCTTCCTTTTCCTTCGCGGGGCTCATTGGTTGCCCGTGCCGAAGTCCTTCTTCATCTTGCGCGCATGATCTTCGAGAGTCTTGCGCAACGCCGCCGGGTCTTCGGGAATGTCGCCCTGGTCGTGCGTGTCCTTCATCCAGCCATCCAGCGTTTCGCGCAGGCGCTTGAGCGTGGCTGCGTGCTCAGGCGCGGCGGCGAGGTTGTGAAATTCCCACGGATCGTCTTGCAAATCGTATAGCTCCTCGGCGGGGCGATGCGCGGCCATAAACTTGGACTGATCCGCATTGAGTTTGCCCGCGGCAAACAGCTCCTTCATCAGGTTGAAGTTCGGATTGGTGTGCTCGGCATAGGGCATCGGCTGGATGTAAGGCCGCTCCGGCTCGAAGTTGCGCATGTATTTGAAACGCGCATCGCGCACGGTGCGCACGCGGTCGAGGGTATCGTCGATGCGGTCGCGCGCGGTAAATAAATACTCACGTTTGCGCGCGTCAGAACCCAGGAACGGCTGGCCGTGAAAGTCCGCGGGCAACTTAATCCCGGCGAGCGATAGCGACGTGGCGGTAACGTCGATGAGACTTACCAACTCATCGCTCTGAGTGCCCGCCGGCAACTTACCCGGCCAGCGCACGATCAACGAGTCATGACAGCCTTGTTCATACGCGAAGTATTTTCCGCGAAAGCATTCGCGTCCATGATCGCCGAAGAAAAAGACGATCGTGTTATCCGCCAGCCCTTCGCCTTTCAATAAGCCGAGCACCGCGCCCACCTTTGCATCGAGATCGTTGATCGCATCGTGATACACCGCCCAATCTTCGTGAGCCACGGGATCATCCGCGAGATACGGCGGCAGCGTAACCTTCGCGGGATCGGTCGGATTGGTCCTCGCTTTTTCGTAAGGCCGGTGCGTCTCGTGCAGATTAACCTGCGCGTAAAACGGCTGATGCGATTTCAAGTCCGCCCAATGATCCGAATCGAACGGCTTTTGATCGGGCGTGAAATTCCAATCCGTCTTCCCCGCGCCATTGAAACCCAGCGCCGACGGCAGCGTGCGGACATTGGCAGTAAAGTAACCCACCTCGCGCAGCCGCTCGGTGATGAGCCGCACACCCGCTGGCAGTTTATAACCATCGCCGCGATGACTGCGGTGATGCTGCGCGCCAAAGGAAGTCTGATACACTCCCGTGCAAAACGCCGAGCGCGAAGAGGAGCACACCGGGCCGGTGCTGTAAGCATTGCGATAGAGCCGTCCTTCCGCCGCGAGCTGGTCGAGCTTCGGCGTGCGCGAGTCGGGATCGCCATAGCAGCCGAGATCCGGGCCGATGTCTTCCGCGATGATCCAAAGAATGTTCGGCTTGCTTTCAGCAGCGCGCGTTTGCAACAGCGAGATGGTGAAGGCGGCAAGGAGGGAGAGGGTGCGAATGCTGGGCAGTGATTTCATGGCTGGAATCCGGTGGAATCACCCGCGCGCCTTCGCCGCCTGTTGGTCGCCGTAGCTTTTCTCCGCCGAGCGGCGACGCCTGCGGATACGGAGCGTAGGAGGTGAAGGCAATGCGAGAGTGATGCGGCACAACAGCATGAGTTCGGCGACTTCGCCCCCGACTTCTTCGTCGCAGCAGTTGGAGTCCAGCCTTCATGGCGGGCAGAATCCATCTGGAGCAATTCGGAGAAAGCATCGGCTCCATTGCTCCACAGTTGCCAGCCGCGCTGTTCCCTGCTGAGATGCGCGCCCTTTCATCCCAAAACCCCCACCACTCATGCCAAAAAAACCCATCCACATCGGCATCGTCGGCTACGGCTTCATGGGGCGCACCCATGCAAATGGCTTTTGCCAGGCGCCGCATTTTTTCGATCTCCCCGTGCGGCCCGTGCTCCAGGCAGCGTGCGGACGCGATGCCGCGAAGGTAAAGGCTTACGCGGACAATTGGGGATTTCAGAGCGTCGAGACCGACTGGCGCAAGCTCGTCGAGCGCGCCGACATCGAGCTCATTGACATCTGCACGCCCAACGACAGTCACGCCGAGATCGCCATCGCCGCGGCCCGCGCGGGCAAGATCGTGATGTGCGAAAAGCCGCTCGCGCTCGATGGCCGGCAGGGCGAGACGATGGTCCGGGCGATCGAGAAATCAGGCGTGCCTAACATTGTGTGGTATAACTATCGCCGCGTCCCCGCAGTGACCCTCGCCAAGCAGCTCATCGACGAAGGCAAGCTCGGAAAGATTTTCCACTACCGGGCAAAGTTCCTCCAGGATTGGACGATCAATGCCGACCTCCCGCAAGGCGGCGCCGGCTTGTGGCGGCTCGACGCCAAAGCCGCCGGCAGCGGCGTGACCGGCGACCTGCTGGCGCACTGCATCGACACGGCCATCTGGCTCAATGGCTCCATCACCGAAGTGACCGCGATGACGGAGACCTTCGTCAAGCAACGCAAGCATGCGCTCACCGGCAAGGTCGAGAAAGTGGGCATCGACGACGCGTGCGCCTTCCTGTGCCGGTTTGAAAATGGATCGCTCGCCACCTTCGAGTCCACGCGCTACGCCCGCGGCCACAAGGCGCTCTACACGTTTGAGGTCAACGGCGAAAACGCCTCCGTGTTCTGGGATCTCCACGACCTGCACCGGCTGCAATACTTCGATCACCGCGATGGCGGTCTCACCCGAGGCTGGCGCTCGATCCACGTTACCGATGGCGATCAGCCTTACATGAAGCACTGGTGGGTGCCCGGCCTGCAGATCGGCTACGAGCACACCTTCGTGCATCAAGTTGCCGACTTCTTCGCCACGCTCGGCGGCGGCAAGCGCAAGGCCGTGGGGCCGACATTCCGCGACGCGCTCGAGACGCAATATGTGTGCGACGCCGTGCTGAAGTCGGCCAAGACAGGCCGGTGGGAGAAAGTGAAAAAGCTCGGGTAGATGGCCCCTAAACTTTTCATCCCCGGGCCCGTCCAGGTGTCGGAGAAAACATTCCGCGCCTTTTGCCAGCCCATGATCGGGCATCGCAGCGGCGAGTTCAAAAAGCTCTACGCCGCCATCCATCCGCGGCTCCAGCAACTCTTTGGCACCACGCAGCCCGTGTTCCTTTCCACCTCGAGCGCGTGGGGCGTGATGGAAGGCGCGCTTCGCAATCTCGTCGGCTCCGGCAAGGTTCTCGCCTGCATGTGCGGCGCATTTTCCGACAAGTGGCTGGATGTCGCAAAGAAGTGCGGCAAGCAAGCCGTGGCGCTGCAAGTCGAATGGGGCCAGCCCATCCGGCCCGAGCCGCTCGACGCCGCGCTCAGCGCGGGCGGATTCGACGCGGTGACGATCATTCACAACGAAACCTCCACCGGCGTGATGTCGCCCATCGAGGAGCTGGCGGAAGTGTTGCGCAAATATCCCGACGTGTGCTCGATCGTGGACAGCGTCTCTTCGTTCTCCACGCTGCCGATCCCGATGGACGCGCTCGGTCTCGACGTGCTGCTCACCGGTTCGCAGAAAGCGCTGGCGATGCCGCCCGGGCTGGCACTTTTCTCCGCGAGCGAGAAAGCATTTGCGCGCGCCACAAATGTGGAAGGGCGCGGCTATTACTTCGACTTCCTCGAATTCAAAAAAAATCAGGAGCAAGACATGACACCCTCCACACCGTCGATCTCGCACATCTACGCGCTGGCTTCGAAGCTCGACGACATCTTCACCGAAGGCGTCGCGGCGCGGCACGCGAGGCACGCGGAGACCCACGCGATGGTGCATGACTGGGTGCGGGGCCGCGGCTTCGATTTCTTCGCGCCGGAAGGCTATCGCTCGCGCTCGCTCACGTGCGTCGCCAATAACAAGGGCATCGACGTGGCGGCTTTGGTGGCGAGTCTCAAATCGCGCCACGGCTTCCTGATCGACGGCGGTTACGGCAAGCTAAAGGGCGCCACCTTCCGCATCTCCAACATGGGCGACGAAACGCGCGAGACCATGAGCGAGCTGACCGCCGCGCTCGACGACTCGCTGGGAGAGGCGACACTCCTGTCGCCTTGAAGGAGGCGCCATGAGCCGCTGGCCGCTGCGCTGGAAGCTCTCCTTCTACACTGCGGCGCTCGTCGGCATCGTGCTCGCGCTCTTGGGAGCCAGCGTCTCGTGGCGCCTGGATCGCGAGGGAGTCGCTCCACTCGACGCGGAGACGCGCAACGATCTGCTGCTGGCTTTCCTCACCGCCGGACCCGTGGCCCTCGCGCTCGTGGCGCTCGGCACTGGGTGGATCGCACGCCGCGCGCTCGCGCCGGTGAAGCGTATCGCCGCGGCGGCCGAGCAGATGACCGCGCACCGGCTCGATCGGCGCCTGCCGTTGCCCGCCGCGCGCGACGAGATCGGCCGGCTCATCACCGCGTGGAATGAAATGATCGATCGGCTCGAAGCGAGCTTCGGCCAGGCCACGCGCTTCGCCGCCGACGCTTCCCACGAACTCAAGACGCCGCTCACCGTGCTGCGCGGCGAGATCGAGGAAGCCTTGCGCGCACCCGACGTGCCGCCCGCACAAGAGCGGCTGCTGCTCAATCTTCTCGAAGAAACGCTGCGGCTCGTCGCCATCACCGAAGGCCTGCTGCTCCTCTCACAGGCCGATGCCGGCCGTTTCCACCTGGATCGCGAGCCCGTGGATTTCAGCACGCTGCTTGGCGAGCTGCTCGAAGATGCGGAGATCCTTTCCGCGCACCGCGGCATCCGGCTCACGGCGGAGATTGCTCCCGGAGTGATCGTGCATGCGCACGCACAATTCCTCCGCCAGGTGCTGCTCAATCTTTTCGACAACGCCGTGAAATATAACGAGCCAGGCGGCGCGCTGAGTATCCGGCTTTTCGCGCACGCCGAGCGCCCCGTGCTCTCCGTGGCAAACACCGGCGCCGTGCTCACGCCCGAGCAGGCGGCCCGCGTCTTCGATCGCTTCTACCGCGCGGACCAGGCGCGTGACCGGCGAGTGGGCGGGCACGGGCTGGGCCTGAGCATCTGTCGCGAAATCATCCGCGTGCACGAAGGCGAGATTCGCATCGTGCTCGTCGGCGAACCGGAGTATCGCGCCGGCTGGACTGAGTTTCGCGTTGTCCTCCCCGCGTCCAGCGCGTCGCTGTCAGCCGAGCCAGTAGCTAATGTTTCTTCCAGGGGCAGATGAGAGGTTCGTTATTCGCTTCCGTAGTTCAGAGGGTGAGAGCAGTTGGCTGGCTGAATATAGTTGCCGCCAGTCTATGGAGCTGCGTGCTCATAGTTATCTTCATTCGTGTCGCGCATCATCCTCATCGCAACACCGTTTTCACGACTTACAAGGCGGCGGGTGGAAACTGGATCGCAGCCAAAGACCTTTATACAAACGTCGGAGGTTTCGTTTACAGCCCGTTGGTCGCCGCTTTCTTTGCCCCATTTTCCGTCCTGCCTGCTCTTACCGCCAATATCCTTTGGCGCTTGTTGAACGCTGGAATGTTACTCGGCGCCGTTTGGTGGTGGTTAAGAGCCGGGCTTCACCGCTGGATTCCCACTCATCGGTATGGAGTAGTCTTCCTTCTCCTGTTGCCATTAACCATTGGTAACCTGAATAACGGCCAGGCCAATCCGATGCTCATCGGCCTTCTAATGTTCGCTGTCATCGGCGCGAAGACCGGCCGCTGGAATCTGGCGGCGATCTGCATCGCGCTGGCGGCGTATTTCAAAATTTATCCGCTCGTCGTTGGGTTCCTTTTGGCAATACTCTTCCCGCGCAAGTTTGCGTGGCGGCTTGTGATTGCTCTCATCCTTCTCGGGGCGCTTACTTTCCTGTTACAACGCCCTGGCTTTGTGATGCAGGAGTATCAACGCTGGATCCTCACACGTCTGCATGACGATCGAAAACTTTACAAGCCGGATATTGCTCCGCGCGATCTGTGGCTGCTGTTACGCTTTCTCCACATCCCGGTTAGCAAGGGCGCTTACACGGTAATGCAAATCGGCGGCGGCGCGGCGATAGCAGCGGTCTGTTTGTTTGGGAAGATCAACCATTGGTCCCTGAACAGATTGCTGGTTGCTCTCTTCACTCTGGCATCTTGCTGGATGCTGCTCCTAGGGCCTGCCACGGAATCCGCCACCTATGTCCTGCTTGCGCCAGCCTTGGTCCTGGCGTTTGTCGAAGGCCTCGAGCAGCCGATCCCCCCGAGCCTTCGAAGCTTGCTTGTGACTGCGCTGGCGATTCTCCTGGCGGCGCTGTGCGTCAACAGTTTCACACACTTCAACCGAGAGGGTTATGCGATGGTTATCCAACCGATCGGAGCTTTCCTCTTTTCGTGTTACGCCGCGATCTGGCTGCTCACCACCGCCTTCTGGACTGAAGGACATTCCAGCCGCTGGATCGAGGGCTCTTTAGACCACTAAGCTGCTTCATTTACCAGACATCACGATGCCACTAAATCTTCCGGACCTTTTGAGCGGAGCCAGTAAGCTGGTGGATCGATATAAGGATCTCATTGCCGATCTGCCGAGCGAGAAGAGAGGCATTCGCCGGAGTGAAATGTTTTTCCTTTACTCCGCGGTCGCCGGATTGAATCCGAAGCGCATTCTGGAATCTGGGCGGGCTCGCGCGCAAAGCACTCTCGTGCTGGCGCTGTGTTTTCCCGACGCCCACATCATCAGCATCGAAAGAGAAGAAGACACACCTGATGCGCGCTTTGCCGAGGAGCGCTTGCGGGGCTTTGGGAATGTCGAGCTCCGTTACGGGGATTCCATGGAAGTCTTGCCGCAGCTTCTCGAGCAGGACGACGTCGTCCTCATCGACGGCCCGAAGAGCTTTAAGGCTCTGCTCCTTGGCATCGAGCTGCTCGAGACGCGCAAACCCCTCGCGGTCTTCGCGCATGACTTCAGTGTTCGAGAACTGCATCGGAAGTTTGCGCGACGTTGGATTCCCCTCGCCTTCTTCAGCGATCATCCTGACTGGGTTCGGCGCTACTCTTTCCTGGATTTGGGACCGGGGGCGACGCCCACAAATACCCTCCCCGCCACTTATGCCACCGACGGTTTTGGAGCCACCTTTGTCTGCCTGCCGCGCGGGTTTCGGTTCAGTTACACTTTCCCCAGGATGCTCCTCGGCAATGCCATTCTGCAGGCTTACTTCCGCCGTCAACAGCGCCACGCAAAGGCTCGGAACCGAGGCACCTCAACGGCGGCCGAATGACCACTGAGACGGTCCGCAGGCAAGGAAGCCTGCCCTACGCAGAAGACTGACCATGAAAATCGACCGCCGAAAATTCCTCACCACCGCGGCCGCGCTCGCCGCCCTGCCACGCGATGCCACGCGAGGCGAAGAACCGGGCGCGCCTTTGAAGATCGACTGCCAGAGTCATCTCTTCGCGCCGGAGATGGTGGCGCTCATGGAGAAGCGCACGAGCGATCCCACCGTCTTCACCAAGGACGGTGTGCGCTACGTGAAGATGGGCGACTGGCTGCGCAAAATTCCGCCGCTCTATCTCGACGCCGACGCGAAGCTCGCGACGATGGACGCCGCCGGCATCGCGCGCACCGCGCTCAGCATCAACGATCCCGGCCCGGAGTGGTTTGGCGCGGATACCGGGCGCCCGCACCCGCGCCGCCGCGCCCGCTCCTGCGGTCGGCGGGATACCCGTGGAGGCAAACATGAGCGGTTATTCGATCATTGCGAACAACATCATTTCCGACTGCGGTTTTGGACAAGCCAACTGGGTCTGGACGGATCACGAGCGTCATCCGATTCGCATCCTCAATGGTAAGTTAGACAATCCTCTGGTGATGGATGTCGTCGTCCAGGGAAACGTGATCTATGACACCGGGCACGATCAAGTGATGGTCGATGGCCAGCCCAGGGTGGAGCCAACTCGTTACCAATATTCGGTCTTCCTGGAGACCAAAAAGGGCGGCCGGAAGGCATTCATTTCACCGGCAATATCTTTCATCCCGGAACGGACGGCGTCTCCAATGTGGAACTCAAACCGTGACATGAAGGCGTTGCTTACACTTTCTAACTTCTACCTATGAAATCCCTCCTCGCTCTCCTGCTCCTAGCATTCACCGCCGCAGCGCAGGAGCCGGCGCGCAAGCTTAACGTTCTGCACATCGTCGCCGACGATTTGAATGTGGACCTCGGCTGCTATGGCCACCCGATCGTGCGCTCGCCCAATATCGACCGGCTCGCCGCGCGCGGGGTGCGCTTTGATCGGGCGTATTGCAACTACCCGGTGTGCAATCCTTCGCGCACTTCCTTCCTGAGCGGCAAGCGGCCCGACACCACGGGCATCGTGGACAATTCGACGCCCACGCGCACGCATCTCAAGGACACGGTGATGCTCCCGCAATTCTTCCGCCAGCACGGCTGGCTCTCGGAGAAGGTCGGGAAAATCTTTCACACCGGCGACAAGTTCGAAGATCCGCCTTCGTGGGACTTTGACATGCGCGAAACCAAGGAGGCCAAGCAACCGCCCGAGGAGCAAATCATCCGCAAAGTAAAAGGCGGCGGCATCGTGCTCAATGCCGACGACGCGAATACTTGGGACGGTAAAGTCGCGCGCAAGGCCATAGAACTCATCGAGCATGCCGCGCGCGACGGGAAGCCATTCTACATCGCCGCCGGATTCCGCCGGCCGCACGCGCCCTACATCGCGCCGAAGAAATACTTCGACCTTTATCCGCCGGAGAAAATGACGTGGTCCGCGGAACCGCCCGAGCATCTCGCCGGCATCCCGCAACTCGCGCTCACCTACAAGCTGGGCAGCGCCGCGCTGCCGCAGGAGAGGCGCGCGGAGGTGATGTCGGCTTACTTTGCGAGCATCAGCTTTATGGACGCGCAAGTGGGCGTGCTGCTCGATGCCATGGATCGACTGAAGCTATGGGACTCGACCGTCGTCCTTTTCCAAAGCGACCACGGTTACCACCTCGGCGAGCACGGCGGGCTGTGGCACAAGATGACTTTGTTTGAGGAATGCGCGCACGTGCCGCTCATCGTCGCAGCGCCCGGAAGGAAAGCTGCCGTCTCGACGCGCCTCGTCGAATTCGTGGACCTCTATCCGACGCTCGCCGACCTGTGCGGATTGCAACCGCCCGGCGATCTCGAAGGCGTGAGCTTTGCCCCGCTCCTCGCCGATCCGCAGCGCGCGTGGAAGCGGGCAGCATTCACCGTGGTAGGTCGAAGCGCGAAACCGGAAAGCAGCGTCATCGACGCGCATCTCAACGTAAACTACATGGGCCGCACCGTGCGCACCGAACGCTGGCGTTACACCGAATGGCCGGACGGAACCGCCGAGCTATACGACCAGGAAAACGACCCGCGCGAATACGCAAACCTCGCTGACAAACCGGAACACAGCGCGACGCGCGCGGAATTGAAAACATTGCTGCACGCTGGTTGGAAAGGCGCGCTGCCAAAGTAGAGCCGCAATCAAGCGTGGGAAGAAAGCGGAAGCCAGGGATGCCGATTCCGCGACGACCCACCGAGTTGACAGCCGGGAACGGCCGATATTTCCTCCGGTATTACGATGAAAACTGTGACGCTCAAAATCCCCGACCACCTCGACGTGAAAATTCGGCGTGCGGTGGCGCGGCAAAACGAAACCTTCTCTGATCTCGCCCGGCGCGCCCTCGCCCGCGAGACCGAGGAGCACGAAGTCGATTTCGCGCGTCTGGCCGCTCCCTATCGCGGGATGTTCAAAGGCCCCCGCGATCTTTCGAGCCGGGAAGGCTATGGAAATAAAAACCATCGTTGACGCCGGTCCCCTCGTCGGCTGGCTGAACGCCGCCGATCAATGGCACAAGTGGAGCATCGCGGCTCTCTCCGCACGCCGCGGCCCGCTGCACACCACGGAGATCGTGCTCGGCGAAGCGTGCTGGCATCTCGGCGGCAACACCCAGCCCGCTCACGCGCTGCTCGATCTGGTGAGAAAGGGCGCGCTCGTGCTCGCGCGACCGTGGCCCGAGCATCTCGCCGGCACCCAGCAGATCATGCTCAAATATCCGTCGATGGATGCCGCCGACGCCTCGCTGGTATCGCTCGCGGAAATGTCGCCCAAGGCAGCACTCGTCACCACCGACCGGCGCGATTTTCAGCCCTGCCGCGGCCTGCGCAATCGCGCCTTGAAACTCATCCTCCCGGAATGAACCGGCATTCGCATCCACACAGCGCCGCACTTGCAGTCCCGCCCTCACCACGAAGCTATCTTCCTCGCGCAATAACGGCGTTGCCAAGTCCTCAACCTGGCAACGAAGGTTGAAAAATACAAATGTCAGAACCAAACGCATCGCTCATTAAAATCACCCAGCCTAAGATCGACCTTGCGGAGGCTGGCGGGATCGAAGGTGGAGGAGTTGCAGGCCGCGCTCGCACAGCAGCAGCAGTTCGATGAGCATGACAAAGAGAAGAAAAAGAAATGACGCCCAGCATCCGATACGCGCACACCAATCTCGTCGCCGATGACTGGCGCAAGATGCTCGACTTCTACGTCGAGGTCTTCGGTTGCGTGCCGGTGAGTTCTGAACGCGACCATCATGGCCCGCACATCGACGAGTTGACGGCGCTGCCGGGAGCGCGCATCCGCGGGCAGCATGTGCGGCTGCCGGGCCACGGAGAGAATGGGCCGACGCTCGAGATCTTCGGGTATGAAAAGACCGAGGCGCGTCCGCCGAGCGCGCTGAACCGGCCCGGCTTTGCGCATCTGGCCTTTGAGGTGGAAGACGTGGAAGCCAAGCGCGGGGAAGTGCTCGCGCGCGGCGGGCGCGACGTCGGCAAAGTCGTGACCCTCGACATCCGCGGCGCGGGCCTGCTCACGCTCAATTACATGGCGGACCCCGAAGGCAACATCATCGAACTCCAACACTGGCATTGAACGGACGCTCTTTATGAAAACATCCCTGCTCACTCTCGGGCTCTGCCTCGCAGCTCACGCCGCTACGCTCGCGGCGGAATGGAAACTCACCGTGCGCGCCGGCGCGCAGGATCGTAGTGGCAGCATCGTCTCCTTCACCGCGCCCAAAGAATTGCGCGGGGCGGCGGCGCTCGCCGCGGCCGATGGCGCGACGATCCCAGTGCAGGTGGATGATTTAGGTCGCGCGTTCTTCATCGAGCCGAAGCTGGCGAAAGGCGCGACGAAATCTTACGTCCTGAAAAACGCGGGCACGCAGTCCACGACGATCGCGGCGGAAAAATCCGGCGACGTTTTGAAATTCACCGCAGCGGGCCAGCCGTTCTTTTCCTTTCAAATGGAGCCCGGCCCCGTGCCCGATGGTGTGTTGCCGATTTTCCGGCATGGCGCGTATTTGCATCCGGTCTTTAGCCCGAGCGGTTTGCTGGTCACGGGCGATCATCCGCCGGATCATCGCTGGCATCGCGGCATCTGGCTGGCGTGGACGGATACGGAGTTTGAGGGACGGCATCCGGATTTTTGGAATCAAGGCAAAGGTGAAGGCGCCGACAAGTCGGGGGAAAAACTGCTGGCCGAGGTGCGCTTTGAGTCGCTCGACATGAGTTGGAGCGGACCCGTGCAGGGCGGATTTGTGAGCCGGCAGCGCTTCATCGACCACAGCGGCTCGGAGTCGAAAGATGTGCTCAATGAGACGTGGGACGTGGCTGCGTATCGCATCGACGCGGGCGGCGGGCCGGTGAATGTGATCGACCTCGTCTCGACGCAAGCATGTGCAAGCGGCTCGCCACTTAAGTTGCCGAAGTATCACTACGGCGGCCTCGGCGTGCGCGGGAATCAAGCGTGGAACCCTGTCAACGCCGTGACGATGCTCACCTCGAATGGCGACGACCGCATGAAGGGCGACGCGACGAAAGGCAAGTGGGTGCATCTCGGCGGAGCGGTGGATGGCAAGCCGACTGGCCTCACGGTCCTTATTCACCCGTCGAACTTCCGCTTCCCGCAGCCGCTCCGGCTCAACCCGAAAAATCCGCAGCTCTGCATCGCGCCTTCGCAGGATGGCGACTGGGAAATCACACCCGGCAAGCTTTACACCACGCGCTACCGCATCGTGGTGATGGACGGAGCCGCCGACACGCGTCTATTGGAACGCCTATGGCAGGACTACGCGGAGCCGGCGACCGCGGAGGTCAGCGGGAAATGAAATTAGCGCGGCCGCCTCGCCGACTCACTGCTTCGATTGCACCGTTCCGTCCGCTTCGCGGCCTAGAAGTTTTGCGCGCGTTTTTGCAACCAGAGCCTGTTCTTCGGGAAGGAGCCGCCCCCGCGTTGCGATATCCAAGTATTTCAATGACGCCTCCGCGGAGCCCGCATCGCTGAGGAGAATGCCGTAGTAAGCGGCATAAGAAGGATCCTGTTGAAGGAGGTTCGGATTGACCTTGCAGATGACTTCGAGGCCCTCCGCGGTCTTCCCCTGCAAATGGAGCGAATATGCGTAAGTGGTCGCGATCGCGGAATTGGCGGGGTCTTCGGCGTAGGCACTTCGTGCGAGAGTGTGCGCGCGCTCCACGTTTGAATTGAGCAGGAAGGAGAGCGCGGCCACGTTATTTTGGGCGACGCTGCTATGGTGGTCGAGTTCGAGGACGCGCGAGTACGCATTGAGCATTCCGCGGGTGTCGGCGTGGGCTGTGTATTGGCGCAGGAGGTCCATGAGGGCCCAGAGTTGATTGCTCGGACCGCGGGCGATCTGCCACAGGAGATCGGTGGATTCAGCCTCCCATTTCGAATCGATGGCGAACTTCGCGAGCTTTTCCAAAGCGTCTGCTCGACCGGCGATCGCCTTGACGGCGGCGACCCATTGGGTGCGCGACCCGCCGATGTCTCCATTTTCGCGCAACACGCGGGCGAGCAGGGCCAGGCGCATGAAGTCGAGTTCCTGCCAGTCGCCGGTGGCGACGAGGGGCTCCAGGTCTGTCCAGTTGCGCAGGCTGGCGTAGGATTCGGCGATGGCCGCGGGCACTGGGTGCTGGGATCGGACGTCCTCCGGAAGGCCTTTGCTCCAGTCCACGGCGATCAAGGCCATGGTGTTTCGATTCAGCCAATTGATGAGAATCGCGACTTGATCGGCTTTGGACGCGCACGCGTCTTGAAGATCCATGAGATAGGTGTGCAGGTCGGGCCGCTGAAATTTTCGGAGCAGTTCGAGCATCAGCATCCGATCCTCGAAGGGCGCGTCGGCGACGCCCTGCAAGCGCGCGGCCGCGCTAAAGGCCTCGCTCCACTCCTGTTTCTGGAGGGCGTCCTGAATGAGCGTGCGGTACGCTGTGCGGCGCAATTCGGGATTCTCGGTGAGCGCGAGAATATCTGCTCGCGCCTGTTGGCAGACGGCGGCGTCTGCCGATTGGAGCCGCGCAGCGGCGAGGTGCAGGCGATAGGTGTCGTTTTTCGGCTCGAGGTTTACGGCTTCGGCGAAATGCGATTCGGCGTTGGCGGGTTGCTTCGAGGCTTGCGCGATCCGGCCAGCGAGGTCGTGGTAGGCAGGCGTCGTCGTGGCCGCAGCACTGAGCTTGGCGAGCGCCTGCTCGGCCACAGCCGGGTTATTGAAGCGCAGAGCGGTTTCCGCCAGCTTTAGATGGTTTTCGGGCACATCGGGTTGCAGGTCGGCGACGGCCCTGAGCCAATGGAGCGCCTGATTGGAGCCGGCGAGTTCCGCGAGTTCGGCCATCATCCGATTGGCCTCGATGTCACGGCTATTCATTTGCAGCGCCCAACTCACGGACATCGCCGCCTGGCCGTAATCCTTTACCGCCATAAATTCACGCGCTTTGTCCAGCACACGCTCCTGCCGCACGCGTTTGTACATTTTCCACCCAGCCGAGCCGCCGCCGCCCAAGGCGCCGAGAACGGCGAGCACGGCCACCCAGAAGAGGATGCGCTTTACTTTGCCGCGTTTCTGCCGCGCTTTGGATTGTTCGGAGATTTCTGTGGTGGTCGCCATATTCTTTGGATGCGGAGTCGTGGGGTGAAGTCAGCTCGAGGGTGAATTCAATCCGGGCTAAAGATCAATCTTCATGACGGCGCTGACTTTTCGGCAGCACGCCGGTTACCGTGGAGGCAGTTCCTCCCGCGCTTTGGCGATGAGCGCCTGCTCCTGCGGAAAGAGCCGGGCGCGCGCGGCGAGCTCGAGATACTTGCGGGCTGGTTCGCGGGCGCCACTGTCCGCGAGCAGGACGCCGTAGAAAAGCGCATTGCCCGGTGTCTCCAGATCGTTCTCAGGCAGCGCTCGCATGACCTTGAGGCCCTGCTCGGTCTTGCCCTGAAGGCGCAGGGACATCGCGTAAGTGGTCACAAATACGGGCCGCAACGGATCGGTTTTGTAAACGTCTTTGGCCAGCGCGTGGGCGCGTTCGAGATCTACGTTCAGCAGGAGAGAAAGATAAGCGACGTTATTCTTCGCGGTCGCGTCCTCGGGTTTGAGTTCCAGTTCGCGCGTGGCCACGCTCAATAGATCGCGCGTCTTGCCCTTGCTGACGTAGAGCCGATTTAAGAAATCGAGCGCCTGCTGCTGCCGAATGTTGCCGCGCGCGATGAGCCAGAGGACGCCGTCCATTTCTTCCTCCCAATCCCAGCTCTTTGCCAGGCGCGCCAGGGTGAAGAGTGCTTCGGCGCGGCTGCCGGGCGAGTCGTTTTGATCGCCGAGCGCGCGGGCTGCGTTGACCGCGGCATTCCAGCGGTTGGTGGCGGCGCCGGTGTCGCCTTGATCGCGCAACACGCGGGCATACAAAGCTTGGCGCTCGAATTCGAGATCCTTCCAATCTCCAAAGGTCACTTGCCCCTTTACCCCGGCCCAATCTCCGAGCATCAAACACGATTCGGCAATGGCGATGGGCACAGGCGAGCGGGTCCGCACTTCCTCGGAGAGTCGCTTGCTCCACGCGAGCGCGATTGGCGCCATTCGCGCCTTATTCATCCACGTGAGCAAGCTGGCCGTCCGCCCCGCATCCTCGGCGATCTCGCCTTGAAGCTGAGCCAGGCACCACCAAAACTCGCGGCGGCTGGATTCTTTGAGCATGGAGAGGTAGAGCATGCGATCCTCAAAGGTGGCTTCGCGAGAAAAGTTGAGTTGCTCGGCAAAGGAGAGCGCCCGGCGAGCGTCCCGGCTGAAGAGAGCTTCCTGAATGAGCGCGCGCAATGCGCCCCGTCGGAGCTTTGGATTGGCCGCGTGCAACTCGACGACGGCACGGGCCTCTTTGCGGGTTTCCAAATTTGGCGAACCGAGATTCAGCGTGGCCAGCTCGAGTTGGAAGCGCTCATTTTTCGGGTCCATCCTGGCGGCCTCGGCGACATTGCTTCGGGCCAGTGCCGACTCGCGCAACTCCGCGGCGAGGCGGGCGGCCGCTTCGTGAAATGTCGAGGTTTGCTTGCCGGCCTCGTCCACGTGAGCCAGCGCTTCCTGAGCCGCGGGCACTTCTTTGAAGCGCAGCGCGGCATTGGCCGACGCGATCCAATTCTCCAGCACGCCCGGCTGCAATTCGGCGACCTTGCGGCGCCAGTAGATCTCGGCCCGTTCTCCATTGGCCGCGGCGATTTCCGCCATCATGCGGGTGGCTTCGATATCGCGCGGATTCCTTTGCAGCGCCCATCGCAGGCTCAGCGCGGCATCGGCGTAGTTCTTCTTGTCGAGCAATGTCCGGGCTCGGTGGACGGTGTGTTGCACCCGCCAGACTTTGAAGGCGAGCAACCCGCCCCAGCCCATCAAGGCAAGCACCGCGAGGGCCGCAAGTCCGATGAGGATCCGCTGGAGAAGGAGACGCCGGCGCTTTCTCCTGCTTCGGCGTCCTGTGGGAATGGCAGTGGGCTCGTCCATTTTTCAGAGACTCAAATGCTGGAATTTAAAATGTTGCGACGAGTGCTGGGAGAGAGCCGCGAAGAGGGAGCCTGGACTTTGTCCAGGATTGGGGGGTTCGCGCCAACGGCGCACTATGGGCATCTTGAAATCGAAAATCACGCCTTTTTTCGGGTGATTCACTTCGCGGGGCGAGCCAATGCTGCCAAATCCTCCGAGTTCAAAGTCCTGCCGGTCGCCTTGTCCACAAACTCGGCGGCACTCAATCCCATGCGCTCGTAAAGAAAGCGGCCTTGCAAGGTGACGGTCATCCCTCGCTCGATCGCTGTGAGGCCTTCTTGCACTTTCGTCGCGTAGGTGCTCTCCAGATTCGCCGTCATGTGGATGTTTTGAAAGCGCTTGCTGGCGCCGGTGAGGGTGATGGCGGTGTCGCTCACGTTCTCAATGATGGCCGTGAGCCGGATGACTTTGTCCGAGAGTTTTTGCTTGGAGCGATAAGGCGTGTCTTCGAAACGCTGGCTCCATAGATCGACGATGTTGAGATCCAGATCGGGCTGGTCGCTGCGGACATCGGTCTGCTTGCCCGGCGCCTTGTCGCTGAGCTTTAGCTTCATCTGCTCGATGTCCATCTTGAGTCGTTCGTTCTCTTCGAGCAGCCGCTGATATTCCGCCTCACTCTTCCCGCAGGAGGATAAGGCGCCAGCCAGAAGCACGGCTAGCAGACGATGTGAAAGTTCGCGTTGCAAATGGGATCGGAGAATGCACCAAAGCCATTGCTCTGCAAGCCGCATCCACCGTCCATTGAATATTGGATGTCGGTAGTCGGATGTTGGATGTTCCTGGCTCGCCTCTCGTGCTCAGTGTTGCACCTAAAATGTTTAAGTTTATTACCAACCCATTGAATCGGCAGCGAGTGCTGGTCGCCACTCTCTGCTTCGCTTCCGCTCTCGTCGCCGGTGGCGGGGTGGCTGGCTACAAGCTCTACCTGCCGCGCAGGGTCGATGGCCTCACGCGCGCGGCCCGTGAAGCCGTCGAGCGCGGCGACTTCCTGGAGGCATCCCTCAAGGCCCGTCGCGCGTTGCAGATCGCACCCGATCATGCTCCCGCCTTCGTGCTCATGGCCGAGATCTGTGAGCGCATCCGCAATCCGGAGGCCGTGACGTGGCGGGAACGAGTGGCGGATCTCGCCGGTGGAAACGCGGAGAGCCTCATCGCTTGCGCTTACACGGCGCTCAGTTTTGGAAAGCCCACGGCCGCGCGGAAAGCTCTTGCCCGTGTACCGAGGGTGGACCGCAAGCGCGCAGATTTTCTTGCGGTCTCGGGAGTGGTCGCCATCGATGCCGAAAAATTTGAAGAAGCCGAAGCCTTCTGCGCGGAAGCAGTGCGCGTGGACCCAAAAAATCCCGCGCACCGCCTGTCCCTCGGCGCGGCGCAGGTCCACTCGAAAGAGTATTTCACGCGCGAAGCAGGCCGGCGGCTCCTCGCCGACCTGGCCTCTCACCCGGCATTCGGAGCGTCGGCACTGCGCATTCTTGCTCTGAGCTATGAAGCATCCAACGAACCGCAGGCCGCGCTGCGCATCAGCCAGCAATTGGCCGCGGTGCCCGACCACACATTTCTCGACGAACTGCTCCGGCTCCGGCTCCTGCACAGCACGGGCGGCGACGCCTTCCTCGAGACCCTCGCCACCTTGGAAGAGAAAGCCGCGAAGAACGGCAGGGACGCCGGCGCGCTCGTCTTCTGGATGAGCGGCGCAAATCTCGCGGCCCACGCCGTAGAGTGGGCCGTGCAACGCGCGCCTCAAGTCTCCCTCATGCCGGAAGTTCATAGTCCCCTCGCCGGCTGCTATCTCATGCTGCACGATTGGCCGGCGCTGCTCGCCATTACAAAGAATGGCCCGTGGCCGCAGGCCGAACACATTCGCCACGCCTACCGCGCCAGAGCTTTCCGTGAACAAGGTCACGCGAGTCTCGCGCGCACGGAGTGGGAACTCGCCATGACAGCGACCTCCGGCAGAGCGGACGCCATCAAATGGCTCGCCAAAATCGCCATCGATTCCGGCTGGGATGAGGAAGCTGACCAAGCGCTGTGGGCCGCGATCGAGAAGACCCAGGACTCCGCTTGGGCGGTCGAGCGCCTCGGCCGCCGTTACCATGACTCGAAGAATACCGATGGGCTGCGCCGCATCGCAGCCCGCTTGATCGAGACCTCTCCGAGCGACGAAAACATTCAGAACGATTTCGCCTATCTCTCCCTGCTCCTCGACAAAGACAGCGCGAGAGCCGCGAGCATCGCCCGCGATCTTTATTCGCGGCACCCCGATAATGCCGCTTACACCTCCACCCATGCCCTCGCGCTCCATGGCGCAAAGCGTTTCGCCGAAGCGCTGCAAGCCCTCGAGGCGCTCCCTGCCGCCCAACTCGAGCAGCCCGCCATTGCCCTCTTTTATGGACTCATTCTCTCGGCGAATCGCGACCCGGAAAAAGCGCGCAGGTATCTCGAACTCAGCCGGCAAGCGCAGTTGCTGCCGGAGGAAGCGCGATTACTCGCGAAGGCGACACAGGCTCTCCCCGCGGGCGGGGCGAGCCACTAAGCTTTGCGTGCCGCCGCTGTAGGACTCAAGCCGACGTGCAGAATTCCCGTAAGCCGATCCCTGATTTCTCAGTTTTTTATCTGGCGTTCCAAAGCTCAAGAGTTCTATTCTGCGCGCCTCGAACGCCGGAAGAAAATGGAAATGAAAAACTACCTCTCCCTGCTGCCCGCAATAGCCGCCCTCGGTTTCCTGGGAGCATCGCTCAGCCCGGCGCGCGCTGTCCTCACGACACTGAGTTATTCCCCCAACCCGATCGATCTTAACGACCTCGATCATCACATGGTCTATACGTGGCGCCTGGATAACCTTCCCAAGGAGACGATTCTGTCCGCTTCGCTCACCTTCACTAACATTGCGAACTGGGACACTACTTCCAACAAGCTCTTCGCCCACTTACTCGACACCGCGAAGAACCCCGGCGTCGCATCGTTTGTGGACGATCCGACTGCCAGCATTCCGGTAACCGATATCACCGACGACTTTGTCAGCGCACGTTATCACGGCGATCCCAACTGGCTGGTCGCCTCCGGAACCTCGGACACCAAGTTATTCGGCAAGGCATTTAGTAACACACCGAGCACTTATACTTATAACTTCACTTCGCAAGAATTGACGGCCTTGACGAGTTACATCAACAACGGAGGCAACATCGCCTTCGGTTTGGATCCGGATTGTCACTATTTCAACGACGGCATTTCCTTCGGCTTGACTTACGATGGAGCGCCGCCAGTTGCCTCGCCCATCCCCGAGGGTTCGGCACTCCTTCCGCTCGCGGGTGTTTTGGGCCTGGCGGTGTGCGTGCAAGCCCGACAGCGCCGCCGCTTTCAAAGCTTGGCCGCGTAAGGAGTAGCGCTGGCATCATCGCTGCTAGGAAGGCAGCCCCATGATTGCTCCCACGGCCACCCCTTTTTTTCGCAAACAACTCGCGGCCGGATCGGACCTCGAGATCAAGAGCATCCTCCTGCTCGACGACGACATCGAATTGGCCGACACACTTAAGGCGCTCCTGGATTCGCGGAATTTTGTAGTAACCACCGCCACCAATGGCCTCGAGGGATTGCGCGAGGTCATGGATATGGATTTCGATGTGATCATCTGCGACATGCTCATGCCGACGATGCCCGGCGATAAGTTCTTTCTCGCAGTAAAGAAGACCAAGCCGCACCTCGCGGATCGTTTCCTCTTCGTTACCGCGCACGCCGACAATCCGAAAGTGAACGAGTTTCTCGGCGGCATCGACGCACTGGTAATGTTCAAGCCAGTGCTCACGGACGATTTAGTGCGGATGATTTCCCTCGTGCTCAAGCGCACCGGCCAGGACTGAAGCTTAACTTACCCTGGAGTAGAGTTGGTTATTCTCGTCGAGGTTCTTGACGATGGTGCAGAGATAGACGGGCTCGGGGTGGATGCCGCGATACTTGGTGATCTCGGACCTATTGAGCACCTTGAAGCCGTAACGCTCGAACACCTTGGTCCCGCGCCGGTCTTCGAAGACCACTACCTGGGCATACACGCTTTTCTCGCCGCGCGCGTGGAGATACTGGAGATAGGCATCCATGATCGCGCGGGTGCTGCCCACGCACCGGGCATCGGCCAGGAGATTGATGTGAAGGTGCGCGGCGCGGCGCGGCGCGGCGGGCACTTCGCGCCATGCGTTGCGCAGAATCCAGTGCACGAATTTTTTCGACGCGGCGTTGTAGCGCCGGTAGCGGACGAGGCAGCGCAGGAAGAGGGCGACGTTGTTGTAGAGATTGTACACCTGCTGCCGAAAGGGATGCCGCGAGCCGAGCAGGTAGCCGCGGATGTCGCCATTGACCAGTAAGACAAAGGCGCTCTGCGGCTCCCAGTCTGTGTAGTAAGCGGTGAGATAGTCGGAGAAAAGTTCGCGGTCCTCAAAAGCCGGGTCGATGGGGTTGCCGAGGAAGCCCGTCTCGCAGCACAGCTCGCGCACGCGGGCACGGTCAGCGGCCTGGAATTTCCGAATCTCAACTCGTTTGTCATCCTTCATGCGTCAGCGTCTGCGGTAGTCTTGGATGACTTCGCGGTAGAGGTCAAACAAGCGATCGAAAACTCCCTGCCACGAGTAGCGAGAAGAGATGCTGCGGTGAAGATGGGCGGGATCATCGCGCGTCGTCGCCGAAGATTGCGCAACGATGGCTGAGGCCAGCGCGACGGGGGTGTTTGCTGCGGCCCAGTGCGCCTGGCCGGTGTGGATGATGCGGTCCATGTAACTGCCGCGGATGCCGATGACCGGCGTGCCGCACGCCTGCGCCTCGAGCGCGACCAGGCCAAATGTTTCCTGCACACCCGGATGCACGAAGAGGTCCGCAGCGCGGTAGAGCTTCGCCAGCCTCTCGGGCTCCGCGCAGAACGGCACCCAGGTGATCGCCGCTCTGCCCGCGCGCAACTCTTCGAGCTCGCGCCGCTGCGCGCCGTCGCCGACCACGAGGAGGTGGAAGCGTCCAAGCTGCGCGCGGGAAAGTTCGCGGAACGCGTCGAAGAGCGTCCTCGTATTTTTTTCGTGCGCGAGCCGACCGACGTAGAGTAGCAACGTGTGATCGGCTGGGATGCCAAATTCCGCACGCACATTACTGGCCGACGCGCGATCGGGCCGGAAGACCTCCGTATCCACGCCCAGATCGCTATGGGCCACATTGCGCACGCCCCACTCCGCGAGCACGGCACCCAGCGCGGAGGAAGGCACGATGGTGCGCTCAAATCGGTTATAGAGATTGCGCACATACCGCCGCGCGAGATCCACGAAAAATTCCGCCGCCGTGCTGCCGAGAAATCTCCGCGTGCTGCGCAGGTAAGCCTCCGGAAAGTGCGAGTGGTAAAAGGCCACGACAGGAATCCCGAGCGCCGCGCCGGAGTACACCGCCTTCCAAGCCACCTGATATGGATCGCCGCTCTCGACGACGTCCGGCCGCTCCGTCTCGAGGATGCGCTCGACTGCCTCGAGCCGCAGCAAGGCCCGGTAACGTGAGGTGCGCGAGATGAGCGGCGACTTGATCGTGTAAGTCCGCGACCGCTCTGCTGGCGTCATTTCATCTCGGTCGCCAGGGACGATGAGGATGTGTTCATCCTCCGCAGTCCGCTCGCGCACGTGCCGCACTTTCTCCGAGAGGTAACGCTTCACCCCGCCACTCACCGGTGAATAAAACTGAGTGAGGTCGCAGATTTTCAGGGCCCGTGTTCTGCACGAGC
Source organism: Chthoniobacterales bacterium (assembly GCA_038238555.1). Classification (GTDB taxonomy): domain Bacteria; phylum Verrucomicrobiota; class Verrucomicrobiia; order Chthoniobacterales; family Chthoniobacteraceae; genus JANNXQ01. The sequence goes on along the minus strand of JBBRXP010000002.1, from coordinate 444 downwards.
GGCGCCATCATGGCGAGCCGTCAGAGCGCTAACGGAAGAAATCGGCGCGCGATAGCATCCAGCCATGCTCGTTGTGCTCTTCTACACCGTTCCGGCAGTGCAGGACGGAAAAGCACACTTGCAAACCGATTGCTGCACCACGAATATCCGCGGCCTCGAAAAACGCTCGCGTGGCGGAACTGGCAGACGCGCACGGCTCAGGACCGTGTGGGGCAACCCGTGGAGGTTCGAATCCTCTCGCGAGCACTCCATAAATTGTCAGTGGTTTAGAGCGGATGCGTGGTGCTCGCATAACACGCAGGCTAGGCCGTGTTCACGAATTCTTGATGATGAGAAAAGCGGCGACGAGGCAGACGGCGGCGAAGAAGGTTTTCGCCAGCTTGTCGTAGCGGGTGGCGAGGCGGCGGAATTGTTTGAGCTTATTGAAAAATCGTTCGACCCGGT
>JBBRXP010000001.1:0-99835 GCA_038238555.1 Chthoniobacterales bacterium | reverse complement strand
GCGCAATCTGCGCCCGTCGCGCTACGTGTGGAAAGCCCAAGGCGCCGCCATTCTGGCCAAGATCAAGGCCGCCCGCCTCAAGATCGAAGCAGAAACGCCGAAATAATTATGACCTTTTATTTACTGAACACTACACTAGCGGTGCAGTTCAAACCGGACGTAAAAGTTCTACGGGAGCTGACCGAGGCCGGGGATGTTGCCGGCTTGCTCGCTTATTTGAAGCCGGTGGAAAAAGATAAGCTTCGCGCATCCAACTACCTTGTGGTGCACATCCAATATCCGCCGTCACTTTCGCACGGCGATGTAGCCTGCATTATAGAGAATCAGATCGACCCAGTCGTGCGGCCGTCAGGCGTTTGTGTAACCGGAATCGGAAGAGATCGACCGTCGGCTGTACTGCGACTCAACGCACCCGGTTGCGTTGAGATTCGCGACGAAGTACCTTTTGCTCAGGCTGGCGTGCTCCACCGTGACTACAAGCTCGAACCGCTAACGAAAGCAACAGAGGCATCGTTCCTTGGGTGCGTTCGCTTTCCAAGCCGAAGACCCGCCGCTAACGCGATTGTGCGAATCTGCGATACTGGAGTCGTGGTGCGCACGAACGGCGGCGGTCAATTCACGGCAGCAGGCATACCGGCAGGCACCTTTCTTGTGCGCGCCGAAGCACCCGGGGGTGAATATCATCGCGAGATGTCGTTTGCCGCCGGCCAATCCATAAAAATGGATCTGCCGTTGACCGCAATCAACACCGTCGGCATCCGATGGGCGCTTCAAACCAAGGAAGGCTTGCTCAAGCTAACCGGAGAGGGCGTGCGCCTGGGGGAGGCTCACTTCAGCGTCCAACACAGTCGTGTCTCCCTCGAACGAGGTGCGGAGACACGGGAGACGGCGGGTAGTGATCTGATGTTGGACTTGTTCTCCGAATCTCAACGCAAATACATGAACGCGTCGGTGCGCGATGCGGGCAATATCGTGCATGTTGGCGAACTCGTCTTTCGGTCCATCGATTCCACGGAGCAGCAGCAGTGGCGCAACGGGCTGCACCGCGAGCAGGCGAAATTCGACGACATCACCGCTGTCAACGGCGGCCAGCCTTTCGATGAGAAAACTTATTTTGAAAAGCTCCATGGCCTCCCCGTGCGGGTCGGTCAAGTCTTCACCGTTCGCTGCAATCGCCGCGACTGCTACGCGAAGATCGAGATTATCGCAGGCGGAGCCGAAGTTTCGGATCATCGTACATCACGGGACGATCTCAGTCGGCGGCGCAGCAAGCATGGGCGAGGAGTGCCTGATGGGACCGGAGGTGAACTTTATTTTTCGCGCCGAAAAGTTTGCCGCCAGCGTCGGCGTCGCATTCTGCTTCACCGCAGATGCACGGGCGCTGCTGGGAACGCACCTTCCGCTCGAACCGTTCGCGGACCGGCACGAATTGAAAGGGTTCCCGGGGAGCTTCGAGTTTTACCTCCTGAGGTAGAAGTTCTGCAACGTGGAAGCGGAATTAGGCGGGTGCGATTGTGCCGACTTTCCAAGTCTCTGTGAGATGCGCTGCTTGGGCTAGATCCGCCACAACGAGCGGTGCGCGCCGAATTCGCTGATCTCGCCGCTGGATCGCTTGCCGATGTAAACGGTGATGCCGATGACAGTGCTCACGGTGCCGACGAAGATGAATGCAACGAACCAGCTCGGGATCGATGTGCCGATGTGCAGCGCAAGGTAGAACGAACGGAACGATTCGATCTTCGGGCTCGCGTGCAGGAAAATTTTTGTGACCCACGCCACGAGGATGATGGCGAAGATGAAGATGTAATTGCGCTTGAGCCGGCGGCCGACGGCTTCGAAGCGGCTGATCTTGAAACTCGGGAGCAGCAAATCTTCGCACACCAGCTTCTGCCATTCGCCTTGGAGCATCTCGGTATTTTGCGCCACGATCGGCACTAGGAAATGCGCCTCGAGCATTCGCACCCGCGCACGAAAGGCATCGTAGAAACGGTAACGGCGCGCCTCGATCCAGAGGAGCATCCAGACGACGGCGATATTAAAAAAGAAGATGAGGTGCGGCACATCGCGGAAGGAAAAGGCGATGGTGAAGATCGAGGACGTGACCGTGATGGCCCAGCTCGTGGTGACGTCGAGCCGCTGCCGCCAGATCATGATGCGCCCCAGTTCGCCGCGATAAAAGTGCGACATCGCGGTGACGTAGCTCGCGTCGAACTTGGTTGCCGGTGCAGCGGGATCGGATGGCATGTGCGCGCAGCCTACACACATCGCTGCGCCGGTGGAATGACGGTTTGACTCCGGGCCGCGCGGCCCTACAAACATGCCCGTGAAAAGGACCGCCTCGATCTTCTGTGCAGCATTGGTTTCGACGAGCGCGGCCTTTGCGTGGAAGTGGGCCGATGAACCGCAGCCCTTGCTCCGTTACGAGCGCACCTCAGTCAGTGCCGGAGCCTTGCGTGGCCGGGCGCCCGTCACTTCCGCCGCCGGCGCGCCGCTGGCTTGGGATCAGAGCGCGAGGATCCTTTGGTCGATCTCAGGCAATTCGCTTTCCGCGGAAATCTGGAATGGCAGCATGTTCATCCAAGTCGCGGTGAATACGGTGGAAGTCGATCGGAACGGCGGTCTGCTCGTGGACTCGGGCTTGCACTTCCTCTTTTACCTCGACCCGCGCGGACTCCCGCAGTGCGCCAAACGCGCGGGCCGCTCGTGGGCTGGCAGCACGATGGGTGAAGAGCCATTGACGCGCCTGCTCGCCGTGGATGCGCGGCGTCACACCGTCTTTGGTTACGATGCCGACGCGCGCGGCATTCGGCTTTATCGTTACGACGCGAGGGCCAGGACGTGGAGTTCGAGTGTCATCGCCACCGGCCTCGGCGCGGCGGGCGATGCCGGAGTGGTGGATAACACCGGGCCGATCCTTTATTCGGAGTTCGAAGACAAGGAGCCGGTACCGATCGGTTTCAGTAACGCGCCGCTTTCCGGTTTCCGTCCAGAGCCGGATCCCAAATGGAAAAGCTCGGGAGATGGGGGGCTGGGTGGTGATGGTGTACTAACGAACCTGGGCCTTGCGCTCATTCGAAGTGAGTCCACATTCGGAGGACTTTGACGGTGCGTTTGGCAGGATAGATTTGATACACAAGCCGGTGCTGAATGTTGATGCGGCGTGAATAAGCGCCTGCCAAATCTCCGACAAGTTTCTCGTAGGGAGGCGGGTTCTGGAATGGGTTCCTGGCGATAACGTCGAGAAGACGTTGGGCTTGGGATTTGAGATTCGAGGACGCAATCTTTCTGGCGTCCTTCTGAGCTTGCTTGGTGTAGGCGATGGACCAACTCACCAGCCCGGTTTGGTGGAGGCTTTGCCAAGCGGTTCAGCCATGCCCTTGCGGATGGAGTCGCGCATCCCGGGAATCGAGAGGAGGTAGAGGGTCTCCTGGATGCTGCGCCAATCGTCTTCTGACACGAGAACGGCATTGGAACGTTTGCCAGTGATCTGGATGGGTTCGTGAGAATCGGCAGCCTCATCGAGGAGTTGGTAGAGCTTGGAACGGGCTTGGGTAACAGGAAGTGAAGTCATATTTCGAAGCGTGCGGGAAAGCGTGCGTTGTGTCAATTGACGCTTGGAAATGTTGGTAACTCATCTTCGTTCCGGCGGGGCGGCGCCGCGGTAATACCAACGGTGCAGGCGCTCGGGCGACACGCCGAGTCGGTAGAGCGCGAGCAGCGCGGCGTTGCCGGCGGTGGTGCGCCACGGGCCGCGGCGCTCGTGGCGGCGCGGCGAGGTGGCGATGGGTGGGTCGAGCACCACGGTGCGGCCGGCGCGGCGCAGGCGGCGCGAGAATTCCACGTCCTCCATGAGCGGGATCTCGGCGAACCCGCCCAACTGCTCGAAGACGCGGCGGCGCACGAAGAGCGATTGGTCGCCGTAAAATGTGCCGCCGAACCGGGTCCACGCGCGCGCCACTTTTTCCAACCAGTCGAAGCCCGGGTGACGGCCATCGTATTTGCGGTGAAAGGCGCCGCCGACCACGGCGGGATCGCGCATCGCGGCTAGCAGCGCGCTCACATGCGGCTGCGAGAGGTCGGTGTCGGCGTGGTGAAAGAGCAGCGCGTCGCCGGTGGCGAGCCGCGCGCCGGCGTTCATTTGCCCGCCACGATTTGGGCGCGGGCAATGCACGACTTTCGCGCCGGCGGCAGCGGCGGCGATGCGCGCTTCATCGGCTTCGGAGGCTTCGGCCACCACGATCTCCGCGATGCCGCGCAACGCTCCGAGTTTTTCAAAAAGAACGCCCAGCGCGGCGGCGTCGTTCCAGCACGGAACCACGAGGCTCAAGGTCGGATCAATGGCGCTGTGCGCTCCTTTTTGGAACGCAGGCTAGAAGCCTGCGCCACTCTGCGGGCCACTCACCGCGCGTCTTTTTTGAGCAAAGCTTCGCGCGCCTTCTCGAGCCGGGCGCGCTCTTTCGCCGAGAGGCTCGCGAGGCCGGTGCGGGCGATCTTGTCGAGCAATGTGTCCATCTCGCTCGCCGTGCTGTCGGCCTGCGCGCTGCGATGCACCGCGGCGGGTCTCGGGAGCACGCGCAGTTTGGGCTTGCGCTGAAACCATTTGCGGAGCCCCGCGAAGGGCGATTGGAAGTCGTCGTATTCGCGTTCCTTGGCGTGGCGGATGTAAAGAAATCCGATGGCGCATGCGGCCCAGAGTTGCGAGAGCTGCACCCAGTCGCGATCGGCGAGGAGCATGAGCGAACCGCAGAGGATGCACGCAAAGGCGATCCACTTGAAAGGCACCCAGCCCCACGCTTCGGTGCTGGGATACAGGGTGGAGAAGGCGACGAGCAGCCCACAAGTAAAGGCGTAGTTGCCCGCCGAGATGGAGCGTACGCCGACCACCCACCACAGCTCGCCCACCACCGGCCCCGAAAGCGTCAGCGCGGCGAGCAGCATCCCGAGCCGCTGCCGGCCGAGATGTGTCTCGATGCCGAGACTCCACCAGTAAAAGCATAGGATGGCGAAAGGCGTGAAGAAACTGAGTTGCGCGACGAAGACGTAAGTCGCCACGCGCCAAACCGACCACACCGGAATAAGCGGCATCTCGAATGCGAGCAACCGGAGCAGCGGACTGTGCATCGCGCCGAACACTGCGGTGAGTAGCAGGCCCGCGACGAATAACGCGGTCAGAATCGTCGTGAGATAGACCGGGATGTTATTCCAGCGCGTGAACGGTTCGTTATTGCTGGAGCTGTAGCGGGCCATGCGGGGAAAGAGATAACCGGTCGCGCGGCGGACCGCAATTGCGACGTGATCGCTTCGGGGAGCGCGTGCGTCCCGCGCGCTGGTCGCGGCGTCCTCGCCGCGACGAACTTTCCGCGGCGCCCGGTCCGGCCAGCTCCGCACCGCGAAGACCCGCCGGCATGTCCTCCAGGCCCGGAACTCTTGCCCGGATCGCACGCTGCAGGAAGTCCGTCGCGGCGGGACGCCGCGACCAACACGCGGGACGCGCGTGCTTCCCCGAGTTGCCTTTCGCCGCACGCGCAGACCATGCTCGGCGCATGACATCGACGAGCTTCGGCCAGGACTTGCCCACGAACGAACATCTCCGCGCGTGGGTGGAAAAAATCCGCGGCATCGCGACGCCAGATCGCGTCTTCTGGTGCGATGGGTCGGAGGCGGAACGCGATCACCTTTCCGCGCAAGCCGTCGAGCAGGGCGTGCTCACGAAATTGAACGAAGACAAGCTGCCCGGTTGTTACTATCACCGCTCGAATCCCAACGACGTGGCGCGCGTCGAGCAGTGCACTTTCATCTGCACGCCGGCAAAGGATGAAGCGGGTCCGACCAATCACTGGGCGGCGCCGCGCCCAATGTACGAGCGGCTTTACGGCCTGCTGGCTGGCGCGATGAAGGGCCGCACGATGTTCGTGGTGCCCTACCTCATGGGCCCGCCGGGCTCGCCGCTCACGGCGGTGGGCGTCGAGATCACGGACTCGATCTACGTGGTCCTCAACATGCGCATCATGTCGCGCATGGGCCGCGTGGCGCTCGAGGAACTCGGCGCGAGCGACGATTTCAACCGCGGCATCCACAGCGTGCTCGATTGCAATCCCGAGCGCCGCTTCATCGCGCACTTTCCGCAGGACAATACGATCATCTCCGTGGGCTCGGGTTACGGCGGCAATGTGTTGCTCGGAAAGAAATGCCTCGCGCTGCGCATCGGCAGTTATCTCGGGCGCGCGCAGGGCTGGATGGCGGAGCACATGCTCATCCTGTGCGTCGAGTCGCCCGACGGCGAAAAGACGTTCGTGGCCGCGGCATTTCCGAGCGCGTGCGGCAAGACCAACTTTGCGATGCTCATCCCGCCCGCGCAGTTCTCGGGGTGGAAGATCACGACGGTGGGCGACGACATCGCGTGGATGAAACCGGGCGCCGACGGCCGGCTCTATGCGATCAATCCCGAAGCCGGCTACTTCGGCGTCGCGCCGGGCACCAATTACAAATCAAATCCCAACGCGATGAAGACCATCGCGCGCGACACCATTTACACAAACGTCGCGCTCACCCCCGACGGCGACGTGTGGTGGGAAGGAAAAGTCGAGCCACCGCCCGATGGGCTCCTGGACTGGAAAGGCAGAGCATGGTCTCCCGAATCGGGAGAAAAAGCCGCGCACGCCAACAGCCGTTTCACCGCGCCGATGGCCAACAATCCCGTGCTCGCCGCGGAAGCCGCCGATCCGGCGGGCGTGCCGATCAGCGCCATCATTTTCGGCGGACGGCGCGCGACGACGATGCCGCTGGTCTTCCAAAGTTTTAATTGGATCCACGGCGTCTATCTCGGCGCGACCATGGGCTCGGAGATGACGGCCGCCGCCGCCGGCACCGTGGGACAGGTGCGGCGCGACCCGATGGCGATGCTCCCCTTCTGCGGCTACAACATGGGCGATTACTTCAACCACTGGCTCGGCATCCGCCGCGACCTGCGCGACCCGCCGCGCATCTTCCACGTCAATTGGTTCCGCAAAGACGGCGACGACAAATTTCTCTGGCCCGGTTTCGGCGAAAACTTCCGCGTGCTGCGCTGGATCATCGACCGCACGCGCGGCCGCGCCCCCGCGCGCGAGACGCAGATCGGCTGGATGCCGCGCTACCGGGAGTTCGATTGGACGGGGCTCGATTATTCGCGCGAACAATTCGAGCAGTGCATGAAGATCGACGCCGCCGAGTGGCGCCGCGAACTCATCTCGCAGACCGAGCTCTTCCTCACCCTGCACGACCGCCTGCCCAAGGAGCTCATCTTCCAACGCGAACTGCTCGTGTCGCGGCTGTGAGCAGGAACGGTGTGTGTGGCCGCCAGCTCCTGGGGCGAGGGTGCCGCAGACACTTCCGGTGCCGCCGCGCCGCCGCTACCCGCGCCGGCCAAGCGCAAAACGGTTTGCCACCATTCAGCGCTCTGGCATGATGCGCGCATGATCGCCGCCTCACTTCACCGCCTCACCGTCGAGGAGTATCATCGCATGGCCGAGGTCGGCGTGCTGCATGAAGACGACCGCGTGGAGCTGCTCGACGGCGTGATCGTCAATATGATGCCCATCGGTCCATCCCACGGAGGTTCAGTCAACCGCCTCCTCCGTCTCTTCGAGCGACTCGGTCGCGATCGCTGGGTCACCAGCGTCCAAAATTCCATGCATCTTGCGGAGCACACCGAACCGCAGCCCGACCTGCTCCTGCTGCGCCCGCGCGAAGATTTCTACTGCACGAATCTCCCGCGGCCCGAAGACGTCTTCCTGCTCATTGAAGTCGCCGACTCGAAGATGCTCATCGACCGCGAAGACAAGCTGCCACTCTATGCGCGGGCCGGCATTCCCGAAGTGTGGATCGTGAATCTGCCGGAGCGCGTCATCGAAGTTTATTCCGCGCCGGCGCACGGCGCCTTCACGCAGACGCGCCGCATCCGGCCCGGCCAACCCATCGCGCCGTCCGCTTTTCCGGACGCCGTCATCGACACGGCCGCGCTGTTGCATTCGACGGCGTAGGATCAACCCAATGACTTCCCCCCGCCGGCCGCATCTCCTCGCGGCGTTGTGCGCGATCGCCCTCGCTGGCATCGCGCTCGCCGTGGGGCTCGCGCGCGCGTGGCGGCTCGAGCGGCAGTTCGTGCACGCGCTGGCGACGGATTTTTCCAGCGCAAAACTCCAGGGCGTGGCGTTGCAAAAGGAGGCGTTTGCCCGCGACGACTTGCTCTTGCTTTACGGCAGCTCGGAGCTGGTGAAGGAGGTGCCCAACAAGGCCAGCGATTTTTTCCTCGATTACCCGACAGGGTTCCGCGTGTTCCCCATCGGCAAGCCGGGCACCACCGCGCTGGCGGTGCTGCAAAAACTCGTCGCGGTGGGCAACGATCTTCACGGTCGCAAGCTGGCGATTTCACTCTCGCCGAGTTCCTTTTTTGCGGAGGAAGTGGACCCTGGTTATTACGCCGGAAATTTCTCCGACTTGCAGGCAAACGAGCTGGCCTTCAGCGCGGCCATCAGCCCGAGCCTCAAGGGCGATGCCGCGCGGCGCATGATCGAGTATCCCAAGACGCTCGAGGATAATTGGCTCCTGCACTCCGCGCTGCGCCGGCTCGCGGGCGACACCCTCATCGATCGCATCCTCTACACCGCGTTGTTTCCTTTCGGCGCGTTGCAAGTCTGGATCGGCCGCGCGCAGGATCACTTTGAAGCCGCCGGCCGGATCGAAGAAATCCGCGCGCCGCTCAGTGCGGAGAAACATCCGCGCAAGCTCGACTGGGGTGCCACCTTCAAGCGCGCCGGCGTGGTCGCCCGGACCATGAAGGCCAGGGCGAAAAAAACCGCGGCTCCATTGCTCGCGAAGCGACCCAGGGGGTCGCGCGACAAGGCGTTTCTGGCGTCGATGGCAAAGGCCGATGAGTGGACGGACTTTGAACTCGTGCTGCGCGCGCTGCGCGAACTGGGCGCCGTGCCGCTCATCCTCAGCATGCCTGTGCATGGGCGCGATCTCGAAAATTTCGGGGTCTCAAAATCCGCTCGCGGGGCCTACGAAGATCGGCTGCGCGCGCTCACGGGCCGCTATCACGTGCCGCTGGTGTACTTCAAGCAGAACGAAGAAGATCCGAATTTTTTCTCCGACAATCTCGACCACCTCGGGCCGCGGGGGTGGATCTACTACAACCAAAAGCTTGACGACTTTTTTCACGGGCGCTTGACCAATCTGTGATCGCGGCCAACCTGTCCTCCCCTCCCCCATGACATCCACCGACCCCACCGACAAGATCCTCGACGTGCTCGCCGAAGTGGCGGAAACCGCCGAAGTGCGCACCAATCGCGACCTCGCCCTCTACGACCTGCAAATCCTCGACTCAATGAAGACCGTGCAACTCATTGTGGCGCTCGGTCAGGAATTGGGCGTCGAGATTTCGCCCGCTGAATTTGAGCGCGAGGCATGGGCGACGCCGAGGAAGCTCATCGAAGACGTGCAGCGCCGGCTCGCGGCGTGAAGGCGCTGGAACACTGGATGGAGGCCCATCCGCGGGCGCGGGTGATTTTGGTCACGGTGTATTACCTCGCCATCGTCGCGGGCCTCGTGGCGCTTTACGGGCGCGGGGATTTTTCGACGCCGCCGTTTGTTTACCAAGAGTTTTAGCGCGCGAGTCGGAAAGAAATTCCAAGTTCCAAATCCCAAGTTCCATTTAATTTTCAAATTTCATGGGGGCAAATTTCAAACAGCGTCATCCTGCGGATCGCCGCTCCTTGAAATTTCCTTCCTTGAATCCTGGAACTTAAGTGGAACTTGGAATCTGGAACTTGGAACTTCCTCCTCCCATGCACTTGATCGAACAAATCAACCTCTGGGGCAAAGTGGCGCCGGACCGCGCCGCGCATGTCAGCGAGGGCCGCACGCTCACTTACGGCGAGCTGCTCACGCACTCGGATTCGCTCGCGGCGTGGCTCGACGCGGAGTTCGGCGAAAGCCGCGCACCCGTGGCGGTTCACGGGCACAAGGAGCCCGAGATGCTCGTGGCGTTTCTCGGCGCGGTGAAATCGGGCCGGCCTTATGTGCCCATCGATACTTCCATCCCGGCGCAGCGCGTCGAGCGCATCGTGGCCACGGCGCGGGCCGCGGTGACGCTCACGCCGGCGCGCGTGGCGGAGATCGTGGCCGAGCCGCGCCCCGGCACGCCGCGCCGCGTCGAGGGCGACGAACCGTTCTACATCCTCTTCACCTCCGGCAGCACGGGCGAGCCGAAGGGCGTAGTCATCACGCTCGCAAATCTCGAACACTTCATCGCGTGGATGCTCGCGGAGCAAAACTTTGGCACCCAGAGCGAGACGTTTCTCAATCAAGCGCCGTTCTCCTTCGACCTCTCGGTGATGGACCTCTACCCGAGCCTCGTCACCGGCAGCACGCTCTTCAGCATCACCAAGGATCACGTCGCCAACTTGAAGCAACTTTACGCGGCCTTTGCGGTGTCGGGTGTCACGACGTGGGTCTCCACGCCGAGCTTCGCGCAGATGTGTCTGATCGAGCGCACCTTTGCCGGGCCGATGCTGCCGTCCTTGCAGCGCTTTCTTTTCTGCGGCGAGACGCTCGCGCCGGACACCGCCTCGCAACTCCTCGAGCGCTTCCCGCGCGCCGAGGTGTGGAATACTTACGGCCCAACCGAGGCGACAGTGGCAACGACATCGGTGCGCGTCGATCGCGCGCTCATCGAGCAGTGGTCGCCGCTGCCCGTCGGCTACTCGATGCCCGGCACGCGCGTCGTCATTCTCGATGAAAATGGAAAGCGTGCGGCGGAAGGCGAGCGCGGCGAGATCGTGATCGCCGGGCCCAACGTGAGCCCCGGCTACCTCGGCCGCGACGACCTCACGGCAAAAGTGTTTCCGCCGCTCGATGGCGTGAGCGCGTATCGCACCGGCGATTGGGGCCGCGAACGCGAGCGACTCATTTTTTTCGAAGGCCGCATGGACAGCCAGGTGAAGGTGAACGGCTACCGCATCGAGCTCGGCGATCTCGAAGCCAACTTGCGCGCGCTCCCCGAGATCGCCGATGCCGTGGTCCTGCCCGTGATGAAGAAGGGAAACATCGACGCGCTCGCCGCCATCGTGGTGCTCGCCGGGGAAAAGACTGGCTCGGATTTTGAATACACCGCGCGCCTCAAGACGCGCCTCGGCGAACGGCTGCCCGCCTATATGGTGCCGCGGAAATTTCTCTATCTCGACGCCTTCCCAATGACGGCCAACGGCAAGGCCGACCGCCGCAAGCTCGGGGAGGTGTTGTGAACGCGGAACGGGGAACGCGTACCGCGTAAAGAAAGACGTCCCGAATCTTTCCGCGTTCCGCGTTCCGCGTTCCGCGTTTCCCATGATCCCTTTCGGCGACTTCATCTATTTCGGCCTCATGCTCTATGCGGCCGTGCCGACGGTGCTGCTTGGTTTGTTCGGTCGCGCGGGGCGCTGGTGGTTGCTGCTCGCGACGGTTGTCATCTTGATTTTGCAGTTCGGCGAAGACCTCGCGGTGCGGCCGGGCGTAGAGGTGCGCGAAATCTGGATCGTGCTCGGCTACGCGGCGTTTCAAGGCGCGGTCGCGTTTGGATTTTTGCGCTGGAAATCGCGCGCCATTTTCCCGCTCGCGCTCGCGCTCGCGATCCTGCCGCTAGCCGCGGCCAAGACGCTGCCGATGCTCGTGCCCGACGCCGCGTTTGGATTCCTCGGCATTTCCTACGTCACCTTCCGCGCGCTCGATGTCGTCTTCAGCATTCGCGACGGCGTGATCAAGTCGCTCTCACTGCCGCAATACTTCGCGTTCCTTTTTTTCTTCCCGACGGTTTCCTCCGGCCCCATCGACCGCTACCGCCGTTTTTCTCAGGACTGGCGCCACGTCCGCACGCGCGTGGAATTTCTCGACGACCTCGACTTCGCCATCGCGCGCGTCTTCCGCGGCTTTCTCTACAAGTTCATCGTCGCCGCCCTCATCCACGCGCACTGGATCACGCCGCTGCACAAGCACTCCGGCTTTCTCCCGAAGTTTGGGCTCATGTATGCGGACACGTTCTATTTGTTCTTCGACTTCGCTGGCTACAGCGCCTTTGCCATCGGGATCTCGCGGCTCTTTGGCATTCACACGCCGGAAAATTTCAACGCGCCATTTCTCTCGCAAAACATCCGCGACTTTTGGAACCGCTGGCACATCACGCTGTCGTTTTGGTTTCGCGACCATGTCTATATGCGCTTCCTGCTCGCGGCCGCAAAGGGCAAGTGGTTCGCGGGAAAATTCACGGCGAACTACGCCGGCCTTTTCCTCACCTTCGGACTCATGGGCCTGTGGCATGGGCTCGAGCTGCGCTACATCCTCTACGGCCTCTACCACGGCGCGCTCTTGAGCGGCTACGATTGGTTTGCGCGCTGGAACAAGCAGTCGCGCGCGTGGGGCGCCGGCCCCGCGTGGCGCACGGCCAATGTGCTCCTCACTTTTCACGCGTTCGCTTTCGGTATCCTGCTTTTTAATGGCCGCCTCACACCCGCGCAGCCCCCGCGCCGAGAGGAGGTGCTCGAAAAAGCGGACTGCCAGGAAGTAGTGGGCGCGGTGTGGGATCGCGCGAAGCCGGCCGAGCCCGCGCAGGTGGATATCTACGTGGATTTCGGCTGGATCGCGCGCGTGCCAGCGGATGAATTCCGCGAAGACCTGCGCGAACGCGGCATGGGCGATGGCCGCCACGGCTTCCGCTATCCGCTGCCTTCCTACGTGCGCAACGGCGGCTCGCACACCATCGAAGCGCGCCTTGTCGGTCCGAACCGCATCCTGCGTGGCTCGCCCGAAGTGGTCGCGTGCGCAAAGGAGGAGGCGGCGCCGAACTGAGGCTCTGGGGAGCGCGCGCGTCCCCGCGCGCTCCCCGGACAGCCAGCGCGCGTTTTTTTCTTGGAGAACCGCGTGCATCCTGCGCTGTTGGTATGCATCCCATGAAAATCATCCTCTCCGCTTTTCTCCTCACTCTTTCCGCCGCCGCAGCCCTGGCCGGCGATGCCGGCATCCGCGTGCGCTTTGGCCTCAATGACAAGGAAGCCACCACTTGGAACGGAACGGTCGCGGTCTCTCCCGGGCGCGTCGCTTTGATCGGCGGCTGGCGGTTCGCGCAGGACGACAAAGTCGATGGCGTCGCCGGCTGGAAAGCGCGCACGCGTCCCGCCGTGCTCGACAAGCGCAGCAACAATCCGAAGAAAGGCGGCAAGCGCGCGCAAGCCGAGGAGAGCGGCGTGACGATGAGCGACAACGGCGTGCTGCTCACGTTTGCGGACGTGACCGACGCCTCGCAGGTGACCATCAAGACACCGCAAGGCGAGATCGCTTTCAAGCTCGGCGACGTGCCGTTTGGAAAGACCGTCGATCAACTCAAAGGCGCGGTGGAACTCCAACGCACCGCCGCGACGATGCCGCTCACCAATGCGCGCAGCGACGACGACTACCCGAGCGCCGCGGTGGCGCCCGACGGCACGGCGTGGATCGCCTTCTCGAGCTACACACCGGGCCTCGACCGGGACGAGCGCGCGAAGAGTTACGACAAAGAACCCGCGGACTTGAAATTTCTGGCGACGGCGCCGGGGGGCGATCGGCTGTGGCTGCGCAGCGTGAAGGGCGAGAAGAATGGCGAGCCGGTGGCGATCACCGAGCCGGGGCGCGACATTTACAAGAGCGCGGTGGCTGTGGAGAGCAGCGGGCGCGTGTGGGTGGTGTGGTCGGAGAACGCGACCTACAAAGCATTCCCGGACAATGGAGCGGCGAGCTTCGACATCTGGGCGCGCGCGTTCAAAGACGGGAAACTCGGAGACAAAGTGAAGCTTTCCGATTCCCCGGAAAGCGACGTGTGGCCCGTGGCGGCGACCGACGCGCGAGGCCGCGTGTGGGTGGCGTGGCAAGGCGCGCGCGACAAGTCGTTCCGCATTTTTGTGCGCCATCAAGAGGGCGCGGACTGGAGTGCGCCGATGCAGGTGAGCACGCAAAAAGGCAACTGCTGGGCACCCGCGATCGCCGCGGGCAAAGACGGCCGCGTCGCCATCGCGTGGGATACTTACGACAAAGGCGACTACGACGTGTGGCTGCGCGAATTTGACGCCGCGGGAAAAGCCGGCGCCGCGCGCCCGGTGGCAAACTCGCCGGACTACGAGGCGCGGCCTGCGCTCACTTACGATCGCAACGGCGCGCTGTGGGTGGCATGGGAGGAGAGCGGGCCGACTTGGGGCAAGGACTTCGGCGCGTATGCAAACACGGGCATCGGGCTTTATCGCGACCGGCAGATCGGGCTCGCGATCCTGCAAGATGGCGCGTGGATGGAGCCCGCGAGCGGATTCACCAAAGCATTGCCGGGCGGTGTGAAGGGTCGGCGGCAAAATAATGTGCGTGTGCCCGCGATCGAGCCGGGCGGCGAATCGCGCAAAAAAGCCGAAGAAGCCGAACAGCAAAAGGACGCGGCCCACAACAACGTGGCGCGCATCGTGGCCGACACCGCGGGCCGCGTGTGGCTCTTCGCGCGCTCACGGCAAAATGACTTCCGCTCGCCGCTCGGCTCGCTGTGGTTTAATTGGGCGGCGTATTACGACGGCGCGCAGTGGGTCGGCCCCATCCTCGTGCCGCACAGCGATAACTTGCTCTACAACACGCCCGCCGTCGTGGCGCTCAAAGAGGGCGGCCTGCTCATCGCGCACTCCAGCGACCACCGGCAGGACCGTCACATCGAACGCAAAGGCGCCGGCGGAAATATCTCGCTCGAATCCGACACCGACCCCTTTGACAACGATCTTTTCCTGAGCCGCCTCGGCCTGCCCGGCGACGCCAAGCCTGCGCAACTCGTCGCCTCCAAACACGCGCCCGAGGCTCAACCCGCGCCATCGTCCGCCACCACCGCCGAGCGCGAGGCCATCGCGCGCTGCCGCGAGTTCCGCGTGAAAATCGAGGGCAAAGAACTGCGACTGATGCGCGGGGAATTTCACCGCCACACCGAAATCAGCGGCGACGGCGCCAACGACGGCCCGCTCGAAGACATGTGGCGTTACGCCATCGACGTGGCCGCGATGGATTGGCTCGGCTGCGGCGATCACGACAACGGCGGCGGCCGCGAATACCCGTGGTGGCTCACGCAGAAGACGAGCGACGCCTTCTTCCTCCCCGGTTCTTTCGCGCCGATGTACACCTACGAACGCAGCGTGCGCTACCCCGAAGGCCATCGCAATGTCGTCTTCGCCCGCCGCGGCATCCGCACCCTGCCGCGGCTGCCGATCACCGCGCGCGACTTCGGGGGCCACGCGCCGGACACGCAGATGCTCTACAAATACCTGCACCTCTTCGACGGCGTGTGCGCCTCGCACACCAGCGCCACCAGCATGGGCACCGACTGGCGCGACAACGATCCGCAAGTCGAACCCATGGTCGAGATCTACCAGGGCTGCCGGCAAAATTACGAGCGCCCCGGCGCCCCGCGCTGCCCCACGGAAGACGACTCGATCGGCGGCTGGGAGCCCAAGGGATTCGTCAATCTTGCGCTGCTCAAAGGCTACAAGTTTTCCTTCGAGTCGAGCAGCGACCACACCTCCACGCACATCAGCTACGCGATGGTTTTCGCCGAGGACCACTCGCGCGATGCCGTCGTCAAAGCCATGAAACAGCGCCACACCTACGCCGCCACCGACAACATCGTCGCCGACTTCCGCTGCACCGCCGGCGGCCAGGAGCACATGATGGGCGACGAATTCTCCACCAGCGAACCGCCGCAGCTTCGCGTGAAGTTGCACGGCACCGCGCCATTTTCAAAAGTCACGATCGTGAAAGACGACGTGGAAGTGCACACCACCACGCCCGACAAGGCGCAGGTGGAGCTTACCTGGACGGACCCGGCGCCGACCGCCGGAAAGACCAGCTACTACTACGTCCGCGGCGAACAGAAAGACGGCCAGCTCGCGTGGGTCTCGCCCATGTGGATCAAGTTTCGATAACGACCGCAGCCGGAACAATTCCGAAGGAGAGTCCGCGAAAAACACAAAATGACGTGGGTCGTGGGACGGCGCATCGCTGGGATTAAGCCACATCGTTTAGTTCGCCTCGTGAAAGGCTCACGCACGGTTCGCGAATCCGCATCCCCACAGCCTTTCGTGTCTTTCGTGTCTTTCGTGAACCCAATCGTCCCGCTCAGTAATCGCGTTTCCGACTGCGCAGTTCGGAAAGCGAAAGTGGATGCAAACCTGCGGCAGCACCAAGGCACGACCCCTGCTTAACACGGCCTCGCAAGAGTTTGCTTCGTTATGTCCCTCATCGCCACCGCCAGGACGGTCATTGAAAATGCGCCGAAGCCGGAACAGAGTCCGGGCGCTTTGCGCGTGCATGCACGGCCGGATGCCGGCGGCGCGAGACGGAAAAAGGTGCTGCTGCTGGAAGACGATCCGTCCTTCAAAGAGATCATGACCGAGTTCCTGAGCGAGAGTGGCTACACAGTGGTCGCCGTGCAAAATGGAGTGGAGGGCGTGCATCAAGTGCTCGCCGAGGATTTCGAAGTGATCCTCTGCGACATGATGATGCCCACGCTGCCGGGCGACATGTTTTACCGGGCCGTCGAACGCATGCGTCCCAACTTGTGCGAGCGTTTCGTTTTCATGACCGGCCATCGCGGCAACGGAAAGGTCAATGACTTCATCAACAACGTGAACGGCACGATCCTCGGCAAGCCTTTCCACGTGGACGATCTGCTCGAGATGATCGCGTTCATTCAAGTGCGCTCGCATCTCTTTGCGGCGTGATCGGCGGGCCGCATTTCGTGCTGGAGGTTTCTGCCTCAAACTTCACGCTCCGCAAATGCCACCGCTCGCCCCGCGCGCTTTCGCGCTCCTGTGCTGCCTGCTCGGCGCGGGATGCGCCTCGCGACCGCTGCCCGCTTACGAGAAGCCGCTGGCGCGCGCGCAATTTCAAACCGTGCGCACCACGGCCTACACGCACACCGAGAGCGATCACCGCGCTTACTCAGATCACAACGCCCTCGGCGGCCGCTTGCAATCCGGCGCGGTCCGCAGCGCCGCGGCTGATTGGTCGCGCTGGCCGGCTGGGACGGTTTTTCGGATTCAGGAGACCGGCGAAACCTATCGTGTCGATGATTACGGCTGGGCGCTGAGCGGGACCAACACCATCGACCTCTACAAGCCCTCGCGCGCCGCCATGAACGCCTGGGGCGTACGCCGTGTCACGATCGAAAATCTGTGCTGGGGTAATGTGAATGAAAGTCTGGCCGTCCTGCGTCCGCGAGCGGGGCATCGCCATGTGCGGCGGATGCTCGACCAAATTCACGACCGGTATGCCGAGCTCGAACGGCCTGTGCCGACATCGACGGATTTTGCCCCAGTCGCATTGGCCGCCAGAGCGACGGCCGTCGCCCCCACTGCACGCGGGACGGCCGTCCCACTGTCGCCCTTCGTCACAAGCTTCTCGCGCTAAACACGACTGAGATGCTCCGAAGCCTCTCCAGCAGCGGATTCAAAGACGATTTCCGAGGACAAAGAGCGCAAGCCAGAGGAACGCGAGCACCAGCATCGGCGTCTCAAGCCAACTGCTGCACCTACGCGAGATAGTCGCCTTATCACGTGGCTATCTCTTTGAGAGGATTCCACACCCTGGCAAATCCCATCCCGTCGAAGTCCTTTACATTGACCGTCGCCAATTCGGTCACGCCCTGTGCGCTCATGGTGAGGGCGGAGCGGGCATCGTAGAAGCGGCGGAAGGCGAAAGCTTTGGCGCGGGCCTTTTGCCAAAGCGCGTCGTGGAGCGGGCGGCTTTCGGCGGGGAAACCAATGAGCCGCCAGCGGGGATGCGAGCGATAGGTCTGGACTACTTCTACCGCTTCGGCGGCGGAGAGCGGGTGTTTGAGCACGCTGGGATTGCGCAACAGGCCGTAGAGTTCGGCGAGGATGAACTCCGAAATCGCCACGTCTTCGTCGCGCTGAATCGAGGTCAGCCATGCGTAAGCGCCCCGATGGCTCGGCGAGTCCTGATTGAAAGCGTGCAACAAGAGGTTCGCATCGATCGAGAGCATGGGCTACTTCCTGCGCGGGCGGGCGAGGGAAAGATCGGCGCGCGTCCACTGCGCCTGCGCCTTGAGCTCAGGGTCGCTGAGCCCTTCCATCCGAGGCGGCGCGGCTTCGGCGGCTGCCATTCCCGATTCGCGTCCGGCTCGGGAGCATGGACGCTGAGGATGTATTCAATGCCGCGGCGGGCGAGTTCGGCGAGGGAGATTTCACGCGCTTCGCATAACTTTCTGGCGCGGGCGAAAAGCTCGTCGGGCAGTTGGATTTGAGTGCGAGTCATGGCGACATTCTTACAGCGCAACCGGATGCCGTCAATCTGGCGGCCAGACGCTCACTTGTTATCGAGGGATGTCATTTCGGCTTCGCGCCTTCCTCGCGGCTGTTGGGCCAGAGCGCGGGGACGTTTGCGGCGTTCCAATCTTCCCAAAGCTTGCGGAGCCCCTTCACCTTCTCGGAGCGCGCAGCGGAGAGGTCGTGTTCTTCGGCGATGTCGTCGGCGAGATTCACCAGGCGCTGCGCGGAGGCTTCGGATTGCGCGGCGAGATTTGCATGCACCAGCTTCCAATCGCCGGCGCGCACGGCCCATTGCTCACCGAAGCGCCAGAATAGAGCGGCGTGCGGCGGCTGCGACGTCTTGCCGGTGAGCAACGGGAGCAGGTTCACTCCGTCGAGGTGCGCGCTGGCGCGCACTTCCACGCCGGCGGCGGCGAGCGCGGTTGGCAAAAGATCGAGCGAGATGACCGGCTCATCCACCACGCGACCCGCCGGCAGCACGCCTTTCCACTGCATGAGAAAGGGCTCGCGAATGCCGCCTTCCCACGTCGTGTTTTTGCCGCCTGAAAGCGGCGTGGCGCGCGAGCCGTTCTTCGCCGTCGGCCCGTTGTCGCTGAGGAAGACGATGAGCGTGCGCTCTTCCTGCGCGGTGTCGCGCAGCGCCGCGAGGATGCGACCGGCGGCGCCATCGAGGAGCGCGATCATGGCCGCACATTTACGGCGTTCCATTCCGGCGATGGACGTGTCCTCCGTGCCGGGCGGCGTCTGCAGCGGCTGATGCGGAGTGACGAAAGCGACGTAAAGAAACCACGGCTCGGCGCGATGCCGCTCGACGAACGCCGCCGCCTCGCGACCCATCGCCTCGTCCACGTAACGGTCATCGGCCTTCCCGGGCATTCGATTGCGATTGAAGATGAGCGGCGGCAGCTTGTTTGCGCCGGGAAAATGGACCGACTCGTCGAAGCCGCGCGCGTTGGGCGTGTAGTGCGCAAAGGCGGGATTGCCGAGATGCCACTTGCCCACGTGGCCCGTCGCGTAGCCCGCCTCCTTGAACCACTGCGCCGCCGTTTTTTCCCCGAGCGGAAGACCCACGCCATCCGGCGAGCGATCGGCCAGCGCGTGATTGAACTCATGGCCGAAGCGCGTCTGGTATCTTCCTGTGACCAGCCCCGCGCGGCTCGGGCTGCACACCGGGGCGCTCACGTAGCCCGCGGTAAAGCGCACGCCGTTGCGCGCGATCGAATCGAGATTCGGCGTCGGCACATCGCGGCAGCCCTGCACGCCGAGGTCGGCGTAACCGAGATCGTCGGCGAGGAGCCAGAGCACATTGGGCCGCGAGGCCGTCGGCGAGGCGGCGCGCGCGGTGCAGACGACGAGGGCGAACGCGAGGGCAGCGAAAACTTTCACGGAATCAAATGTCGGAGAAAGAAGGCCACGGTGCGCTGATTGATCTCCGCCACCGAGGGCTCGAGCCCCTCGCCCGCCAGGCCGTGGCCCGCGCCGTTGCAAATGACGCACTCCACCGGCACGCCCTTCGCCTGCGCGGCGTCGCGCAGAAAGGTCGAGTTGAGCGATGAGATCACTTTGTCGGCGTCGCCGTGCGCAAGGAAGATGGCGGGACTGTCCGCGCGGAGCAGTTCGACGGGGCTGAGTTTTTTTGCCAGCTCGCGCTTCTCCTCGAGCGGGCCGCCGAGGATCGGCACAAAACGGCGCGGGTTTTCGAAGTTGCTGCCCTTGGCCAGCTCCGGATGCACGAAGGACGTGCCCGGATAATACGCCGCCACGCAACGAATCCTGCCGGGCGGGCCGTCGAGCGCCGGATCGCACGGATAATCCCGATCCTCCCCGAGCGCGGTGACGAGCGTGAGCAGGCCGCCGGCGGAGGAGCCGAAGGTGCCGATGCGCTCCGGGTCGAGACCGTATTGCGCGGCGTGTTTCACGAGGAAACGCACGGCGTCTTTGCAGTCGGCCGCGCTCTCGTTCACCGTCGCCGCGCCGCCATTGGCGAGCCGATACTCGATGCTCGCGCAGGTGATGCCGCGCCGGTTCAAATCGCGGATGACCCCGATGACGTCGGGACGCAGCACCTTGGTCTTGTCGCCTCCTCCAAAACCGCCGCCGTGGATATAAACGACGAGCGGCGACTTCTCGAATTTCTTCTCCAGAGGCAGGAGGAGCATGAGATCGAGCGTCGCGTCGCCGACCTTTTTGAAGACGATGCCCTGCACGATCTTCAAGTCAGCGGGGAATCGCGCGGCACTCGTGTCTTCGCTGTGTTTGGCGGCTGGCGGCGGAGCCTCGGCGCCGATGAGGGACGCGCTGGCGAGAAGTGTGAGGAGAAAAATTCGTAACATGATTTTTAACACTGCGGCAGTTTGCAGCGCTTGCGCGCGGGAGCGAGTTCTTTGTCTTAATTGATCCCGATGGCTCACGCGCAGACATGCGTCTTCATGCCCAGGAATTTGTGCCGCTGGATTTCGGTGGCGGCGCAGAGCAGCACGGCGCAGTCGTAACCGGTCGTCATCATGCCGGCCGTCACGCACACGCGCGTGCGGCTCGTGTCGTAATCCCTTTCGGCCTTCCAGCGGGATTTGCCGTTCAGACAGTTGTTCGCAAAGTCGATCGTCATCTGCTGCGCGCCGGGAATCTCCGACGTGACTTGCACAGCGAACGCCGAACCCGCGCCATACTCGGCCGGCCAGCGGCGCGGCGCTTCCTCGTTCAGCACCGCCACCAGTTTCGTCGCGCGCTTGCGGCTCACAGCGAAGCCGATCGTCTTGCCGACTTCGCCCGAGAGCGGATCGCGCTTTTCGTGGTTGAGGAAGCAGCGCATCTGCGGCGTGATCCCCGTGCAGGCGTCGAGCGCGATCGGGTTCACGAGATACGGCGGCTCGTGGCGCACCGCGCCCGGGCGGCCTGTTCCGCTCTTGGGGGAATTCCTTTCGCGGGTGCGGTTGAAATCTCCGCGAGAGTCCTGCATCTCATGCGGATGCGCTGGGAAACGCCCGTTCGCACATTCGATCTCACCCGCCGCGCGCTCATCATGGGTGTGGTGAATGTGACGCCGGATTCGTTCTCCGACGGCGGGCGCTTCATCGACCCGGAAGCGGCGCTGGCACACGCGCGGCGCCTCGCGGAGGAAGGCGCGGAGATCATCGACATTGGCGGAGAATCCACGCGGCCGGGTGCGGCGCTGGTGAGCGAGGAGGAGGAAGCGCGGCGCGTGCTGCCGGTCATTGAGCAGCTCGCGAGCGATCCGCGCGTCATCGTTTCCATCGACACGACGAAGCCGGCGGTCGCACGGGCGGCGATGCGGGCGGGAGCGGCGATCATCAATGACGTGAGCGGGCTGCGCGATCCGGCGATGATCGAGGTGGCGCGCGAGACCGGCGCGGGCGTCATCGCTATGCACATGCAAGGAACGCCGCGCGACATGCAGCAGGCGCCGCATTACGACGATGTCTGCGCCGAAATCCGGGATTTCTTTTTACAAACTTACCAACGCTGCCTAGCCTGCGGCATGATCGCCGCGCGAATCGCATTTGACCCCGGAATCGGGTTTGGAAAGACCCTCGCGCACAATCTCTCGCTGCTGCGGAACCTTGATTCCGTGCGGGTTGCCGGGCGGCCGCTGGTGCTCGGCGCGTCGCGGAAAAGCTTCCTCGGCAAGGTGCTCGGCTCGGAGGCGATGGAGGATCGCGCGTGGCCCACCGTGGCACTCACCAGCTACGGCCGCGCGCGCGGCGCCAACGTGATCCGAGTCCACGACGTTCGCCCAAATGCGGAAGCGCTGCGCATGACGGAAGCCATCCTTGCGCCGTGAACTTCGCCGTCATCACCGAGTTTGCCGGCGCGCACTGGAAAGATGCCCTGGAGATCGCGCTGCTTGCCGTGGCCATCTACTACACATGGAATTTTTTCCAAGGCACGCCCGGCGCCAATGTGCTCGTGGGGCTGCTCACCATCGTGCTCGGCGGCACGCTCATCTCCGAATTTTTCGGCCTGCCGGTGATCGGCTGGATCTTTAAGGGCCTCTCCGCGGTACTCGTGCTCGCGATGGTGGTGATCTTCCAGCCCGAGCTGCGGCGCGGTCTCGCGGCGCTGGGCAGCCACCAGCTTTTCTTCAGCAACAGCGAGAGTCGCGAGGCCATCGACCTCCTCGCCGAGATGACCTTCGAGCTCGCCAATCGCCAGCTCGGCGCGCTCATCGCCCTCGAACGCGGCCAGGCGCTCAATAGCTTTGCGGAGAATGGCGTGGCCATCGACTGCCAGCTTTCGACCGAACTCGTCGTCACGATTTTTTTTCCGAAAACTCCCCTGCACGACGGCGGCATGATCGTCCGCAACGACCGCATGATCGCCGCCGCGTGCATCTTCCCCGTGAGCCAGCGGGTGGACCTCGACCGCACGCTCGGCACCCGCCACCGCGCGGCGCTCGGGCTCACCGAGCAGTCGGATGCCATCGTCATCGTGGTGTCGGAAGAGACCGGCGTGGTTTCCATTTGTCACGGCGGACACATCGAAAGAAACTTCGACCCCAAACACTTCAAGCAGCGGCTCGGCGAGCTCATTTCCTCGAAATATGAAAAGTCAGATTCTGAACCATTGGCAGGCGAAGATCGTGTCGCTCGTGCTCGCCGTGGTGTTGTGGGCGGTCATCCGAAAGAGCATCGAAGCGACCACGTTGCCTTCTAGGTTCGAGTTCCAGCCGCGGAAGCAGGCTTTCCAGTTTGAAATCAGCCGCGATGGGAAAGTCGAAAAGAAATAACGAAGCCGCGCGCAAAATCTTCGGGACCGACGGAGTGCGCGGCACGGCGAATATCGAGCCCGTGACGGTCGAGACGGCGCTGAAGCTAGGTCGCGCCGCCGCGCATGTCTTCGCGCAAAGCAGCGCGCAGCGGCACACGGCGGGCCGCACCACCATCGTCATCGGCAAGGACACGCGGCTCTCGGGCTACATGCTGGAAAATGCGCTCGCCGCCGGCGTGATGTCGCTGGGCGCCGATGTGCTGCTCATCGGTCCGCTGCCCACGCCCGGCGTGGCCTACATCACCCGCTCGCTGCGAGCCGATGCGGGCATCGTGCTCAGCGCGTCGCACAATGCTTACGAAGACAACGGCATCAAATTTTTCCGGCACGACGGCTACAAGCTCGACGACGAAATCGAGAAGCAGATCGAGCATCTCGTCTTCAGCGGCGAGATCGAAAACGTGCGCCCCACCGCCGGCAAGATCGGCCGCGCCACGCGCATCGACGACGCGCTCGGCCGTTACGTGGAATTTGCCAAACAAAGTTTCCCGCGCGGCAAGACGCTCGAGGGCCTGCGCATCGCCGTGGATTGCGGCAACGGCGCCGCTTACAAATCCTCGCCCTGCATCCTGCGCGAACTCGGCGCCGATCTCATCGTGGCGCACAACACGCCCAATGGCCGCAACATCAATCGCGAATGCGGCAGCACTTATCCCGAGGCCATCCAGCGCATCATGCGCGAAACGCGCGCCGACGTAGGCATCAGCCACGATGGTGACGCGGACCGCGTGTTACTCTGCGACGAGAAGGGTGAGTTGGTCGATGGAGACGAGATCATGGCCATCGCCGCCATCGACTTCCTCGAGCGTGGCCAGCTCGCCCAAGCCACGTTGGTAGCCACGGTAATGAGTAACTTCGGCCTCAACGAAACGCTCGAATCGCGCGGCGGCAAAGTTATCCGCACCAAAGTCGGCGACCGTTACGTGATCGAGGAAATGATGCGCGCCGGTCTCAATGTCGGCGGCGAACAAAGCGGACACATGATCTTCCGCGACTTCTCGACCACCGGCGACGGCATCGTGAGCGCGCTGCAAATCCTGCGGATCATCGTCGAGACCGGCCGGCCGCTCAGCGAGCTCAAGCGTTGCTTGAAAAAATACCCTCAAGCGCAGCGAAACATGAAGGTGCGCGAGAAGCCCGCGCTCGAGCAACTGCCGCGCGTGCTCGAGCTCATCGCAGAGACCGAGCGCGACCTCGCCGGCAGCGGCCGCGTGCTGCTGCGTTACTCCGGCACCGAGCCAAAGATTCGCCTGCTCATCGAAGGCCGCGACGGGGATAAGATCAACGCGCAGGCCGACCGCATCGCGGTGCTTATTCAGGAAGCTATTGGCGAGTAACGGGCGGAATTCCCTTTGCTGTCACCGGCTGGAGTGCCTTGCATCCTCAAGGCAGCACGCACGCGGAACCTTGGAAAGGCAAGTAGCGTCGTCGTCTCCATCATTGGGCGTGCCCGCGGCGGGTGACAACTCCGCTCATGGCCGGATTCACTGGGTGCATCTTTTCCAACATCACTCACTCGCGCGAATGAGGGAACCAATGACCCTCCCAATCTTCACGTTCAAAGCCTTGGCGATCTTGAGAAGCAAGTAAAGAGTCGGATCAGTTTCCCCGCATTCAAGATGCCGGATTCCAGAGCGACTCAACCCGGTAAGCTCCGCCAGACGGTTCTGCGAATCCCCCTTTCTGTCCCGAACCTCAGCCAGCCGGGAAACGAGGGCATCAACGATTTGTTCAGGATCGGGCCGCACTCCCGCAAACTACCGGCCTGCGAGGAGCGCAAATGATGGCCTTAGAAGCCCATTTTCTCCAGGCAACTCGAAGGCGCTTGCCGAGCGGGCGGCAAAGAGGTCGGTGGTGCTCTTTGTCTCGGCCGCGGTTTATGACCGGCAGTTTTCCGCGCTGCGTTGGTCGGATGAGCGCGGCTCGCATCGCGCTTTATCTAACATCGACTTCAATTACCTGGTCGGCGTCGGCGGGTTCGAGACCGCTGATACTTTGGGAAATGGGATCTGTCTGGAGGCCATCCGAGGATCGCGATCCTGCGCGACCTGATCCTTGCTCGGGTTATCAGTCGTCTGTTTCCGGCGCGGGGAGGAGAGTTGAAGTTGAGTGGCGGTCGCGTCGCGAGAGCCATAAAGAATTCGCCAGCAATCGCGGAAGGGGCTCTTGCGATCGGAGCTTTGGCTCTTGCGTTTCTGGGGGCTTTTCGGCTGGGCGCGCGCTTTGAGCCAAAGACGAGAAGAGGTGAGAGGAATTTCAGCCCTCCAAGCCGCATATTTCACGCTCGGGGATAAAGACGTGGAAAAGCCCGAAATCCGAAACTCGAAAATCGGAAACAAATCCGAACCGATGGAAATCAGGAATCGATTCGCACACCGCAGGTTTTGCCGATGACAAAAAAAATCGGCCGCGATTGTTTCAGATTTCAGATTTCGGATTTCGAGTTTCTGTTGCAGCCTCGCACATGCCCCTCCTCGAAGTCCGCAATCTCCGCACTTGGTTCCCCGTCCGCACCGGCGTGCTGCGCCGGCACACCGACGATGTGAAGGCCGTCGAGGACGTGAGCTTCTCGATCGAGGAAGGCTCCACCGTCGGACTCGTGGGCGAGAGCGGCAGCGGCAAATCCACGATCGGCAAGACCATCCTCAAGCTCGTGCCGCCTACCGGCGGGCAGATTTTTTTCCGCGGGCGCGATGTGCTGCCGATGACTGAGGGCGAGTTTCGCCCGCTGCGGCGCGAGATGCAGATGATCTTTCAAGACCCCTTTGGCTCGCTCAATCCGCGGCACACCATCCGGCAAATCGTGGGCGAAGCGCTCGAGATTCACTTCCCGCAAATGAATGCCGGCGAACGCCGCGAGCGCGTGGCCGAGCTCATCCGGCAGGTGGGATTGCAGCCCGAGATGATGGAACGCTACCCGCACGAATTCAGCGGCGGCCAGCGGCAGCGCATCGGCATCGCGCGCGCGCTGGCCGTGAAGCCGCGCTTCATCGTGTGCGACGAACCGGTGAGCGCACTCGACGTGAGCGTGCAGGCGCAGATCGTCAATCTTCTGCAAGACCTGCAGGCCGAGCTGGGCCTCACCTACCTCTTCATCGCCCACGACCTCGCGGTGGTCGAGCACGTGAGCGACCACGTGCTGGTGATGTATCGCGGCAAGATCGTGGAGAGCGCGAGCGCCGAAGCTATCTACGAAGCGCCGCAGCACGACTACACGCGCAAGCTGCTCGCCGCGGTGCCGAAGTTTGCGTGAATCCAACCGCTTTGCGCGGGCGCCGACTTTCAGTAGAATCGGCGCATGGCTTCTGCCAATACCACCACTCCCACGCTCGCAGAGTTGAGCGCCGCCGTGGGTGCCCTCTGCGCATCTGGAGCCGCTGGCTGAAAGGCTGGGAGCGTGGTTTGCCAAAGAGCCGATGTAGCATCGGC
This sequence comes from Chthoniobacterales bacterium, assembly GCA_038238555.1. Lineage (GTDB taxonomy): Bacteria > Verrucomicrobiota > Verrucomicrobiia > Chthoniobacterales > Chthoniobacteraceae > JANNXQ01. The sequence goes on along the minus strand of JBBRXP010000001.1, from coordinate 73,265 downwards.
TCGCATTCCGCTTTTTGGAAAGCGCGCTGTCGCGCACTGCGTGGGAATCCGCCCGGCCTTGCGTGAAGTGGAGGGCGCGCCTAGCCTCACGCGCCGATGCCGGAAATTTCGCCGCCCAAGTCGCCAAAGCCCAAACGCCGGTGGCTCCGGCGCGCGTTGTATGCGGCGCTGGGTCTGCTCCTGCTCGTCGCGATTTTCCACCGGCCGCTCTTTCATTTCGTGTTGCGTACGGCGGCGATCCAGATCGCGGCGCGGCAGCATCTGCGGCTCGATCTTCACACCTCGGGCAGCATCTTCACCAATCTCGTGATCGATGGAGTGCGCGTCTCGCCCACTGGCGATGGGCCGACGCCGGTGAAGAAGATCGCCATCGAGCATCTGCGCTTCGATTACAGCCTGCCGCTGCTGGTGAAGAAGGGTGTAGGCGAATTTCTGCGGAGCTACGAAGTGCGCGATGCGCATCTCGATCTCGTCGCGCTGCCGAGCGGCAGTGAGAAGGAGCGGAAGGAAAAAGTGGCCGTCGCCGAGCAGCTCAACAACATCCTCGCGCAGCCCGCGGCTTATGCGGATCGCGCTCGCATCGAGGACTTCAACATCACGGTCACCGCCACGGACAGCGTCACCCGTGTCGAGGGTTTTCATCTCGTGCTCGATCCGGAAAAGGCCGGCTACTTGCGCATCGCGCGGCTCGATGTGCCGGGCGTGCCGGTGTGGGAAAATCTTCACGCCACGACCAGTTACGAGAAGCGCAATCTCTTCATCAAAGACCTGCGCCTCGCGCCGGAATTGGTGATCGACGAGGTAAACTTCGACGCTTCCCAGCGCGCACAAAACACCGGCTCGATGCTGCTAAAAGCGCACGCTTTTGGCGGCACGCTCGAGGTCTCGCTCCGCGGCAGCGAACTGCAAAAAAAAGGCCGCAACCTTCCGAAGGGCTACAGCACAGAGTTTGCGGCCACCGTCGAGCATCTTGCGATCACGCGAGCCGCGGATTACTTCGGTGTGCCGCGGCCGCCGGCCGCAACGCTCGACCGGTTTGCGATGCACTTCACCGGCGAGCCGGAGGAGCCGCGCACGTGGCAGGGCGACGTGGCGGCGCGCGTCGAGGAACTGGCGCCGGCGCCTGCATTCAAAGTGGACTCCGTGGAATTGAGCGCGGCCTTCGAGAACGGCACGATGACGGTGCAGCGCGTCCACGCGATGGCGGGAAAAAATGCCGTCGATGTCGCGGCGGTCATTCATCTTCCGGAGTCGGTCGAAGATTTCGCGAAGAGCGACGTGGACGCGACCCTGAAGATCGACGCGCACGATCTGGCGGCCCTTTCCCCACCGCTGTCGGGCGGCGTGGCGGGCGATGGAAAGGTCACGCTCCGAGGCGGTGCCCTTGCCGTCGCGTTGAACGTGAACGCCGACTCCATCGCGAGCGCCGATATCGATGTCGGTGCGGCCCGCATCGCGGTCCACGCGACCAAGCACATCGACGCGCCGGGCCTCGAGCAACTCGACGGCAGAGTCTCCGCGGAAGTCTCGGGCATTCGCTTCCAGACGGTCACGATCGACAGCGCCGCGCTCGATGCCGCGGTGCGCGACGATCTCGTGAATCTCCACAAGGCCGAGGTCCGGCGGCGCGGCAACACGATCTCGGCGGCGGGCACCTACCGCATCGATCCCACCAAGGCGCTCAATACGCCCGCCGATATGCAGTTCACGATCGACGCACCCGCGCTCGATGCGTTTGGAGTTTCGGCGAATGGCGCCACGCTCGCGGGCCGACTCGCGGGCCACGGCGCATTGAAGCTGAGCGAGGGCGCGCCCGCCGGCGAGTTGGTGCTCGACGGGGGCGAATTTGAGTTCGGCGACTTCCACGCCGAGCGGCTCGCGGCGAAAATCCACGTCGTGGATGACACGGCGTCGATCGAGCAACTCGCGCTGCAAATCAATGCCACCGACCAGCTCGCAATCGTCGGCAAGGTGGGAATCGCCAAGCCGTTTGCCTACGAGGGCACGCTTTTTTTCGGAGTGAAAAACCTCGCGATTTTTCAGCCGCTGCTCGAGCTCTTCGGCGCGAAGGAAGCGCCGCCCGAGGAGCGCCCCAGTCCCCGTGCGGCACCGCCCGAGGACGGCGGCGCTCCGCTCGGCGGTGCGCTCGATGCGCAGTGGGCGGGCAGCGGCGCGATCGAGCCGCAGACGCACGAAGGCAAGCTCTCGATCTCGCTCGACGACGCGCGCTACGGCACCTTCGAAAAAATCGCGCTGCGGCTCGCGGCCCTTTATGGGCCTGGGTTTGCGGAGAGCTCTGAATTTCGCGCCGCGCTCGGACCCACAAGCCTGGCGGGCGCGATCGAATGGCGCGAGGGCAGGCTGCGGCTGCGCGACATCGACCTCCAGCAGGAGAAGTCCAGCGTACTCACCGGCTACGTGCTCGCGCCTTTCGATCCCGCGAATTTGAAAGCGCCCGTGCCCCTCGATGGCCGCATCGCCGTGAACCTCAACGCGACCAGCCTCGACATCGAAAAGCTCCTCGCCAGCTTCGGCCAAACCTCACCCGCGAGCGGCAACGTCACCGCCAATCTCATCGCCGGCGGCACACCGCTCAAACCTTTCGTGCATGTGCGAGTCGCCGGCCGCGCGCTCAAAGCCAAGGCCGTGCCGCAGCTCGATGCCGCCGGCCTCGACTTCAATCTGCACTACGCCAATAAAGACCTAACCGTGGAGGCCGTGCTGCGCCAGCCGCAGATCCAGCCGCTCACTGTGAAGGGGCATGCCCCCTTGGACCTTGCGGCCGTCATCAGCGAGAAGAAAATCGATCCCGCGCTGCCGATCGAAGCGAGCGTGAAACTGCCGCCTTCCTCGCTGGCCTTTGTCACAAAGCTCACCCCGCAAGTGGCGCGTATCGACGGCACGGCGGCGGTGGACGTGAAGGTCGGCGGCACCGTCGGAAAGCCCGACATCTCCGGCTCGGCAAACGTCGTTTTGAAAGGCGCGCGCATCGCCAATGAAAATGTGCCGGCGATCAACTCCTTCGAAGCCAGCCTCGGATTCGCGGGTGACACGCTGAACTTGAATAAATTTCGCGGCGAGATCGGCGGCGGCACTTTCAAAGTCGCCGGCAATATCAAACTCGCGGAGCTGGCCAATCCCGTCTTCGACCTGCGCATCGAGTCGCGCGACGTGCTGGCGAAACGCGACGACACCGTGACGATCCGCGCCGACACCGACTTGAAGATCGCCGGCCCTCTCAACGCCGGCACGGCCAGCGGCACCGTCTATCTCACGCACAGCCGCTTTTTCAAAGAGATCGACATCCTGCCGATCGGCCTGCCTGGCCGGCCCGCGCCGCCCACGCCGAAGAGCGCGCCGGCGGTGGCGGGCGCCGTTTCATTTCCCGATCCGCCGCTGCGCGATTGGACCTTCGACATCGCCATCCTCACGCGCGACGACGATCCCTTCCGCATCCGCGGCAATCTCGCCAATGGCTCAGTGTCGCTGAACTTGCGGCTCGGCGGCACGGGCCTCGAGCCGTGGCTGGAAGGGGCAGCGCGCATCGACAAATTCACGGGCAGCCTGCCCTTCAGCACCATCTCGATCACGCGCGGCTTTGTGTACTTCAAGAAGGACGAACCCTTCCAGCCATCGCTCGATATTCAGGCGGAATCGAAGACGCGCGATTACACCGTGTCGGCCTACATCTACGGCAAGGTCACCGACCCCCAGGTGCAGCTCAGCAGCGAGCCGCCGCTGTCCAATGGCGACATCGTCTCGCTGCTCGCGACGGGCGTGACCACCAGCGAACTCGCCGGCAGCGCCGAGGTGCTGGCGAGCCGCGCGGCCATCCTCGCGGTGCAAAGTCTTTACCGCAAAATCTTCAAGCGCGGCGCCACGGCCGCGGAGTCGAAACCGGCCGATCCCGGGTCGATCCGCGACCGCTTTCAAGTGGAACTCGGCGCGGTGGACAATCGCTCCGGCCAGCGCGAGATCACGAGCCGCTTCAAGATCAACGACAACTTTTTCATCGTCGGCGATCTCGACACGGGGGGCGGATTTACCGGGCAGCTTAAGTATTTGATTCGGTTCCGATGAGACGGCACCGCGACGTAGCTGCGACGTCCTCGTCGCAGGAAGTGCCCGCGGCGTCATCGCCGCGCGGCGCGCAGACGGGCGACGGGGACGTCGCAGCTACGCGCTCGCTCGCCGCCTTGTTTCTGGGGCTCGCAGTTTTTTCCGCGCCTGCCGCCGACGATCTCTCCCGCGTGTTGCCGGGCGCGGACATCATCGCCTCCACGCTCACCGAGCGCTCCGTGAAGGTGGTGCAGTTCATCGGCGCCAAATCCTTTGCCGAGGCCGATCTCCGGGCGGCGATCGCGGGCCAGCTCCAGGAGATCGCCGAGCGCGGGCTCACGCCGGCGCGGGCGGATGACGCGGCGTATTACCTCGGCGCGTTTTATCGAAAGAAGGGCTACGCGAAGGTCAACGTGAGCTACGATCTGCGCGGTGGCCGCGTGGTGCTGCGTGTCGAGGAAGGGCCGCGCACCTTGCTCCGGCGCATCGTCTTTGCGGGCAACCGCGCCATCCCCACCGCGCAACTTTTCGACTACATGGCCGGCGCGACCGCCCAGCGCATCGAGCGCGAGCCGGAGCAGTTCCCATTTACCAAGGCCGGGATCGAGGCCGGCGCCGAGCGCGTGCGCGGACTCTACGTTTCCGAGGGTTACCTGGATGCCACGGTCGATGGCTCCGCCGTGGAGTTCAGCGCTGGCGGCACGCGCGCGGCCGTCACCGTGAAGATCGTCGAAGGCCCGCGCTATTTCTTCGGCGCCATCCGATTTGAAGGAGACGCGATTTTTCCCCGCGCCACGCTGCTCGCGGCGCTGGGCGAGAAATACAACGGCCCATTTTCCAGCACGCGCGCGCTCAACATGCAGCGCAATCTTCAGTCGTATTACAAGGCGCACGGCTACTACCAGGCCACCGTGGCGGTCGATGCCGATCCGCTCCAGGAGCCGAACGGTGGAAGCGTGCCGGTGCTCTTTGTGGTGAAGCCCGACGGCATCTTTCGCTTCGGCGCGGCACGCGTGAAAAGCGATCGCGGGCGGCTGCGGCCGGACTTTCTGCCGCTGCGTTTCGCGCACCTGCGAGGAAAGGTGTACGATCCGGCGCCGGTCGATGAGACTTACCGCGAGATGCTGCGCACGGGGCTCTTCCGGACGTTGCGCGTCACGCCCGTGGCGGAGGCCGGTCACATCGTGGCGCTCGATATTTTCGCGGAGGAAGCGCCTTCCAAGGAAGTCGGCTTCACGCTGGGCTACGGCAGCTACGAGGGCGCGACCGCGGGCATCCGGCTCGGCGACCGCGATCTTTTCGGCCGCGGCCGACCGCTCACCTTTTCCGCCGACTTCTCGCAGCGCGGGCTGCGCGGCGAGTTGCTCTATGTGGACCCGTGGCTTTTCGATTCACGATTCTCGATGCGCGCTCGGCTCTTCTCGGTGGCGCGCGACGAGGAAGGCTACTCAAAGAAGAGCGTGGGCGGGCGGCTCGAGCTGGGCCGGCGGCTCACGCCGCACTTCGAACTGGCGGCATTCATCCAGGAGGAAAGCGCGCAGATCACCGACGTGATGATCGACCCGCCCGAAGACATTGGCCCGCCCAATTACCTGCTCACCAACGTGGGCCTCACCGCGAGCTACGACCGGCGCAACGATCCCATCAATCCCACGCGCGGCTTCATCTTCTCGAGTTCCATCGACCTCGGCCTCCTCGACAGCGGCCCGGCCTTCACACGCGGCACGCTGCGCTTTTCCTACTACCAGCCCGTTGGCCCGAAGTGCTACCTCGCGCTCGGCGCGCGCGCGGGCCTCATCTCGCCGATGATCGAAAGCATCCCCATCGACGTGCGCTTCTTTAACGGCGGCGCCACGACGGTGCGGAGCTTTGCCGAGCGCGATCTCGGACCGAAAGATAAAGGCGGGCACCCGCTCGGCGGCGAATTTTACAGCGTGCTCAACGCCGAGTTCACTTTCCCGCTCATCAGCGCGCTCCAAGGCGCCGTGTTTGTGGATGCGGGAAATCTTGCGGGCCACGACGAAGTGGGAGCGAGCGGTCTGCGCTACGCCATCGGGCTCGGCCTGCGCTATCGCTTGCCGGTGGGCCCGCTGCGGATCGACTACGGAGTAAACCCCGACCCGCAGCAGGGCGAAGATTTCGGCGCGTTCCACTTCAGCTTCGGCTTCGCGTTCTGAAGCTGAGTGGCGCAAGCATTCACCCGCGATTTACCTCCGCAGAAGCAGCCCAACGATGAACCCCGCGGCGAGTGCGGTGAACAAAGCCTCGCGCGGTTTTTGTCGAACGTATTCTTCGCCCTCCTGGTGGAGCGAGAGAGCTTTCTGACGCGCCTCCTCGTAAGCCTCGCCGGCCTGGCCCTTGAATTCCTCGGCCTTTGCAGACGCCGCCGAGCGAAGATCCCCCACGGCTTCCGTCGCGCGCGCCTTTACGTCGTCCACCATGTCGCCGGCCTTTGCTTTTGCGCTCTCCATCTTCCCGCGCATGGAACTCGCACCCTCCGAGAGCGTGCCTTTGAGGTCGTTGAGCATGCGATTCATGTCGGCGCTGTTCATCCCCAGTTTCGACTGGAGACGGCCGAGAAGTTCCTCCCCTTTGCCTTCCGCGAAATTCAAATCGTCGTCGGTGAGCTGTCCATATTTCTGGCGCAGCTTGCCTTTGATTTGGTTCCAGGAGCTATCGAATGCAAATGTGTTCATGCCTCTCAAATCGGAGCGATTCGCGGCGGTGGATGTGCGGATTGCTCCGAAATTTTTTCCCGCACATTTTCACGCGCGATCCGGCGGGCCGCGACGAACTGGTAGGCGACATGGAACCTCAAACTCGCAAACCAAAAGATAAGCCCGCGGATCAAGTCGGCCTCTGGCTCAACAAAGCTGACGACTTTGCCCGCGACGAGCCGACCAAGGCGATGGTGTCGGCCTTTGGCGCCGGCTTCCTCATAAATCTACTGCCCATCGGCGCGCTCATCGGAGGGCTTGTGGCGCTTGCGTTTTCGCTGGCGCGCCCGGCTCTCCTTTTCTTCGGCCTGTTGAAGGCGGTGGAATTTGTGAACACGAAATCAGCCGGCGATCGCTGAATAATATGAACGATTCCAACGACCTCAATTCCACCTGTTGTTCAGGCTTGGACGACGCGGTGAGAGAAAACCCGACGCGCTCCATTGTTTGTGCCGTGGGCGCCGGACTGTTGTTGGGCCTGCTCGTGCGCGGGTTTCACCATCGTCCTCCCGAGGCGCGCGCCGCGCGGCTGCTCGATGAATTGCGCGAGCGCATCGAAAATCTCGCCGAGCCCGCCTCGCGCCGCGCGCGTTCGCTTGCAAAAAAAGGCGCGAGCCTCGTCGAAGATGGCTCCGACGAAATCGACGACCTTCATCTCGACTCCAAAGTGAAGGGGCTGACTCGCAAGCTGCGCGATCTTTTCCATTGATCGCGCGGCTCCCATGAGACCGATTTGGAAAGGCGCGATCAGCTTCGGGCTGGTCAACATCCCGATCACGCTCTATCCGGCGACGAAGAGCGAAGACTTGCGGTTCAAGTTTTTGCGGAAGACCGACCTGAGCCCGATCAATAACAAGCGCGTGGCCGAGGCTGACGGCAAGGAGGTCGCATGGGAGGACATCGTGCGCGGCTACGAACACGATAAAGGGAAGTTCGTGGTGCTCAAGGACGAGGACTTTGCGCGAGTGGATGTGGAGGCGACGCAGACGGTGGACATCCGGGAGTTTGTCGGACTCGATGAAATCAATCCGATGTTTTTTTCAAAGCCCTACTACATGGAGCCTTCGAAAGGCGGAGACAAAGCCTACGGTCTCCTGCGCGACGTGCTGCGGGAGACGGGCAAGGTCGGGATCGCCCGAGTCGTCATCAAGACCCGTGAGCATCTGGCCGCGGTGAAGGCGCAAAAGGATGCGCTGGTGCTCGAGCTCATGCACTTTAACAACGAGCTCATCGACAGCACCGAGCTCGACGTGCCCGGCAACGTGAAGCTGGCGAAGAAGGAAATGGAGATGGCAAAACAGCTCGTTGGGAGCATGACTGGAAAGTGGAATCCGGAGAGTTATAAAGACGAATACCGCGAGGCGCTCATGGAGGTCATCGAGGAGAAAGTGGCCGCGGGAGGCAAGGATTTGAAGCCGGCCAAAAAACAAACCCCGGCCAAGGCGACCAACGTGATCGACCTCGTCTCGGTATTGCAGGAGAGCCTTCAGAAACAAAGCGGCACGCGCTCGAAAAAGTCCGCTCCTTCAAAGTCGAAGCGCAAAGCCGCGTAGCCGTAACGAGCTTTCATCCGCGCAGCGCGGCCACGAGATAGAACGTGCCGGCGGCGGCGATGGCGATCGAGGCGTAGCGCATGGCGCACACGGAAAAACGCTCGCGGGCTTCCGGCTGCTTGAGCAGAGCGCGCACGGAGGCGATGACGCAGAAAATAGGGAGCACCACCACTTGGTGTCCGAGTTCCACGCCGATGCTGAAGCCCGCGAGCGCTTCGCCCACGGAGACGCCGGTGAAGCCTTGCATGGCATCGAGCAATCCGCCCGCAAACCCAAGCCCGTGAAAAAGCCCGAACCCGAAGGCGAGCGCGAGGCGCAGCGGTCCGTGCGTGGCCGCGGGGCGCAGGACATTCTGCGCGGCGACGGCGATGATGCTGATGGCAATCACCGGCTCGACGATGCGCGGCGAAAGGCGGACCACGTCGAGCACCGAGAGCGTGAGGGTGAAGGTGTGGGCCAGCGTGAAGGCGGTGACGACGCCGACGAGTTCCCAAAGCCGGCGCGTCGCCACCACCAGCGCGGCCATGAAGAGCAGGTGATCCCAGCCTTCCAAAATGTGATTGACGCCGTGGCGCAGATATTGGCGAAACACCGAGTGCCGCGGCGCGGGCGCGGCAGCCGTCGCGAGCGGGATGCGCAATGGCTCGCGGTGCGTGAAGAGCTGCGCGTCGCCGAGGCTCGCGCCGTCGCGGGACACGCGCACGAGGAAGGTGGCCTCCCAGCGGTTGCCGGGCGCAAATTCGATTTCGCGGAGCAGTGTCTGCCGCGCGATGAGTTCGGACGCGCCGCGGCCCGCGGGCAGCGGATAGCGGATGTCGTAGGTTACGAAACCCCTCGCGGACGTGTCGGCGGGCGGCGTGACTTTTTCGACGACGCCCGCGAGCACCGTGCCGTCGGCGAAGATTTCCACTTTCCCGAGAAGGTAATCCCCGTGCACCCGCCACGCGTCTTCAAGCCGCTCTGGCGCTTTCGCTCCGGCGAATGCGGACGCGACGAAGACCTCCTCATTTGAAACGCGGGCACGCACGGCGATGCGATCGGCGTGGAGGTCGAATTCCATGGTCCCCTGCGCGACCGGGTGCGCACGCGCGGCCGCTGACGCAAGGAGCAGCAAGGCCAGGACTCGCGAAGTCATCGGTGAAAGTGGAAACTTTGGTGGCGCGGGTCCGCTTCGCTCGCGGCGCGGATGAGCGCGCTGCCGCGGCCGAGATCGCCGCCGCCCATGAAGATCATGCCAGCGTGGTAAAGGATGTGCGCATCGCGGACGCCGGTGGCGAGCGCTTTGGCGGCTTCCTCGGCGGCTTCGGAATGCTGGCCAGCGAGCGAGCGCGTCGTGCGCCTGGATGCCCTGGCGCTCCTCGAGATCGCTGCGCGCGAGTCGCACGGCCTCGGCCGCATCGGGCCGCACGTCGCAGAGGAAGCCGGCGAGATGATGCACGTAGAGCGCTTCGCCACGCTCGATGGATGCACGATACGCGGCCAGCGCGTGGTCGTGGAATTCCCTGGCCTCGTCGAGCCGGCCAGCCGCCAGGGCCACGTCGCCGGCAGCCTGTTCGAGTTCCGGGCGTCCCGTCGCCGCGATCGCGGTGCGAAGGAGCGCGAGAGCCGGGTCGTATTCGCCGCGCGCGGCGTGCAGTTCGGCGAGATGCTCGGCGGCGCCCCAGTCGCCCGGCAGCAGGCGCGCGGCTTCGGCATACGCAGTGTGCGCATCGTCGGGATGCCCGGTGCGAAAGGCCAGTTCGCCCCGCTGCGTGAGGCACCAGGCGAGGAGGTCGGGTGGCGCCCGCGCATCGCCGCGCGCGTGGGCCACCGCCTCGTCCCAGTGTTTCGCTGCTTCATCCACTTTTCCAAAAATCCAGTCGAGCCGCGCCTGCCGACTCGCGGTGTAGGCGGAATGCGGATCCATCTTCTCGAGTTCGCCGAGGGTCTTTGCCGCATCGGAGTAGTCGCCGACTTCCAACGCCGCATCGAAGAGCACGTGGAGGCCCTCGAGTCGTTCGGGTTTGATGCGGCAATATTCCCGCGAAAGTGCGCGCGCATTCACAAAGCGATGGCTCGCGAGTGCGACGCGCGCGCTGAGCAATACTCCCGCGCTGTTCACCGGCGCTGCCACAGAATGGAGCGACGCCTCCGCCGCCGTGCGCGCCCGCGCGAGCCATTTCAGCCGGCCCGTGGAGCGCAGTTTCGCGAGGAAGCGCTCGGCGAGCTGATTCTGCGCGATGAAGTCCTCGGGATCGGCGCGCACACGCTCCTCGAAAAAACGCAGACCCGCGTCCTCAGCGCCAGGCGCGATTGCCGCGGCCGAGAGCAGCGCGCCGAGCGCGATCGCGCGCAGCAAAAAGCCGTGCCGGCCTTGGGAGGGAACCGGCACGGCTTCGATGGAAGTTCGCCGCGCGATTAGTTGCGCGTGTTGTCGTCCAGCACGCCGGGTGCGCGCGGCTGCTGCGGCGGTGCCACAAAGGGGAAGGTGTCGCCGAAGGTTTGGTCGTTGCCGTTCACGTTGTCGCCGCTCGTGATGCCGCCGTTGGTAACCAAGTTCACGAGAGTGTCGATCACGTCGTCCTGGACGCGCCGCCCGTTTGGAAAGCCATTGGCGCCAGTGCCGCCGCCGAGGCCAGTGTTGGGCGCGGTCACTTTGTTGGTCTCGAGCCGCAGCATGTCGCCCGTGCCCAGCGCGCCGCCGCGCGGGATCGGGAAGACGGGCGGGAGTCCGAAAACCGACTCCAGCGTGACGAGGCTCGCGGGGCCGACACCCAGTTTCAGCAACGTGCCCGGTGTGGCCAGGGTGCCGACGATGGCGCCGAAAAATTTTCCCCGCGCATCGTCGATGGGCTGTCCGCCGTTGTAAGCGTTCTTAAAGTTGTATGGAACGATGACGGCGTTGATGCCGGGAACGCCTTCGCGATCGACCTGATAGTATCCGCCCGTGGGAATCTTGTTGCCAAAGATGGTGTGCTCCACCCGCCGCGCCGTCGAGGCGCTGACGCCGATCCGAGTCGGCGGCGTGAAGCGGCTCGACGCCGGGATGGTTGTCTTGAGATCCGCCGACGCAAGTTCCAGCGCGATGACCATGATGTTGTAGCCTGCGAAGGTATCGCGCCCGCGCTGGAGCTGGGTGGGATCGGGAGCCGGCGGAAGACTGAGCACGGAGCTGACGAAGCGGTTGAATCCAGGGAGGTCGAAGAAGAAGGGATCGTCACGTTCGCCAGCAAAGAAATTGATGCCGAGCGCGACGCCCTTTCGATTCGTGAGCGAGGTGAGGACCGGCGGATTGGGCGCGCTTGCGAGCGTAGGCTGTGTCACCGGCGCCGTGGACTGGCCGTTGACTCCCGCAAATTTCGCGGGCACGCGCCCGCGGAAGCTGATGGTGGCATCCTGGTTGGTGCGCGGCCGGCCCTTGAAGCCGACGATGTCCACCGCGGCGGGCGGGCTCTGGCGCTGGTTGAAATTGATGTCGATGAACATGTCCGGGATTGCGTCGCCCGTGTTCTCGATCTGGAGGGTGTAGCGCACGACTTCGTCGAACAGCCCGAAGTTGTTTGCCTCCCCGGGCACGATGAAGCCGCGGACTGTAAGGATGAGGACGGTCTTGTCGTTGTCGGTCGGATCGAGGAACGCATACAGGTCGGCGAGATCCGCGCCTTGATCCGATCCGACTGTGGGACCGTCGCCGTGGTCCGCGGCGAGTGCCGTTGTGGTAGACATCGCGAGGCCGGCAAATGCGGCCGCGATGAATTGCAATGTTTTTGATGGTGCTTTCATGGAAGGTCGAGTGCTTTGGGTTTTTCGAAGCTCGTGAGTTCTTTCTAAAGCTCACCGAGAGTGCAAACGAAGCTCAGAGTTTTCTTTCTCATGCGTCAACCCGAAAAAACTCTTCGCCGCGCGACTGCCATGTGCCTCGCGGCACTTGCAGTCGCGGCGGCCGCGGCGTGGTGGTTTCTGGATAATCGACGAGACTCCGCCTCTTTCGCGAATGCGTCGCCAAACACTGCGCCGGGCTCGCCAGCCGCCGACGACCGCGCAGCGCGGCAGGAGTCGCGATCGAATACGCCTCGAGAAGAGAAAACCCCAGTGCCAGCGCCGCTGCCCGAAGCTGCTTCGGCGCGCGAGTTCGAGGCGGAATACCTGCGCACCACGGACGCCGCCGACCGCGCGCGGCTCGCTCCGGCGCTGGCTTCGCTGGACGACGCGGATGCGAACGAGACCGTGGCGCGCCTCTTCCGCATCGAGCGCGTGGCCGCCGTGCGCGAGGCCCTCGTCTCCGCGCTCGCCGACACCCAGCGCGACACGCATCTCGAAGCAAAGCTGCGCCTCGTGACCGCAGCGCTCGACCGCGGGCAGCCGCGCAATGTGCGCCGCGCCGCGCTCGACGTGGCCGCATACCTGGAAGATCCCCGCGGTCTCCAGCTCCTGCGCCGCGCCGCAAAGAGCGACCCCGATCACGAATTGCGCGACACCGCCGGCGCGCTCGCCACCGCCCTGGCTTCGCAGTGCCGGTAAGCGGCCCGTGGCTAAAACGCGAAGGTCTGCCCCTCGGCGGGCTCGATGAACTCGGCTCGGCCGACCACCATCGGCTTCTTCAAGACTTTGCCCAGTTCGACGGCGAGCGCGCTGGCGATGGCTTGCGGATCGCGTTCGCGGCCGGGGATGGGGAAGGCGCCGCCGTTGCGGTCGTAGCCGAAGATTTGGCCGTCGGTCTCCCACACGCAGTAGGCGTGGCCGGCGCGCAGATCCTTGTAGCGCACCAGCATCACGCGCGACCAAAAGTGCGCGTCGAGCGCGTGGTGGGCGCGGACGCTGGCGAGGAATTGGCAGGCGGAAACCACGCAGCCATTGACCACCACGAGGTCGCCTTCGCGCGCGGTTTGCAGGACGATCTGCGGTCGCGCCGCGGCGCCGGCCTGGTAGCCGAGGACTCCGATGAGCGCCGTGCAGAGCAGCGCGAGAAGCGAGTAACGCCAATGCCGGATGATTCGTCGCGCCATAATTTCAAGAATGACGCGCTCTTTAATCAGCTATTCAAGAAGGCGTCAAGCGCGGGCCGCGAAATTCTCCACGCCGAGCCGATCTTCTTGCCTTTCAAGTCGCCGGCTTCGAGCGACTGGATCACGTCGGCTTCCGCCACACCCAGCGCCTGTGCGGCGTCAGCGGGGCTGAGCATTTCCGGCGCGCCTGTGGTGGCTGGCGTGCCCGCGGGCTTGGTGGCTTGCGGGCCGAGCACGCCGCCTTGCTGCTGCATCATCTGCTGGGCCATCGCCATGCCCACGGCCATCTCGCTGGCAAAGCCGCCCGCGCCGCCGCCCTGGCCCGAGCCCATGCCTTGGGCCATCTGGAATTTCACGTAGTCATTCAAGTTGCCGACCGCCGCCATCGACGAGCGCTTGTCTATTGCCTGCTCGACTTCTGGCGGCACGCTCACGTTTTCCACGATGAAGCTAGAGAACTCGATGCCGTACTTCGTCGTCGTCACCGGATTGATGAGCGGCAGCAACGCCGCGCCCACTTCGCTGTAACGCGCCGCCACGTCGAGCACCGGAATCTTCGCCTGCGCGAGGGCTTCGCTGAAAAGCGAGACGATGCGGGAGCGCATGGTGTCGGCAAATTCCTCGAGATGAAAATGCTGGTCGCTGCCGGCCACTTCTTTCAAAAACAATTTCGGATCCGTGATGTGAAAATCGAAGGTGCCAAAGGCGCGCACGCGCACGATGCCGAAGTCGTTGTCGCGCATCATCACCGGGTTGGCCGTGCCCCATTTGTTCCCGGTGAAGAGCCGCGTGGTCACGTAGTACACGTCGGCTTTGAACGGCGTATTGAAGCCGTACTTCCAGCCCTTGAGCGTGGCGAGCACCGGGATGTTGTCGGTCACCAGCGTGTGCTTGCCGGGGCCAAAGGTGTCGCCGAACTGGCCCAGATACACGAACTGCGCGACCTGGCTTTCGCGCACGATGAGTTGCGCTCCGTTCTTGATCTCCTTGTCGTTGTCCGGCCAGCGGTAACTCAGCGTGTCGCGTGAATCGTCGGTCCATTCGATGATCTCGATGAGTTCGCCTTTGATGAAGTCCATGAGGCCCATAGGTCAAGAAGTGGGTGAAGGGTTGGCGTGAGGCTCGAGCCTGTCATGCACATTGCGGGAGTGTCCAGGCAATGATTGCGCCGGATTGCATAGCTCGCGTTACTTTTCCGCCGCCGGATGTTCCTTGAAAAACTTCACGAACGCGGCCCCGGCTCCGGCGGGAAATTCGTGGCCGCCGGGATGGATGAATTCGACGAGCGGCGTGCCGCCCGCAGATGGGTAGAGCGTGCAATGTTCGCTCCATGGCTGGTTTTGCGGCGCGCAGCCATTGAGCTTGCGCAATGCATCCATCGTCGCCCGCTGCCACTCGTATTTCACCAGCGGATCCTTCTCGCCGGCGAGGTGCAGCGCGGGCTTCGGCTTGAGCAGCGGCAGATTCTGCGCGGCCGCGCTGCCCGAGGGCGCGACCGCGGCAAAGGTGTCTCCGCGCACGGCCCACAGGAGATAGGTGAAGGAGCCGCCATTGGAGTGGCCGGTCGCGTAGATGCGGCGCTCATCGACCTTGTGCTCTGCCTTAAGCCGCGCCAGCACCGCGTCGAAAAACTTCAGGTCGCGGTCTCCCTGCTGGCCGCGGCTCTGCTGCCATCCTGGCTTCTTCCCCTCGGGATCGGTCAGGCGTCCCGGCGTATTGAGTCCCTGCATGTACACGGAGATGGCCTCGGGCCATTCGCGATGGATGCCGAAGCTTCGTGCCGCCGCTTGCGCCGTGCCGCCGTGGCCGTGAAAAACAAACACCACCGGCGTCGGCGAAGTCTTCGCGGAGGGCGGCGCGAAGAGGAGCGCGGTGCGCGCGGCGCCGTCCACGTTCAGCTCCCAGCGCTGAAATCCCGGCGGCGTTTCGGTCCCCTGCCCTCGCGCGGAAAATGGCGATGCGGCCAAACCGAGGAGCGCCAGCGCGAGCGTGCAGAGGAGAGAGTTCATGGACCCATCGAACCCGGCGAGCAGCGCGAAGGTTGCGGGCCTCTCTGCGCGAAACAAAGACGCTCGCATTCTCCACGGCGGACCCTTAGCTTCTGCCGCTCTCACGAAATGCCCGCTCATTCCCTCCCGTTCATTTTCCGCTGGCTGGCGGTGCTCGCCCTGCCCGCGGCGCTCGTGGCGCAGGAGCCGCGGCAGCAGACTACGCCCTTCTCGGTGATGCTGAATCTCGACGCGCTCGGGACGCCCGCGGCCCCGAAGACTTCGCTCCCCATCTGGCTCGAATCAATGGAGCGCATCGCCGTGCCGGATGTCCGGGGCAAGATCGCGAAGACCATCTTCCGGCTGCGGTTCCGCAAATTGGGCGAGCTCAACAATGAAGTGTTCCTCCGCCTTTTTTACGACGACGTGCTGGGGCTGGCGCCGCTCATCACGGGAAGCGCCGGCAGCGCCGCGCCGCATTTTTTCCACGGGCCATTTGGCGCGGGGCTCGATCTTCCAAACTCCGAGACGGTGCTCGTGCCGATGGATGCCATCGACACCGTCGAGATCGAAGCGCCGGGCGACGGCAGCAATGTGCACGGCGCTTTCGTCGCCTCCTTGAAGAAGTCCGACTCGTGGCACGCGCTGGATTTCACTCCCGACAGCGATCTGGCAGATCCCTTCAATAACACGCCCGCGGCTCCGCCCGAGGCCAGCGACCTGTATCTCTACGACCGCGTGCGCGCGCCCATCGACCCGCTCATCCGCAAGCTCGTGCCGCGCGAGACGCCGAGCGGCGCGTGGGAGTTTGAGCTCGGGACGCTGCCGCTCTTTGCCGTCGTCACTTTCGATGTCTTGAATGTGGATGCGCTCGCGGCGCCGGAGATCGCGGTCAATGGGCGCCGCATCGGCCCCGCGTCGATCCATCTGCCGGACCTCGCCGATCCGGGCTATCGCAGCGTGGTGCGCGCGCGGGATCTCGACGTGCGGTTTCGTTACGCGGGCTGGTTGCGCTGCCAGCGGGCGATCCCGGCCTCCGCGCTGGTCGAGGGATTGAACCGGATCGAGATCGCGCTGTCGAAGGAGTCCGGCCCGATCGCGGTGCGCACGATCGAGCTGCACCTTAAGAACAACTGACATCATGAAAACTTCCCTGCTCCGCCGTTCGCACGGCTTCACGCTTCTCGAAATCATGCTCGTGGTGCTCATCATCGGCCTGCTCATCGGCATGGCCGTGAAGTATCTCGGCGGGAACATCGACATCGCCATGAAGACGCGCGCGCAGGGCGACATCCAAAGCATCAGCACGCAGCTCATGATCTACCGCGCGCAAAACGGCTTTTATCCTCCCACCGAGCAGGGCCTCAAGGCGCTGGTGACCAAACCGGAAGCCGAGCCGCGCCCGCGCAACTGGACGCAACTCATGCCGACCATGCCGCGGGATGGCTGGGAGATGGAATACAACTACGTGCAGCCGGGGACGCACAATCCGAACAGCTTCGATCTCTTCTCCTCGGGATCGGACCGCAAACCCGGCACCGCCGACGACGTGGGGAACTGGGAAAACGCGCCGACCAATTAGCGGTCACGCGTTTGCCGCTTGAATCGCTCCTTTCCCGCCATGTCGCCTGAGCAGCTCACTACTGAAGCGATGGCACTTCCACTTTCGGAGCGGGTCTCGCTCGCACAGGCGCTCTGGGAGAGCATCGACGCTGGTCTGGCAGAGACCGATGAGCATGCCGCGGTGCGTGAAGCCATAAGGCGCGACCAGGAGCTTTCCTCCGGCGCAGTGGTGGGCCGCACTCACGAGGAGGTCATGCTGGCTGCGCGGCGCGCGATCGGATGCGACTGATTTATCATCCCGATGCCGAGGCGGAACTCATTGAGGCCGCTCAGTTTTACGACCGACGAGTTCCCACCCTTGGCGCCCAGCTTCTCGAAGGTGCCGACAGCGCGGTGCGCGTCATTCAGGAGGCTCCGGACCGTTGGAGCGTCATAGAGGCAGATGTCAGGCACTACCTCATCCCTCGCTTTCCCTACGCCATTTATTACAGGGTTCTCCCGGACTATCTTCGCATCCTCGCCTTTGCGCACCACAGCCGTCACCCGGATTACTGGCACTACCGCCTCTCCGACTGAACCGCGACGTCTATGGCTTCGGATTGATGACCCGGATGCGCCGCCGGTTGTCCTCGCCGTTTGCGTTGGTGCTCGTGCCTTGCGGCAGATTCGTTACCGGAACGTTCACGTTTGCGTTTGGCAGCGGCGGGGGCGCGGTGAAGACCGGCACATTGGCGGGCCGCGGGATATTGAGGCGCGGCTGCAGAGCGGCAGGCGTATTGATCACGGGCATTTGCGCGGGCATCACGGCGGGGCGGATGGAGGGCTGGCCAGGCAAACCGGGCCGCACCCCGGGAGGCGCGGGAGCGTTCGCGGCCTGCACCTCGGCTTGATTGAATTCGAGTTTCGCGAACTCCGTGCCCTTCTTGATCGTGACGGTGCTCTTGCCCCGCACCGGCGACCAATCCACGCTCACCAGCGCCACTCCATCGAGATTGGGTTCATTGCCGAAGAGCGTGAAATTGGTCGAAAGATCGCGCGACTTGATGGACACGAAAGTCTTGTCATCCAGGAGACCGAGGCCCGTGAGGTAGTAGTCGGCGGCAAACCCTTTCACCTGCTCCTGCGGCGGCGGAGCCGGCGGTGTGGCGAGCGAAAAGGGCGACTTCTCGACGATGGAATCGTAACGCGACGCAGGGAACGCGGCGGGCAGAAAGGATTCGACGGCGAAGGCGGATGTGCCGAGGAAGAGACCGGAGAGTGCGAGCAAGCGGCGGGAGTTCATGGCAGGAAAGGGAAGGCCGGGCGGAAGCGATGTCAACGGAATGACGAATGACGAATGACGACATGACGAATGGCGAATCATCTCTCGGCGAAGAGTGGGCGCTCGCCGCTCTCCTTCGCTTCTTTTGCCGCGGATACTATCGCCGGCCACGCCTGGAGCAGGCGGCCGAATTCCGCGAAGAGTCGCTGCATGAGAGCGCGGGATTCTTCCGACGTGCGGCCTGGCTTGAGATCGAAGGGGATGTCGAAATCCTCGAACTCCACCGCCTCGCGCGCGTGATCGAGGTAGGCCTCCACGTCCCGTCGCCAGAAGTCGGGCGAGTCGGTGTCCTCCTTGAGCTGCGCGGCCATCCACTCGATGTGCTCGCTGTGTTGCGCGAGCGTGCGCTGCCGCAGCTCGTGGATGAAATCCCGCGCGGGCATCGCCGCAATCTCGGAAAGATGGCGCCCGAGCGAGATGGTGCGCGCGGCGGTGCCGGCGTGTTCCGCGGGGATGTGGTGAAGGATCGTGCTGCGCATCAAGTGCGCGAACTCAAAGAGCACGGCGCGCCGGTCGCGGCTGAGATCGCCCGGCAGCATGATGGGCTGGCCGGCTGGCGGATCGTGAACGACGGCGAGCGGCAGATGCCCGGCAACCGAGCGCGGGCAGCACTGCCACACCGTCGCGCCGAAGACGAAATCTTCCGCGTGCAGCACGGGAAAAAATGGCGGCAGCAACTCACGATGATCGAGCCCCATCGCCATGCCCGGGCACACGCTCGCGTCGCCGATCGCCGCATTTTTCACGCACGCGAGTACGCTGCGGCTGCCGAGCGCCGCGCGGTAGTGCGCCTCGCTTTCCGTGAGCCGGCGGCGGTTGGCGCCCTGGTAGTAGAGAAAATAAATCGAGGTCGGAATGCCCGGATCGCCGAGGTGCCCGACGAACGTGGTGCGGATGCGGGCGGGGCCGGCGCTCAGGCGCTGGAGCAATTCGTCGCCGGCTTGCTCGAGGTCGAGCTGCGTGTCGTCGAAGAGCGCGCCGAGTTCGCGCCCGAGCATCGTTTCGTGCGCGGCGAGAAAATCCCGCGCCACGTAGTTGCCCGCCTCCAGCGCGCTTTGGCGATCGGCAAAGAGCGAGCGCGACAGCGGATCGCACGAGGAGAAAAGGGAGAGAGCGGACGGCCTCGTCTGCCCATCGGAAGGCGGCGCGGCTGCGAGGCGGCACACCACGTCGTCATCCACGCTGCAACACATGCGGCCCGCGGCTTCCAACAGGATGGCGTTGCGATTTGCGCCGCAGGCAAATCCAGTGCCGAGCGGATCGAACAGCGCAAACTCGAGCGCCGCCCGCTCGCATCCGCCGCGGCGCACGAGGGTATCCATGAAGCGCCGTTTTTCCTCCTCGCCCGCGTAGAGCACCCGCGCCCCGGCCGCGCGCGCGAACTCTGCAATTTGCTCCCGAAAGTCCGCGCGCGGCGCGGAACTGTCCGCCACCAGGAGGTCCGCGCTCCGGCCGTGTTCGCGGAGATTTGCGGCAAAGCTCTCGATCGCGCGCGTGATCATCGGCAAGCGATTACCGCCCGTCGGAAAGCCGATGGCCGCGATCGGCGGCGGCGTCTCGATTCCATGCGTGGCGGCGCACTGTTTGCGAAGTTGCGCGGAGGAGACGAGCAAGCCGCCTTCGATCATCCGCGGCAGCCAACTCCCCAGCGCCTGGCGCTCGAGGCCGCTCCAGCCATGCCGCGCCGCGTGTTCGGCGAGGTGCGTCTCGATCGGCAGAAATTTCAAACACCCAAAAACAAAGTCCACGGCAAAGGACGGCACGCGGAACGGCGAGCCCTCGCGCGTGCAAACGAAGTGCGAATCTTCACCCGCCGCGAACGCCGTGAAGTTCCCCTTGCGCCATCTTTCCGGCACTGCGCTCGACGACTCGGGCCGGGGTTGGAAAAAGGAAAGAAGTCCCACGGGGGAAAGTTGAGAGGTGAAAGCCGCCGGTGAGTGACCGGCGCGCTGATCCAGCTTGCGGCTCTCAACTCTCATCCCTCAACTCTCAACTTCCCCGATGACGACGGCCAACAAGATCACCATCGCGCGCATCCTGATGATCCCCGTCTTCGTCCTGCTGGCGATGTCCTACGGGCGCGGCTTGCAACGCGGTGCGCCGCAGGATTGGCAGCGCTGGTGGGCCATCGCCGTCTTCCTCGCGGCGGCCGCGAGCGACGGCGTGGATGGCTATATCGCGAGACGTTACAACCAAAAGAGCAACCTCGGCGTGGTGCTCGATCCCATCGCCGACAAGGGGCTCCTGCTGAGCGGCGTCATCACGCTGAGCTTCAGCAACTGGTCCTATGAATTCCCGCTGTGGTTTCCGGTGCTCGTGATCGCGCGCGACATCGTCATCGTCGCCGGCGCCTTCATCCTGCACTTCCTGAATGGCACCGTCCGCGTGAGGCCCAGCGCGGCGGGGAAGGTCGCGACCTTCCTGCAAATGGCCGCCATCGGGCTGTGCATGTTGCAACTCACCATCTCCACCCACTTGCTCACGCTCCATGGCTGGCAACTGCACGTGGCGTGGGTGGATGTGGTGGTCGATCTCGCCGGCCTCTTCACTCTCATCTCCGGCTTCGGTTACGTAGTCGGAGGCATCCGGCAACTCCACGCGAAGGGGCACGGCGATCCGAAGCCGTTTTGGGAAAGTTGAGTGTTGAGAGTTGAGTGTTGAGTGGCGCAAGTGGCCGCTGCACGCGTGTGCGCCACTCAACTCTCAACACTCAACTCTCAACATCCCTGCCCCGCACCGTAGCCATCGTCGGTCGTCCAAATGTCGGCAAGTCCGCGCTCTTTAATCGGCTCGCCGGGCGGCGCATTTCCATCGTGCACGATCAACCGGGAGTGACGCGCGACCGCATCGCCGCGACTTGCAAACTCGGGCGCGAACCTTTTGGGATCCTCGATACCGGCGGCATCGGCGGCAATGTGGATGCCAACTTTACCGAGCAAGTACATCTCGAAGTGGAGATCGCGCTCGAGACCAGCGACCTGCTGCTCTTCATCGTCGACGGACATGCGGGCCTCACGCCCGTGGATCAAGAACTCGCCCGCCGTCTGCGCAAGATCGACAAGCCCCTCCTGCTCGTCGTCAACAAGATGGACGACGACAAACATTTTTCGAACTTCGCGGATTTCGCCCGGCTCGGATTTCCGCACCCGCTGCTCGTGAGCGCCGAGCACGCGCGCGGCATCGACGGTCTGGTCGCGCAGATCGAAGCGCGGCTGCCGGCGGCGGTGGAGCAGGCGCCCGAGGCGCAAGCCCCGATCCGCATCGCGGTGGTCGGCCGCCCCAATGTCGGCAAGAGCTCGCTCACCAACTCGATCCTCGGCGATGCGCGCACTTTGGTGAGCCCCATCAGCGGCACCACGCGCGATGCGGTGGATATTCCCTACGAACGCCACGGCCACCGTTACGTGCTCATCGACACCGCGGGCATCCGGCCGCGCGGCAAGGTGGATAACTCGGTGGAAGTCTTCAGCGTCATGCGCAGTGAGTCGAGCATCCGCCGCGCGGACTTGTGCTGCCTAGTGGTGGATGCCACCGCGGGAGTGACCGCGCAGGATAAGAGGATCGCCGGCCTCATCCAGGAAGCGCGCAAGCCGTGCGTGGTGGCCGTGAATAAATGGGATCTCATCAAGGAACGCACCGGCAGCAAGGACGAGATGAACGAAGTGCTGGTGGGATTGCGCGCCGAGTTGTTCTTCGTCGATTACGCGCCGCTGCTGCTCGTCTCCGCCAAGACGGGCGCGGAACTTACCCGGCTCTTCAAGTCCATCGAGAGAGTGCACACCGCCGCGCGACAACACATCGGCACCGGACCTTTGAATCGTCTTTTCCAAACCGCGATGTCCGCGCATCCGCCGCCGCTGCGCTCCGGGCGTCGATTCAAGATTCTCTACGGCACGCAACCCGAGACGCTCCCCGAGATGGCGATCCCCGCGCCGGAGTTTGTGCTCTTCGTCAACGACGACAAGCTGCTGACGCCGACTTACCGGAAGTATCTCGAAAACAAAATCCGCGAGGTGCAACCGTATCCCGGGCTGCCGCTGCTCTTCCGTTTCCGAGCGCGCAAGGTGGGCCGGCGCTAGTGGAGAAATCCAAAATCCGAATCAATGTGACACAGCCCGTCCCGGCTGTGCGCAGCATTGCGGTCATTTCGCCCAGCGGCTACCAACGCCTTGTTTCCATGACCACGCATCAGCCCCGCACACGCTCGCATCTGCGCAAGCGCACCGTCTCCATCATCGGCACCGGCAGCTTTTTGCCGGAAAAAATTCTGTCCAATGCCGAGATCGAAAAGATGGTCGAGACCGACGACGAGTGGATCGTCACGCGCACCGGCATCCGGGAACGCCGCATCGCCGCCGCGGACGAATGCACCAGCGACCTCGCCGCCAAGGCCGCCCAGGCGGCGATGGAAAATGCCGGCATCGGCGCCGACGAGATCGACCTCATCATCGTCGCCACCATCACGCCCGACATGTTTTTCCCCAGCACCGCCTGTTTTGTGCAGCACAAGATCGGCGCGAAAAATGCCGCGTGTTTCGACGTGAGCGCGGCGTGCGCGGGCTTCCTCTACGCGCTCGAGATCGCGCAGCAATTCATCACCTCGCACACTTACGATACCATCCTCGTCATCGGCGCGGAGAAGCTCTCCTCGATCGTGGATTGGACCGACCGCAACACCTGCATCCTCTTCGGCGATGGCGCCGGCGCCGCGGTGCTGCGGCATCGCGGAGGCGGCCACGGCGTGATCTCCACCTACATGGCGAGCGACGGCGGCCTTGCGGACATCCTGCAAATTCCCGGCGGCGGCTCGCGCATGCCCATCGATGCGAGCAACGCCGACCAGCGCCTCAACCGCATCAAGATGAACGGCAAGGAGACCTACAAGCACGCCGTGACTTCGATGCTCGACGCCGCCCACCGCGCGCTCGCCGATGCGAACCTCGACGCGAGCGACCTCGCGTGCATCATCCCGCACCAGGCAAATCTGCGCATCATCGAAGCCATCGCCGAGCGCATGGCGGTGCCGCTCGAGCGCTTCATGGTGAACCTCGACCGCTACGGCAACACGAGCGCCGGCGCGGTGGCCATCGCCCTGGACGAAGCGAACCGCACCGGCCGGATGCAAGTGGGAGATTACGTGCTGCTGGTCGCCTTCGGCGGCGGGCTCACGTGGGCGAGCTCGGTCATTCAGTGGTAAGCGGGGGGAAAGTTGAGTGTTGAGAGTTGAGAGTTGAGTGGTTACGGCGCTCCGCGCTGTGATTAAGAAAGGCGCTTCCCGCACGCGGCAGACGGTGCGAATCTCGGTGCATGATCGCAAAAGTTTCTGAACAAGGACTCCTCATTCCCAGGGAACTTCTGGGCCCTGCTGAAGAATTTGAAATTCGCCCGCAAGGCAATGGCGTCTTCGTCGAGCCCGTCGTGGTCGCGCCTCCGCTCCCCGATGAGGAGAGCGCGGAGGATTCGATTTGGGATCTCGGGAAGAATCCCGGCAACAGTGGCGTGAGCGATGGGTCCGTTAATCTCGACGCTTACATTTACAACGGTCGGTGAGAGCGCTTCTGGACGCCGGCTTCCTCATGGCGCTGGAGGATGCGCGAGACCAATGGCACGAGTGCGCCAAGACTTATTGGCAGAGCCTCCGTTTAAACCGCGCTTCGTTTCTCAGCACGACCCTGGTGCTCGCTGAAGGCGCCGCTTTTTTTAACCGTCGCGGCATGCACGTGAACGCGGTGAAGGTGGGACGCCAGTTGATGACGAGCCGGTATTGCGATCTGCGCTACGTCGATGAAGCGCTGTATCTCGAAGGCTGGCGCTACTTCGTGGCCCGCCCGGACACGACCTACTCGCTCACCGACTGCGTTTCCTTTGTTCTGATGGCGCGTGAGAGAATCCGCGAAGCACTCACTTTCGACGACCACTTCACGCAAGCTGGATTCCTCCGCCTGCCAGCATGAGATAACTTTCGACTCCCCATGCTCATCGACACCCACGCTCATCTCGATTTTCCCGACTTCACCGCCGACCTCGATGCGGTGCTCGCTCGCGCGAAGGATGCGGGTGTCGAGCGGATCGTCACCATCGCCACGACGCTCGAAAGTTGCCGGCGGGCGATCGCGCTGGCGGAGAAATATCCGCAAGTCTTCGCGACGGTGGGTGTGCATCCGAGCAACGCGCACGAAGCGCCGGAGGATGTGATCGCGCCGCTGCGCGAACTGGCGCAGCATCCGAAGGTCGTGGCCATCGGCGAGTGCGGGCTCGACTACCATCGGCTGCCTGGGAAATCGCCCATGAACAGCGCGCTCGAAGCCATCGGAACCACCGGCGCGGAGATGCCCGGCGACGCCAGCACCGCGCTCGCCGACGGCGCGATCAAGTCCGCGCAAGCCGCGATTTTCGAGCAACAACTCGACCTCGCTGTGGAACTCGGACTAAACGTCGTGATCCACGAGCGCGACGCGTGGGACGACACGCTCGCCCTCATGCAGCCTTACGCCGGCCGTTTGCGTGGCGTGTTTCACTGCTTCGGAAAATCCAGCGAACACGCGCGCGCGGTGCTCGA
The DNA here is from genome assembly GCA_038238555.1 of Chthoniobacterales bacterium. Taxonomy (GTDB): domain Bacteria; phylum Verrucomicrobiota; class Verrucomicrobiia; order Chthoniobacterales; family Chthoniobacteraceae; genus JANNXQ01. The sequence continues at coordinate 48,520 of JBBRXP010000001.1, read as the reverse complement.
GCTCGGGCATCTCGTGTCCTTCACCGGCATCGTCACATTCAAGAATGCCGCAGTGGTGCAAAAGGCCGCGCGCGATGTGGCGGCCGATCGCTTCATGGTCGAGACCGACTGCCCCTTCCTCGCACCCGCGCCTCACCGCGGCCAGCGCTGCGAACCGGCGCACGTGCGCATCATCGCGGAACGCATCGCGGAATTGCGCGGCGAACGGCTCGAAGATCTGGCTGCCCGCACCACGGCGACGGCGGAGACGTTCTTTCGCTTTGCAAATAGCTGAGGCGTTGATCCCAAGTCGCAGGAGGTTGGGGGGACGATTCGTGCGACGCACTTTGAGCGATCTCCATTTCCGTCGCCGGGATCGAAAGCCCACCGCCGGAGGGTGAGTGTGAGGAACACTTCCAGTCTGCCTTTCCCTTACGAACGCAGGCTGGAAGTCCGCGCCACATTTCTTCGCCGCGCAGAAAGACCGGCCGCGAGAATCGCGATGCCGAGAAACACAGCGGTGGACGGCTCGGGAACCACGACGGTTCCAAACGCAAATTCAAGCGCGTCCCCCGTGCCGGAATTGTAACCGTTCGGGATTTGCAAGGTCAGCTTCGTGACGGGAGTTCCGTTGTTCGGAATGCTGAAAAATGCGAACGTAGATTCCCCGACAGTCGCCGAAAAGAGAGAAAGTTTTCCGGCACTGGAATCCCAATTCAACGGCTGAATGTACATTCGAACCCCGTCGTCCCAGCCATCCGTCCCGAGGAAGCTCACCGGAACTCCGGTGCTGGCGCCGGTGAAGGCCGCGATATTCAATTCACGAGTGCCCGTGGTCGATGAGCCAAAGAGCTGGCCCACGGAAAACACCATCCCCGACAAATCCGACCCAGTTACTACCAATTGATATTGCACCGACCCGGCTTGGGGAGCCACCTGCACCTTCGACGTGCTGATCGCCGCCGACCCTTGGACGCTGTCGATAAAGCCGTGAGGCGTCACCCAAAACGGCGCCTGCAATACCCCCGCTGCCGGAGACAACGGCGCCAGGATTCCCGCGGTGATTTGCACCTCGGCCTGCGCGATGGCCAGTCCGAGATCGTTCGTCAGTGCAAAGTGCGTGCGATCCGCTCCGGGAGTGTAAGCCAGCCAATCCACCACGGACGCCGCATATCCACAGCGCGCGATGCACTCAGCAAATGACAGCCACAACGTAGCTGCGACGCCCCGTCGCAGGAAGTGCCTGCGGCGCCTCGGCCGCGTGGACGGGCGGCGATGGCACTTCCTGCGACGAGGGCGTCGCAGCTACGAGCCTTCCGCGCCCTCCACTCATGGCATCTCCGATCTTGTCGATGCCCTCACGCGGAAGAATCTCCTCGGCGTCGGATCGGACGGATTCAGCCAGACGCGAAATAACACTTCCTCTGTCTCCGCATTCCCGTCCCGATCCCCGAGCGGATCGAGAAACACTTCCCAATCCGGCGACGGAATATCGAGCCACGAACCTGACGCAAGATCGCTCCGAGACTGAGGCGCCAGGGTCACAAACTGATTCGACCCACGCCTCCGGTAGAGGCTGAAGTTCGCCGCATACCATCCGTCATACGGTCCCGAGAGCGTGAAGGCGAGCGGAGCTTCGTCCCGCGTCAGAGGATCGCGCACCAAGGCCCATTCGTGAATGTTCGGTCTTCCATCTCCGTCGGGATCGGCGCCGGGATCGCTCATATTCAGGTCCGCGAGATTGCTCAGCTTATCGGCCGCCCAGCTCCAATACCCATTGTTCTTCACGATCTTCACCACCGGCGAATACCCCGTCTGCAACAGCCCGGAGACCGCCTTGAGCGGCAGTGGGTAAATGCCCGGTTCCACGCCCGTCGTGTTCCAAGTAATCAAACCCAGCCCCGTTCCATCCGCGCTCGAGAAGGTCACGCTTCCCGGCAATCCGGCCTTATCGAGCGTCAGCTTCACCGCATCGCCATCGGGATCGAAGGCGTTCACTTGCAAAGTATGCACCGTTCCCGCGACCCAGATTTGTCCTCCGGTCGCGTAAAATTGCGGCGGGCGATCCACCAGCGCGGGATCGACCGTCACCGGGAAGGACAACGTGGCTTCCTTCGCCGGACTCCCCGAATCGGTTGCCGCCACCGACACGAGCACCGTGCGATTCGCATCCGCGGCGGCCGGCTGCCATGCGATCAAGCCGGTGCCGGCACCGATCGTCATCCCCGTCGGCGGCGGACTCGTGAACCGATACTGAATGGTCTGCGCCGGCAAGTCCGCGTCTTGCGCCTGGAGTTGCACGGCCAGGTTTCCACCCACGGCCACGCGTTGCGGGTCCACGTTGTCGAGCACGGGCGGCTGGTTGTCTTCGAGCACCGCGATGACAAAGGTGCGCGTGGCCGATTGCGCGGGCACTCCGGTATCCGTCACCCGCACCGTCACCGTCACCTGCCGTCCGCCATCCGCCTCCCCCGTCACCCAGCGGATGCGTCCCGTGCGGCTGTCGATCGTCACTCCCGGCGGCACGGAGGAAGTGATCTCGTAGCGGAGCAAGTCGCTGCGCCCATCGGGATCGTTCGCCGTGAGATCGACCGTGAACGTGTCGCCCTCGGTGATTTGCTGATCCGGGATCGCCGCCAGCGTGGGCGCGATGTTGCTCAAGGTCACCTGCGTCGTCGCATCGGCGGTGGCATGGGCCGCTTCCAGATTCCCCGCGCCATCGGTGGCCCGGCTGGAGAAGGCGTAGCTACGGCCGAGTTCGCCTTGGTAGATCGCGCCGGTTTCCTGCGAGCGCTGGAGCCAGAGCGTGGAGGGGCCGCCATCGGTCGAGACGTAAATGTCGTAGAAGGCCACCCGCCGATCGTCGCTTCCCTCCCAACCCACGGAAAACTCGATCGCACTCTGTGCCGCCAGCGTCTTCACATGGCTGGTTGGCGGCAGGACATCGGGTCCGGGCTTCGCCTGGTAAGTCAGCGTGTAGCTACCCGTGCTGTTGTAATCGAGCAGATGCAGGATGTTTTCGCGGATAGGTTGCTGGCCCTGGCCGATGAAGGTCCGGTCCGTCACCCACGCATCTACATCGAGCGGGAGTTCGAGTCCGTCCGACCGCACCACTTTGGTCAATTCGTATTGGCCGTTCGATGGCTCCGGGATGCGGAGGTAAGCCCAGCCCGCAGGCAGCGTCGCGGTGAGGGTCTTCGTCAATTGCCCCGTCGCCTGCGCAGCTTCCACCACAGCTACCGGCGTCGTCTCCGCACTCCAATCTCCGCAGAGTTTCAGCTTGGCACGCCCACCCCCACTCCCTACCATCACTCACGCGAATCTCCAGCACCTCCCACGATCATGCATACTGAAGTATATCCGGTTGCCGCGGTCGGCTTCCGTTGTCTTCGGGGCACTGCTGTAGCCGGGCCGCACTGAACCATCGAAGCCATGACCAAGTTCAATCACTGCCCAAACTGCGACAAAAACCCGCAAAGCGGATACTGCGCCCAAGTCCACCAGTGGTGCTGCCTGCACCCCCCAGACACCTGACAAGGCCGCTCCCGTTCAATGTATCCCCAACGAGGCGGATGCCGCCACCGCTTCCACCTCCGTTTCCTCCACCCGCACCGCCACCATCTGCTTGAATCGCTCCCGCGATCAATATGGTGCTGGCACACGCGATAAGCATCGCCCCACCGCCACCGCCTCCACCCCGAGCGTCACGTGAATAACCTCCGCCACCAGAACCGCCGATGAGCGGGATGAGCGAAGGATTCCCATAAGTTGCGGACGCACTGGCTCCATTGGTGGTTCCGACTGTTCCATAGCTGCCACCCGATCCGAAGTCTCCTCCAGGACCGCCTCCAACGCCGAACCCAGAGCCCGACCCAACGCCCGATGCATAATAGCCCTGCCCGCCGCGGAAGCCACCGGGGCCAGGCTCCGCGACCTGCGGAGCGTTATACCCGACCGTTTGGGGGACCAGACTTACTGTTCCACTGACGGTAACATTTCCACTGACCAACCAAACAACCGGAGCCCGGCTGCGTGGTTCTTGAACGTGACAGTCTTCCCAGTCGCGACGGTGACGCTGGAGTATTTGAAGACGACGGCCCACTTGCTCGGGTCGTAGATGCCTTTGCCGGCGTTGGCGGTGTTATTCGCGTCCCAAGCGCCGGTCACGGCTTGGGAGAGGTCGATGACGGTATCCGCCGTGACGTTCAACGCCCCGTCCGAGCCATCGGCTCCGGGGATGGTGATGACGGCCTGCCCGTGCAAGGCGCCGAGCAGCAGCAGCGCGAGGGCTGCACAGGAGGTTCTCAATGTTTTCATGGGTTTGTTCTTATGGTTGACTGAATGCGTTGTGGAAGGTGATGAGGGAAAAGGTGGATGCACGCAAGGAGCGACGATTTGCAATCGTCGAACCAAACGTCTTCGCCAAGCGAACCATTTCAGGGAACGGACGTGGCTGCGAGCACGAACACGAGAGAGGACAGAATGCTCGCTGCGCGAGGAGTGGTTTGGTTCGGCGATTGCAAATCGCCGCTCCTTGGGCTGCGTCATCCGCCGATGTCTGTTCGTCCGCGTTGTCGTCTTTGGGGATCGCATGGGTGCTACTTTACTCGGACTTGAATGGTGTACGCCTTGGGGCCTTCGGGCGGAAAATCGGTCTGGACGAAGACTTCGGCGCTCTCCTGCTGCGCGGTGTCGGCGGGGCGGATATGGACGGCGTATTTCTCGCCCTCCTGGACGGTCGCGAGGGTGGCGGCGACGCGGGGATTGGTGGAGGCGACGGCGGTGATCTTCACCTTGCCGCCCGGCGGGAGGGTGAGGGCGACTTGCTTGGGCTCGGCGGCTTCGCCCACGCGCCACCATACGAGGGACTGGAGCACCGCGACGGGGTCATCGGCGATGAGGCACTGGAAGCTGAGTTGCGCGGTCTTCCCGTCGTCGGTGGTGACGGCGATGGACTTGGCCTGCGGCCCGCGGCGTCCGCCGAAGACGAACTTCGCCGTGAGCGCGCCCACTTCGCCGGGGGCGAAGGTCTTCTTCGGCAATTCGGCGGTGGTGCAGCCGCAGGACGAGGTGACTTTCGCGATGGTGACGGGGGCCGCGCCGGTGTTGCGAAAGCCGAACGGGACAGAGAGTTCGCGATCCTCTGGGGTGCGCTGGAATTCCTGGGTGGGATTCTCCCAGACGAGCTCGGCATGTGCCCACGCGGCTCCTAGGAAGAGCAGGATGGGGAGGAACCGCGCCATGCGGGTGAGGGGCTTATCGGGTCCGAAATGGGTGACAAGATAAAAGTGACGCATCCTCAAAAAAGATTTGCGCGAAGCGAAGGGTGGATGGCGCGCTCCGAGCGCGAACTGACGGCGAGGACGGCAATGGCACTTCCTGCGACGAGGGCATCGTAGCTACGACGAGGACGACCGGCGCTATGCGCAGTGCTTTGGCATGGCGCTCGGAGCGCGCCATCCACCGCAGTTCTTGGCGCTGACGCCCAGCTCTCGGAGCACAGCCCTTTGCGCGATCGCACTTCTCCCATCGCTGTCTCCAAACTTAAACTCCATACTTTAGATCCAATCTCCAATGCCTGAACTAAGCGCCGACAATCAGCCGGGGCGTTTCGTCTTTCGTGATCTGCATGGCAAACGCTGGCCGCGCTTGCGGCGCATGCTGGCGCTTTGGGGTCTGGTGGTGCTCGGCGCGGTGGTGTGGTTCTTCCAGTCGTTGCTCGTGCGCCCACAGCTCAAACTGCCGGCGTCCATTCGTACGCTGAAGGGGCAGCTCAAGGCGCAGACGCAGCGTGCAGGGCAATCGCAGCCCGGCGTGAACGAGATGAACTGGCAGAAATTTTACGCGCAATCGCCGGCGGCGCAGGAGCGGCTCGCGCGGGTGCGTGAGCAATCGCGCCGCGGCAGGAAGACGCGCGGCGAAGTGCGGCTCGGCCTTTACGCGGAGTGGGATGCAAACAGTTTCGCCTCGCTAGAAGAACATGCCGCTTCGCTCACGCATCTCGCGCCGGAATGGTTCACGCTCACCGGCACGCAAAGTCGCTTTGAGGTCGAGCCGGAGCCGCGGCTCGCCACGTTTGCGGCGGCGCGCGGCATTGCGCTCATGCCGTTGCTGCGCAATCTCGCCGGCGACGAGTGGCAGCCGGAGGCGGTCGAAAATCTCGCTATCGGTCCCGCGGCTCGGCGCGCGAAGTTCGTCGATGTGTTACTCAAGGCAATCGCAAGTAACAAAGCCGCGGGAGTTATTCTCGACTGGGAGCAGATCGATCCAGCTTACAAAGAACGTTACACCGAACTGATCGAGCAGATCGCCGAAGCGTTGCACCATGCGGATAAGGAACTCTGGTTCATGGTGCCGATGGGCGAGGATCTCGACACCTTCGATCTCGAGGCGCTCGTGGTGCCGGTCGATCGCTTCGTCGCGATCTTGCACGACGAAAATTCCGAGCACGACGCACCCGGTCCCATCGCCTCGCAGTCGTGGCTCGAAGGCTGGCTCAAGGTGATCGAGCAGTTCGGGGACTCGGAGCAATGGATCGGCGTGCTCGGCGCTTACGCCTACGATTGGAACACGACGAGTAACAAGGCGGAGACGATTAGTTACAAGGATGCGATGAGCCGCGCGAGTTATGCCGGCTTGGATAAGGAAGGTAACAGCGTGGCAGTTAGTGGGCCGAGTTATAACGGCATCTACGATTACTCCGAGCCCGATGGCGAACATACCGTGGCCTTTCTCGACGCGATCTCTTTCTTTAATCAACTCCGCGCCGTGCGCGACATGAAGCTCGGCGGCTTCGGCATCGCGCGCCTCGGCAGCGAAGATCCGCAGCTCTGGGATGTGCTGGAGATCAAGGGCCCGCCGGCATCCGCGGCGCTCAAGGCACTCGGGCAGATCAAGGCCGGCTACACCATCACGCACGTGGGCCGCGGTGAAATCGTAACCGTGGACGACACGCGCAACGATGGGCGGCGGACCGTGGCGCTCGACGAAAGTAACAAGCTCACCGCGCGTTACACGGACTTCCCGACTTACCCCATCCTCTACCATCAAGGCGCCGGCGGCGCGCACGAGGTGGCTATTACTTTCGACGATGGACCCGATCCGGTATGGACGCCCAAAGTGCTCGATATCTTAAGAAAGCGCGGCGTGAAAGCGGCGTTCTTCTTAGTTGGCAAAAATTGCGAGAGTTACCCGCGGCTCGTCGCGCGGATCGTCGAAGAAGGCCACGAGATCGGCAACCACACCTACACCCACCGCAATCTCGCGGCGATGTCGCCAGCGCAAACGCGCGTGGAACTCAACGCCACCGAGCGGCTTATCGAAAGCATCACGGGCCGCAGCACCGCGCTCTTTCGCCCGCCTTATAACGCGGACTCGACGCCCGCCGACATTGCGGAACTTGCCCCGCTGAAGCTCGCGCAGAATGAACTCGGCTACACCATCGTGCTCGAGAAAGTGGACCCGCGGGACTGGGCGCAGCCGGGCGCGGATAAGATAGTGCAGCGAGTAAAGGAACTCCGCGGCGAGGGTAACATTGTGTTACTCCACGATGCCGGCGGCGACCGCTCGCAGACAGTCGAAGCGTTGCCGAAGATTATCGACTATCTCCAGACGCGCGGCGATCGCATCGTGCCCTTGAGCGAGTTGCTCGGCATTCCGCGCGACCAACTCATGCCGCCCTTGCGCCAAGGCCAGCAGCCGATGGAGCGCATGGTCTCCGGCGCGGGCTTCCGCATCTGGCACGCGCTCGTGGAATTTTTCTGGGCCTTCATGATCTTCGCGACAGCGCTCGTGGTGCTGCGCACATTGATCGTCGCGTGGCTCGCGCATCGTCACCATGCCGCTGCGCGGAAATCCGAAATCCGAAATCCAAAATCCGAAACTCCCCTCAGCGTGGTGATCGCTGCTTACAACGAAGCGAAGGTGATCGAGAAGACGTTGCGGTCGGTGCTCGCTACCGACTACGCCGGCGACATCGAATTGATCGTGGTGGACGACGGCTCTCGCGACGACACCACCGCTGAAGTCGCGCGAGTCGCGGCTGGCGAGCCGCGCATCCGCCTCCTCTCGCAGCCAAATCGCGGCAAGGCCACCGCGCTGCGAGCCGGCGTGGCGCAGGCCCGCCACGCGATCGTCGTGCTCCTCGATGCCGACACACTCTTCGAGCGCGGCACGCTGCGCGCCATCGTCGCGCCTTTCGCCGATCCGCTCATCGGCGCCGTAAGCGGCAATGCGCGCGTGGGCAATGCGCGCACCTTCATCGCGAAATGCCAGAGCCTCGAATACATCTGCGGCTTTAATCTCGATCGGCGCGCTTACACGGAGTGGGACTGCATTACCGTCGTGCCCGGCGCGGTGAGCGCATTTCGCAAGAGCGCCATCGCTGCCGCGAGCAGCTTTTCGCACGACACGCTGGCGGAGGATACCGATCTCACGCTCACGCTGCACCAACTCGGCTATCGCATCGGCTACGCGCCCGCCGCGCTCGCGTGGACCGAGGCGCCCGAGACCGTGCGCGCGCTGGCGCGGCAGCGATTCCGCTGGGCGTTTGGCACCATGCAGTGCCTGTGGAAACATCGCGATCTCGTCTTCAATCCGCGCTTCGGCGCGCTCGGTTGGTGGACGCTGCCGGGCATTTGGTTTTTCCAGATCGGCCTCGTCGCGCTCGCGCCGCTCGTCGATGGGTTGCTGTTGCTCTCGCTTCTTACCGGCCAGGCAACGGCCATCTGGTGGTATTTCGCGATCTTCATCGGGCTCGATATTTTCCTCGCCGCGCTGGCTTGCTGGATGGAAGGCGAGCGCCTCCGCACCGCGCTGTGGATCGTGCCCATGCGTTTCCTTTATCGGCCGCTGCTGGCGTGGGTCATTTGGAAAAGCATCCTCCGCGCGTTTCAAGGCGCGCTCGTCGGCTGGGGCAAACTCGAGCGCACGGGCCGGGCAATGGCGAAGGTATAAAGTAACCTCGCGAAAGACTTACAGTAACTTACTTCCTATCCAGATAGATCAAACCCACCCGATAGAGCAGTGTGTCTGCTGCGCCGAAAATTCCGAGCGCCGGTTTTCCGTTGGTGTCGAGCCGCTTTGGCTTCACCTTCTTGCCCACCTCCTGGCCAAACCATTCACTCTTGTAAGCTCCATTGCCCTCGAGATCGAAACCGGTGTAATGAATTCGCTTATACTGCAGGAGAAGGCCGGTTACTTGCCGTTTGTCATCGACGGCCTCGACCGCCGCGACCGCAAATCCTTCATTGGCCTCGAGGGTCTTATCCGGGTTGCCATCGCCCTTGCCGAAGGTGGGGCCACGCACGCGGCCTTTACCCGTCTGGAAGATAGGCCGTATCCCACCCACGACTAACTCGCGGTAATACATCCCCTGCCATAAGTCGAAGCCTACGAGCACTCCGCCTTCAGGCTGGATAAGTGAGAAATCCTTCCCGCCCATTGCACCCGCGGCGCCGGTCTGCACGTGAGGCATCGCGGCGATCGCGGCATAGAAGCGCTGCTCGGGTGTGACCGGCGAGGATGCCGGGCCGCTTGCCACCGGGAGCGATGGAGTCTTTCGGACAGGCACATCGTTCTTCGCTGTGGACGGTGCGGCCGCGCCGGGGAGGCTGCGCGTGCCGGTGCATATCCTGGTTCCATCCGGGAGAGTGGCCACAAATGAGTTATAACTCTGGTCAAAGCTGAGCGTGAACTCATCGAAGTTCAAGCGGTGATCGCCGGCCACGACCCACTTACCCGGGCGACCCTGCATCCTTATTACTTCACGCTCCGGTGCGAAGCTTAGATCGCCCCACGGAGACTTACCCTTTTCCATCTCTATCTTCCACCGGCTGTGGGTTAAGATTTTGTCCAAAGCGGAAGGCGTCGCCGTCCTCGCCAGGTTATTAGTCTTCAGCTCCCTTAGTTTAATATCCTTAAACTGCGCGGTCATCATTGCGTTATAAAAAATTCCGAAGGCGAGTAACCCACTCTTAGCTGCCGCCGTGGTCTCATCGGTTACATCCACGGTCTGCCGGCCATTCACGTAGAGTTGGATATGGTTGCCCACAGCTTTGATCCGGTAGTCGTTCCAATCGTTTTCCTTCATGGACGCCTTGAGTTCTCTGGAGTCGCCGATGGAGGTTACTATTTCGATCTTCGGTTTCTTGGGATCGTCGCTGTCTCTTAGGATGGCCTGCTTTCCCCGGCCCACCCCGACATTGCGGCCTTGCTTCTCTTTGAATTCGCCGGTCCACGAATGCGAGCGATCCATATCGGCATCGTAGCCGCCGACGCTGCAATCGCCTTGGTGGATGAGTGTGCCACGGAACTGGATGCCTGAGACCAGCGATCCTTTCGGCTCGTCGGATACCATCTTAAATTTGCACGTCAGCTCAAAGTCGGAGACTTCACCGCCCTGCCAGATCAAAGAAGTGAAACTGGGCCTGCGCCGGGTCTCGGCCGTGGTCTTCCCAGTGATCGCACCGTCTTGCGCACTCCAAAACTCCAGGCCCTTCCATCCCGTAAGATCTCTTCCATTAAAGAGCAGCCTCCAGCCTTCGGACTTTTCGATGGTGCTAAGTGTGTTGTCTTCCGCCGCGATGGATAGAAACGAGGTCGCGGCCAGAATAACGGGGAGAATAAGGTGAGCTTTCATGGGACTTGGCGCCGGAGCACAGGAAGCTGGCCGCGCTAAGAAAGGCAAGACAAACAGTGCTTGACGCGAGCGAACAGAATTTGGTTTCACTTTGATCCAGCCACCCGTTTTGGAGCGATGGCGGAGGCGAAAGCCCTCGTAGCTCCCAGCGCGCGGCCTTTTTTTTGTAGGCGGCGCGTTGTTGTCAAATCAACCCAACACACTCCATGAAAAAACTCGTCTCATCGGCGGCACTGCTGGCAACCCTCGCCTCCATGCTCGCGCAAGAAACTACACGGCTCGAAGAAGTGGTCGTCACGGAACGTTCCGACAGCCTCATCGGTGTCGCCAGCTCGGCCAATGAAGGCGTGGTCGGCCACGAACAGCTCGCATTGCGCCCGCTGCTGCGGCCCGGCGAACTGCTCGAAACCGTGCCGGGCGTCATCGTCTCGCAGCACAGCGGCGCGGGGAAGGCGAACCAGTTTTTCCTGCGCGGCTTCAATCTCGATCACGGCACCGATCTCTCCACGAGCTTCGACGGCGTGCCGGTGAACTTCCGCTCGCACGCGCACGGGCAGGGCTGGACGGATTTGAATTTCATCATCCCCGAGCTGGTGCGCGAGGTCGCTTTTCGCAAAGGCACCTACTATCCCGAGGAGGGCGATTTCGCGTCGGCGGGCGCGTTCAATTTCGTGATGGCGAACAAGCTGGATCGCGGCTTCGCGACGGCGGAAGGCGGAAACTTTGGCTACGCGCGATTCGCTTTCGGAAACTCCGTGTCGCTCGGCAAAGGCAGCCTGCTCTACGCCTTTGAGGCATTCCACAGCGATGGGCCTTGGAACAACCCGGACGATTACCAGAAATTCAACGGCGTGCTGCGCTACAGTCAGGGCGATGAACGCGGGGGCTGGAACGTGACGGCGATGGGCTATCACGGCAATTGGACGGCCACCGATCAAATCGCGAAACGCGCCGTGGATCGCGGCGTGATCGACCGTTTCGGGAGCCTGGATGAAAGCGACGGCGGAGACAGTTCGCGCTATAGCCTGCATGGCGAGTGGCATCGCGTGAGCGCGGATTCCGCGACGAAGATCCTGCTCTACGGGATGTATTACGACCTCGATCTTTTCTCGAACTTCACCTACTTCCTGCGCGACCCGGAGAACGGCGATCAGTTCGAGCAAAAGGATCGCCGCGTGCATTGGGGCGCGAAGGCGGAGCACCGGATTTTCGGCACGCTTTTCGGACGCGAAACGGAGAACGCATTTGGGCTGCAATTCCGCAGCGACAACATTCGCAATGGCCTCTTTTACACGAAGGAACGCACGCGGCTTTCGACCGTGCGCGCGGATCACATCATCGAGTCGAGCATCGGTGCTTACTATTCCAACAAGACGAAATGGACGAGCTGGCTTCGCACGGAAGCGGGCGTGCGCGGCGATTACTTTTACTTCGACGTGAACAGCGACAACGACGTGAACTCGGGCACGAAAGGCGAGTTCCTCGCGAGCCCGAAACTGAGCCTCATCTTCGGCCCTTGGGCGCAGACGGAACTCTATCTCAACGGCGGGCTCGGCTACCACAGCAACGACGCGCGCGGCGTCATCACGCGGCAAGACCCCGGCACCGGCGAGCGCGTCGATCCGGCCAATCCGCTCGTCCGCAGCAAGGGCGCGGAGATTGGCATTCGCACGACCGCCGTGCGCGGCCTGCAAAGCTCGCTCTCGCTTTGGATTCTCGACCTCGACAGCGAACTCGTCTTTTCCGGCGACGCCGGCACGACCGAAGCGAGCGGCCCCAGCCGCCGCTACGGCATCGAGTTTGCGAACTACTACAACCCGACGCCGTGGCTCACGCTCGACGCGGACTTTTCGCTCTCGAATGCGCGCTTCACCGAACCCGCGCCGGAAGGCCAGCGCATCCCCGGCTCGGTGGAGACGACCATCGCGGCAGGCATCACCGTGCATGACCTGCCCGGCGCGCTCAGCCCGTGGAATGCGAGTCTGCGCGTGCGGCACTTCGGCCCGCGCGACCTCATCGAAGATGGCAGCGCCCGCTCAAAGTCCACGACGCTCGTGAACGCCCAGGTCGGCTACAAACTCAGCGAGACGTGGAGCACTGCGGTGGATGTCTTCAACATCTTCGACTCTCGCGACAACGAGATCGACTACTTCTACACCTCGCGCCTCCGCGGCGAGCCCGCCGAGGGCGTGGACGACATCCACTTCCACCCCGCCGAACCGCGCCAGCTCCGCGTGAGCGTGACGGCGAGATTCTAGCGGCGCGCGAGTCGAGTGAGCGTCCCAACCCTCGGAGCAGCGGTGGATCCCGGCGAGGCGATGGGCGCGCACGTTTTGATTTTGGGAGGCACCGCGGAAGATGACGACCCTCACACTTTGTGCAGCGCGAAGGCGAGCACCAGCAGCGAGATCGCCACGATCCACGAGCCGGCGACACGGAGGCCGATGCGCAGCCATTTCTTTTTTTGTTCCGCCGCCAGCGAGGCGTAGTAGGCGAGGTTCATGAGATAGATGAGCAAGCCGAGCCACGTTCCGAGCAGCGTCTTGACGATGACCGCCGCGCCGCCCGTCTCGACGCCGGAATCCGATCCGATAGCCAGCGCTCCCACCCCGAAGAGCGCGCCGCGGGCAGAGGACGGAAGCTCTTTTTCACACGCCGCCAACGCGCCCGCGCCGAGCGCGATGCCGGCCAGCGCCGCCGGGTGAACTCCGGGAAACCAGCGCGTTGCCGTGAGCGCAAGCCCGATGGCAGAGCACGACGCGAAAACGCTGAGCGGCATCCTCAGGCGCAGCGGCGGGTGCTGGCCCAGGCACAGCCCGAGCGCGAGCAGGATGAGCACATGAGCCGGCGTCAGGAGCGGATGCAGCGCACCGGTCATGAAATCGTTCATGCCTTGCACCGTCGTGTGCGCGAGCGCTTGCGCCGGGAGAGCGAAGGCCGCGAGTAACCACGAAACGGCGCGCCTCACGCCTTGAACATTCCAAAAAGAAATCCGAAGCCGACGACCGCGATGGCCACGCCGGCGGTGCGCACCACCACGCGCCCCCACGGCCAGCGCACCAGCAGACCGACCGAGATGCCGCTGAGATGCAGCAGCCCCGTGGCAATGACGAAGCCCGCCGCGTAAGTGATCGCGTTGGCCGCGGCGGGAAGCTCGGTGCCGTGCGCGTGGCCGTGGAAAATCGCGAAGAAACCCACCATCACCGCCGCAATCCACAGCGGCGGCCGCGCCGCCAGCGCCACCGCCAGACCGAGCATGATCCCCGAAAGCGCGATGCACTTTTCCACCTCCGGCAACGGCACGCCGAGCACGCCAAGCGCACCTCCGAACGCCATCACCACAGGAAACACCACGGGCAGCAACCACATCGCCGGCGCCCCGAGATACGCGCCCCACAAGCCGACGGCCACCATCGCCACGATGTGATCGAGCCCCGTGAGCGGATGCAGGAACCCGCTCACAAAGCCGCCGATCGTCCCCGTCTCGGAATGCGCGCTCGCCGTCGCGGGCAGCGCGAGCACGAGCGTCACGGCAAGCAATCGCAGTTTGGTTTTCACGCGACAAACCCTACTTTCCCGCACGCTGAGAGGAAGGCGGATTTGCCGAAAAATTCCGCTGGCTTGCGCGAGGCGGCGAGCACCGGTTGCTTGTCTTTTCTCCGCTCATCGATTGAGTCGCTTTAGAAAGTTTTGCCCATGCGCGTTCTCCTTCCTCTCCTCCTTTCTTCCGCGATCTTCCTCTTCGCGCCATTGCGCGGAGAGGATGCCACATTACCGCAGCCACTCTACGAGACGCGCGCGCAGCACGACCCGAATGGGATCGGCAAGTTTTTTGCCGGACGCGAGATCGCCCGCGTGATGGGCCACCAGGCTGCCGACTGGCTCGAGCGGCCCGAGCGCGAGGAGGAGGAGCGCACGGATGAAATGGTTGCGGCGCTCAAATTTCGCGAAGGCGAAATCGTCGCGGACATCGGCTGCGGCTCGGGATACGTGAGCCGGAAAATTTCCAAAAAAGTCGGCGTGACGGGTGTGATTTATGGCGTCGATATCCAGCAGGAGATGCTCGACCTTCTCGCAAAGCGGATGGCGATGTTCCGGATCGGGAATGTGAAGCCGGTGCTCGGCACGACCACCGATCCGAAGGTGCCCGCCGAGTCGTGCGACACGATGATCCTGGTCGATGTGTACCACGAGTTCGATGAGCCTTACGAAATGATCCGCGGCATGATCGCGGGGCTCAAGCCGGGCGGGCGGATCGTGTTTGTGGAGTTCCGCGGCGAAGATCCCGAGGTGCCTATCAAGCTCGTGCACAAGATGACCGAGGCGCAGGTGAAGAAGGAGATGGCGCTGCATCCGGCGCTCGAGTTTGTGGAGAACATCCGCACGCTCCCGCGCCAGCACGTGATCGTGTTTCGGAAGAAAAGTTGAGTGTCGAGATGCCGCGCACCGCGCTTCGTTCCCGCCACTCAACTTTCCTCTGGCGCAAGCTCAGCCCCGCGAAGTGGGAGGATGTGTGGTGCGAACGTTTGAGCGCATTCCGGGACAGGCTCGCTGTGACGGCGCTCGCCGGCTCGCACTCCATTCGGCTCGAAATTTTCGCGCTCTCGGGCGCGCAGGCTGCGCGTCTCGCGCGAGCTTTTGGCGGACAGGCGCTACCGATGAAGCGGGCGCACGCGCCGGCGCGGCCGCCCATCAAAGTGCGCGGCAGGCTCGTGGTGGTGGCGACCGAGCGCGAGCGTGCCGCGCTCGGGGCTTCGACGCGCAAGGTGCTGCTCATCCCAGCGGGCATGGCCTTTGGCACGGGCGATCATGCCACCACGGCCACGTGCCTGCGCTTGCTCGCGGATGCAAGCGCCGCGCTGGCCGGCCGGCCTTGGGAGATGCTCGATGTCGGCTGCGGCAGCGGCATCCTCGCCCTCGCGGCGCGGATGCTCGGAGCCCGACACGCGGAGGCTGGCGACAACGACCCAGACGCGCTGCGGACCGCCGCGGAAAATGCGCGCGCAAATCGTGTGAGCCGCGTGGTCATCCGCAAGCTCGATGTCAGCGGCTGGCGGCCGGCGCGCACGTGGGATGTCGTGGCCGCCAATATGTACAGCGGCCTCCTCATCGAAGCCGCGCCGCAGCTCGCCCGCGCGGTCGCGCCGGGAGGACGGTTGATTTTTTCCGGCATCCTCCGCGAGCAGGAGCGCGAAGTGGTGGCCGCGATCCGGGCCGCGGGACTGCGCATCGAGAGCACCGTGCGGAGAGGAAAGTGGGTCACCGGTCTCGCCACGCTGCGCTGACAAGGGGTCCACGGAATACACAGAAGGCACGGAAGGAGAAGGCTCTCACCAGAAAGGTGAAGGGCTGCTTCTTCTCAAGCTCCTTCTTTTCCGGGTGGTCCGTGTATTCCGTGGACTCCGCTTCCAAGTTTAGCGCCCGTCGAACAGAGGGTCGCCGTTTTCCTTCAACCACGTCTCCAGTTTCTCCCGCAATCTGGCGAGTTGTGCCGCCTGCCGCGGGTCGGTGGAGAGGTCGTGCAATTCGTCGGGATCGCTGGCGAGGTCGAAGAGCTGGTAGCGCGGAAACTTCGGATACCAAATGAGTTTCCAGCGTTCTTCGCGGATCATGCGTTGAGTGTCGGTGAAGCAGCCGAACACTTGCCGATAAATCGAGGACTCCTTCCCCGTGAGCAGCGGCACGAGGCTGCGGCCTTGCACGGTGGGCGGGATGGGGATGCCGGCCAGTTCGCACGTGGTCGGAAAAAGATCGCGCAAGTAACACTGTGCGCCGATGCGCTCGCCGCGCGGAACGCCAGGTCCGCGCAGGATGAGCGGCACGCCGATGGTGTGCTCGTATTGGTTCTGCTTGCCGGTGAGGCCGTGGCTGCCGAGCGCGAGCCCATGATCGCTTGAGAAAATGAGGACGGTATTTTCCCACTGCCCGGTCTCGCGCAAAGCGGCGACGATGCGGCCCGCTTGCTCGTCGAGGTTCGTCACCACTGCGTAGTAAGCGGCGAGTTCGGCGCGCACTTCATCCGGCTGGCGGGGCAAGGCGAGGAGGACTTCGTCGCGACCGCCGGCATTGCCGTGATCGAAAGGATGCTGCGGCGCAAAGTTCCGCGGCAGCGGGATTTTCTCCGCCGCGTAACGACCCTCAAGGCCGCGCGGCCAGATGCGCGGATCGTGCGGCCCGCTGAAACAAACGTGCAAAAAAAATGGCGCGCTCGATCCGCGGCGGATGAGTGCGATGGCGCCGTCGGCAATGTGGCGATCCGTGTCCGGCGTTAGGCCCACGCCTTTCTCGATCTCCGCGCGGCCGTCGTCGGTCTTGAAGGTCCAGCCGGTGTAGCCCGTCGCGGGGCGCCCGGCGTGATCGGGCAGCGCAGTGCGAGCGCCGCCGCCGCCGCTGGTGAAAAGCCCGCTGGTCTCCTCGTATCCGCGCTGCTTTGGCTGCCCGTCGTTGTGCCACTTGCCGCAATACCATGTGCGATAGCCCGCGCGGCGCAGCGTCTCCGGCCACAGCGCGAGCTTGGGATCGATCTGCTTGCCACGGTACTGCACTCCGGTGCGAAACGCGCAACAGCCTGTGAGCATCTCCGCCCGGCTCACGTGGCAGATCGGGTAACCCACCATCGCTCGCGGAAAAATCGCGCCTTCGCGGGCAAGCGCGTCGAGGTGCGGCGTCTGCACCACGGGATGCCCAAATGCGCCGAGCGCATCGGGCCGCAAATCGTCGGCGAGAAGAAAGACGAAGTTCGGGCGCTCCGCGGGGATCGCCGCGGAGAGTGAGGCGCAGAGGACGGCGAGGAGGGCGTGAAAAAAGCGATCCATCACGCCAGCAGTTCGCTCACCACTTGCGCGCCTTGATTGTCGGTCAGCGTCATGTCGGCGGCGTTGCGCTTGTAGGTGAGCTTCTCGTGATCGAGGCCGAAGAGGTGCAGCAGCGTGGCGTGGTAATCGTAGTGGTGGACGATGTCCTTCACCGCTTGATGGCCCCACTCATCGGTCTCGCCATGGACGTGGCCGCCTTTGAATCCGCCGCCGGCGAGCCACATCGAGAAGCCGAAGGTGTTGTGATCGCGGCCGCACTTGTCGCGGCCGACATCGTTTTGCAGCACGGGCAGACGCCCCATCTCGCCGCCCCAGTGCACCACCGTGCTCTCGAGCAAGCCGCGCTGCTTGAGATCGGCGACGAGCGCGGCACTCGGCTGGTCGGTGGCGATGCAGTTGGCCGGCAGCGCGGTGGCCAGCGCGGCGTGTTGATCCCACGACTGTCCGGCATTGAGCACCTGCACAAAGCGCACGCCGCGCTCGATGAGCCGTCGCGCGATGAGGCAGCGCGTGGCGTAGTCGCGCGTCTTCGCATCATCGACGCCGTAGAGTTTTTTGATCGAGTCCGGCTCGCTGGAAATATCGAGCGCTTCCTTTGCCGCGGTCTGCATCTTCGCCGCGAGCTCGTAACTCGAGATGCGGGCCTGGAGATCGAGTTCACCGGGATGCTCGGCGAGATGCGCTTCATTGAGAGATCCGAGCAGATCGAGTTGCCGGCGCTGTGCCGTGCCGGCGAAGGCGGGCGGTGGGTCGAGATTGAGAATGCGCGGCTCGGTGGGGCGGATGAGCGTGCCCTGGTAGAGCGAGGGCAGCCAGCCGTTGGTGAAGTGCTCGCCTTGGAAAGTGGGCAGACCGCCCGGGTGCGCGAGCACCATGTAGGCGGGCAGCTCCTGCGTCTCGCTGCCGAGCCCGTAGGTGAGCCACGAACCCAGCGCGGGCCGGCCGCCGACGGTGCGCCCATTGTTCATCGCAAAGAGCGCCTGTTGATGATTGTTCACGCCGGACTGCATCGAGCGGATGAGCGTGATGTCGTCGGCCACCTCGCCGAGTTTTGGCAGCAGCTCGCTCAGCTCCATCCCACACTGCCCGCGCGGCGAGAATTTCCACGGCGAACCGAAAACCTTCGAGGAAGCCTGCGCGAGGTTGTCGTATTTGATCTCTCCAGGAAACTTTTGGCCGTCAAACTTTGTCAGCATCGGCTTCGGATCGAAGAGGTCCATCTGCGACGGCCCGCCCATCATGAAGAGCGAGATCATCGCCTTCGCCTTCGGCTCAAAGTGCGGCTTCTTCGGCAGCAGATTGTAGCGCACTGGACCATCGATGTGCGGCTTCACCGGGCCGGACAGCAGCCCGTCTTCGCGCAGCAGCCACGCGAGGGCGAGCGAGCCGAGGCTGAAGGAATTTGCCTGGAGAAAGTGACGTCGGGAGCAGAGGTGGGAGGGGTTCATTTGGGGAAGTACTCAGTGTTCAGATGCGAGAGTGCGCGGCGCGTGAATCCGGGGAGCATGCGCGTCTCGCGTGTTGGTTTCGGCGTCCCGCCGAAACGAACTTCCCGAATCGTCCATTGCGACAAGAGCTTCGCGCCCGCAGACCATGCCGGCTTGTCTTCGTGCCGCGGAGCTCTTGCCACTTCGATCGTCGCAGGAAGTTCGTCGCGGCGGGGACGCCGCGACCAGCACGCGGGACGCGTGCGCTCCCCGGAGTTCCGTATCTGAGCTTTCATTCGACATAGAGAAAACGGTTCGAGCTAACAAGCACCTGGCAGAGGCTCGCGAGCGCATCGAGCTGCGGATCGGGCGCCGGCGCATCCTCGGCGTGCTGGATGCCGTGATGGTAGGAACGCACCGCTTCCGTTTGCTCCGCGAGATAAGCGAGCGCGCGGAGCACGTCGGCCTCCTTCGGCTCCTGGCTATAGAGGGTGCGCCAGGCTTTCGCGATCTGACCGCGCGCATCGCCGGCCACTTCGTTGCGGAGCCGGGTGGCGAGGGTGCGCGAGGTGTCGAGGATGAAGCTGTCGTTCATCAAGAGCAGCGATTGCGGCGCGACGGTCGTGCAGTTCCGGGCTTCGCAATTCGGCGCCATCGTCGGTGCGTCGAAGGTGTCGAGCAGAGTCAGCGGCTGCTTGCGGCGCACTTGCAGATAAATGCTCCGGCGCAATTCCGCGCCGCCGAGGCTCTCGACGCCCACGGGATCGCGATTGGTATCGAGCTTCTGCAGCCCGGCGATCACGCGCCCGCCGGCATCGCGAGCGATGGCGATGGGTTCGCCGAATGTGGTGCGGTTGAGCGAGCCGGCGGCGGCGAGCATCGAGTCGCGCAGCGCTTCCGCGTCGAGGCGCTGGAGCTTGAAGCGGCCGTAGAGCTTGTTATCCGGGTCGGCCTTGAGCGACGCATCGCTGCGCGAAGACTGGCGGTAAACGGTGCTCAGCACCATGAGCCGCTGCAGCGGCTTGAGCTTCCAGCCGCCGGCCATGAATTCGCTCGCCAGCCAGTCGAGCAACTCCGGGTGCGTGGGCCGCTCGCCGAGAAATCCGAAATCGCCCGGCGTGTTGACGATGCCGCGACCGAAATGATGGAGCCAAAACCGATTGACGAGCACGCGCGCGACCAACGGATGCCGCCCGCTCGTGAGCCAGCGCGCGTAGGCCAGCCGCCGGCCCGTCGAGCCCGATGGCTGCGGCTCCGGCTTGAACGGTTCGATCTGCGGCGAGGCGAGCACGGTGAGTTCGCCCGGCGTGAGCGTTTGCTTCGGTTGATCGTGGTCGCCGCGATTGAAAAGGTGGGTCTCGGGCGCCGGACCTTTAAGCTCGGTCAACGCCATGACCATGCCTTCCGACGGCCGCGTCGCGCGCAGCTTGGTTCCCTCGGCGGTCTTCTCGACCACCTTCTTCTGCGCGTCCTTGTCGTAGAGATCCAACGAGTAGAGCGCGAGGGCCGAGGGGTATTTTTTGATCAGCGCTTTCTGCTCGGGCGTGCGGTCCTTCTCCGCCGTCGCGCGCGCGGCGCGGTAAGGTTCGCGCTCTTCTTCGGGCAGTTTCACCACTTCTTTTTCGAAAATCTCGTCGAGGAATTTTTTGCTCATCGCCTGCGCCTCGCGATTGATGTCGCCCACTTGCTTCTCGATTTCATTGGCCCGCGCACGCTCCTCGGGTGTGTAGAGCGAGTAGAGGCGCTGGGCCGGAGCCCGCCACGCCTGCCAGTTGAATGCCGGCTCGAAGACCGCGCGCAGCCGATAATAGTCAGCCTGCGGAATCGGATCGTAACGGTGATCGTGGCATTGCGCGCAACCGACGGTGAGCCCGAGCAGGGACGACGACACGACCTTGATTTCCTCCGCGATGACTTGATTGCGCGCGAGCTTCGCGTCGGGCACTTCGTCGCCGGTGCCATCGGGCGCCATGCGCAGAAAAGCCGTCGCAATGAGATCGTCGCGCCGCTTCGGATCGAGGACGGCCTGCTGCGTGTCGGCCTGCGTCGCGCCCGCCAGTTCGTCGCCGGCGAGCTGCTCGACGATGAAGTCGCTCCACGGCTTGTCGGCATTGAAAGCGCGGATGACGTAGTCGCGGTAACGCCAGGCGTGCAGCCGCACGGAGTCGGCTTCGGCAAAGCCGTTCGAGTCCGCGTAGCCCGCCACATCCAGCCAGTGCCGCGCCCAGCGTTCGCCGTAAGCGGATGAGGCGAGCAGCCGATCGACGATTTTTTCGTAGGCGTTCGGTGCCTTGTCGGCGAGGAAGGCATCCAGTTCCTCCGGCGTCGGGAGCAGGCCGGTGAGATCGAGCGTCACCCGACGGATGAGTGTGCGCCGGTCGGCCTCGGGCGCGAAGTCGAGCTTCTGCTCGCGAAGCTTGGCGAGGACGAAGGCGTCGATGGGATTTCGGATTTCGGATTTCGGATTTCGGATTTCCGGCGCGGAGCGCGGCGCCACGGGCTTGAAGGCCCAAAACTCCCGATCGTCCTCCGTGATGAACGGCCCCGCCGCCAGCGACTCCGGCTCGGGCTTCGTCGCCTTCGCGCCTTGCGCGATCCATTGTTCGATCACCGTGAGTTCCGCCGCGGAAACTTTCTTCCCCTTCTTCGGCATCTCGCCTTCGCGGATGAGGCGCACCATCTCGCTGTCATCGGGCTTGCCCGGCACGAGCACGTGTTCGCCGCCGTCGAGTTCCTTGTCCATGAAACGCCGCAGCCGCAAATCCACGCCGCCTCTCAGCTTCTCCTCCTCGCCGTGGCACTGCGTGCAATGCGCCTTCAGGATCGGTCGCACATCGCGCTCGAAGGTGAGCTCGCGAGTCTCGGCGCGGAGCAACGCCGGGGGAATCACGGTCAGAAAAAATGCCAGCGGGCGAGCGGGAGAAAACATGCCGATTCGACCATTCTGCCGGCTCAGGTTTCCTTAGCCGGAACGAAACGCGGCGAGGCGCCGCGGGCACTTCCTGCGACGAAGGCGTCGCAGCTACGGAGTGCCTTTAGATTTCCGTCCATCGGCCGGGCACGGGCACGGGATAGCGGCCTTCGGCGTCAGCCTTGATAGGCGGCTCGCTCTCGTAGGTGAGGCTGTCGATCTGCGGGAAGAAACGGAAGTTCGACGCCATCGCTTCATCCCACGTCACGATGCGGCCCATGTGGACGGCGGCGCGGCCCATGATGTCGGCGAGGTTCGAGAGGGCGGCGCGCTTGGCCTGGTTGAAGGGTTTGTTGTTGCGGATCGCGTCGAGGAAATCGTTCCACTGCGCGTGATAGGGAGTGATCTCTTCAGCGGGCGCCTCCCAGTCGATGTTGTCCCGCGTGCAGCGCTGGTCTTTGTAAGTGTGCACGGTGCCGGCGTGGATGTTGCCGGAAAATTGCGCCGCGCGTTTGGTGCCGTGAATGAAGGTATCGAATTCGGCGTAGCACTTCGGGATGTAGCGCACCACGTCGTAGGCCTTGGTGCCGTCGGCAAAGGTCCACTCGATGGAGAAGGAATCGAGATTCTGGCTGGTGTCGGTGCTGCCGGCGACGCGGCCGCCGATGCCGTGCGCGGAGACCGGGTATGCGTCTTTGATCCAGCAGATCTCGTCGATCTGGTGGATGTCCATCTCGGCAAAGAGCCCGCCGGAGACCCACAGAAATTTCGTGAAGTTGCGCAGTTGCCACTCCAGGTCGCCGGTGGCCGCGGGCCGCGGCCCGAGCGGGCCGCTGGGGCCCATGCGGTAGGCGCGGATGAGTTGAATCTCGCCCAGCTCGCCGTCGCGAATGCGCTTGATGAGCTCCTGGCGATTGCGCGAATGGCGGCACATGAGCCCGGCGGCAATCTTGACTCCTTTTTTGTCCGCCTCTTCGCCGGCATTGATGACACGCCGCACCGCGGGCGGATCGGTCGCGAAAGATTTTTCCATGAACACGTTCACTCCCTTTTGCACCGCGTATTCGAGCTGCTCGGGGCGGAAGCCCGCGTAGCCGGTGAGCATCGCCACGTCGCCAGCGCCCGGTCGCAGGCAGTCGATAGCCTTCTTAAAAGCGTCGAAGCCGATGAACTGCCGCTCCGGCGGCACGTCCACGCGGTAGCTGAAGCTCGCCTGCAGATTCTGATGAGAGGCGCGCAGCCGGTTCTCGAAAAGGTCGGCCATCGCCACGAGCTTCACCGGACCGCCGCTGGATTCCATGGCATTGGCGATCGCGCCGCTGCCGCGGTTGCCGCTGCCGATGAGCGCGAGCTGGATGGCGCTGCCTTCGGCGCCGTGCACGGGCGGGAGCGCCACGCCGGCGAGCGCCGTGCCGGCGGCGATCTTGCCGCTGTGCGCGAGGAATTGCCGGCGCGATGTTTTTTCGGAGGTGTGGAATGAGGAGGGCTGTTCGTGATTCATGTTGAGTCCTTGTAAACTCGGCGGTCGGGCCGGTCGAAGGATGTTTTTTTCACGGCGCTTTTTAGACTCAAGGTTTTTGCCGCCCCGCGTATTCTCTATGCGATGTCCGCTTCACTCCCCGTGCGACTCCTCTGCGCCTTCGCCATCGTAGCCGCGCGCGCGGAGCCGGTGGAGTTTCGACGCGACGTGATGGCGGTGTTAAGCAAGGCGGGGTGCAACGCCGGAGGCTGCCACGGCAACGGCCAGGGCAAAGGCGGGCTCAAGCTCTCGCTTCGCGGGCAGGATCCGGCGCTCGACTGGCTGGCGCTCGCGCGCGACCAGGGCACGCGGCGCGTGAACGGCATCGATCCCGAGAAGAGCCTTCTCCTTTTGAAAGCGACGGCGTCGGTCGCGCACGAGGGCGGCAAACGCTTCGACTCGGGCTCGCCGGAATACGACGCGATGCTCGCGTGGCTGCGCGACGGCGCGCCCGATTCGGGCATCGACGCACCGCGGCTCGTGAAGCTCGAGGTGACGCCGCGAGAGCGCGTGCTCGTCGAGCCGGAGTCGGGAGTGAAGGTGCAAGCCGTCGCGGTGTTTGCCGATGGCGAGCGGCGCGATGTGACACGGCTCGCCGTCTTCGAGCCGAATAATCTGATCGCGAAAGTCTCCGCGGAAGGCGCGGTGACGCGGGAGAAAGCGGGCGAGTCCACGGTGCTCGTGCGCTACCTCGACCGGCAAGTGCCGGTGCATCTCGCCTTTGTGCCGGCGCGCGCGGACTTTGTGTGGAGCGCCCCGGCGGAATTCAATTTCATCGACCGGCACGTCTTCAAAAAGCTGCGCACGCTGCGCGTGAACCCGTCCGCGCTTTGCGACGACACCACCTTTCTGCGCCGCGCATTTCTCGATCTGCTCGGGCTCGTGCCGACCGCGCAAGAGGCGCGCGCATTCACCGCCGATGCTGCGCCAGACAAGCGCGCACGGCTGGTGGATGCTCTGCTCGAGCGAGGTGAGTTCGCGGATTTCTGGGCGCTGAAGTGGGCCGACTTGCTCAAGATCGAAGAGCGCCAGCTCGACATGCAGGGGATGAAAATTTTCCACGGCTGGATTCGCCAGAGCATCGCGGAGAACAAACCGCTCGACCGTTTCACCCGCGAACTCATCGCCGCGCGCGGCTCGACTTATCAAAATCCGCCCGCGAACTGGTGGCGCGCCAATCGCGATCCAGTCACGCGCGCCGAGCAGACCGCGCGCGTTTTTCTCGGCACGCAGCTCAATTGCGCGCAGTGCCACAATCATCCCTTCGAGCGCTGGACGCAGGACGACTACTACGACTGGACCAGTCTCTTCGCGCGGCTCGACTACAAGATCGTGTCGAACGACAAGCGGGACAAAAGCGACACGCGGGAATTCAAGGGCGACCAGATCGTGCTGCTGAAAGCGAAGGCCAGCGTGATGAATCCGCGCACCGGCGAAGCGGCGACGCCGCGCTTCCTCGGCGGCGAGGCGCCGAAGACCACGAAGGACCGCGACGAGTTGCTCGCGCTCGCCGACTGGATCGTGCGCTCGCCGATGTTTGCGCGGATGCAGGTCAACCGCGTGTGGTTCCATCTGCTCGGGCGCGGGCTGGTCGATCCGGTCGATGATTTCCGCGCGAGCAATCCGGCGTCGCATCCCGAATTGCTCGACGCTCTGGCGCGCGATTTTGAAACGAGCGGCTACGACCTACGGCACTGCATCCGCACGATCATGGGCTCGCGGGTCTATCAACTTTCCGGCGAGCCGAATGAGACCAATGAGAGCGATGAGACCAATCATTCGCGCGGCATCGTGCGACGGCTCACGGCGGAGCAACTGCTCGACTCCACGAGCGCCGTGCTCGGAGCGCCGCTCGAGATCGACGGCTACCCGGACGCCGCGCGCCTCGCGCAAGTGCCCGAGGGCCGCAAGCATTACCATCCCATCAAGACAGACCTCGACCGGTTCGCGCTCGCTTTTGGCAAACCGCCGCGGCTCATCGCCACCGAGTGCGAGCGCACCAATGAGCCCACCGTGGTGCAAGCTTTCCAGCTCATCAGCGGCCCGGCGATCAATGGGCTACTCACGCGCAAAGACAACCGCCTCGCGGATTGGGCCGCGAGCACCAAACCCGCGCGCGAACTCGTGGACGAACTTTTCTGGACCACGCTCTCCCGCCCCCCCAGTGCCGTGGAGGCCGAACGCTTTGCGCAGCATCTCGCAGATTGCACCGAGCAACGCCGCGCGCTCGAAGACCTCGCGTGGGCGCTGGTGAATTCAAAGGAGTTCGTCTTCCGCCGGTGAGCGGGCCCGCGCGCCTTTCGCGTGGCGAGTGCGAGAGATGCGGCTAGCCTGCGCGCATGAGCATCCAGCAACTCGAGCAAACGGTTCGCAACTTGAGCGCTGAGGAACTCGCGAAATTCGCTGAATGGTTCGACACCTATCGCACCACCTTCGAGCCGGCGGACGCGGACGATGGTGAACTCTCCGCCGGCCAGCGCGCAGAGCTCGATCGCCGCCTCGATGCGCTCGATGCCGACCCGTCGCTCGCAGTGCCGTGGGAAGGCACCAAGGAATCCGTAATTAAAGCACTTGATGAGCTTCTCGCTGCGAAGGCTCGACATCGTTAGCGACGACCTGATCGCAGCCGGCCTCTGGTATGAGGAGCAGAATCCAGGCGCCGGACTGCCACGCGCTCTGGTCGAGGAGGCCGATGTTGTGACGCTTTCGCTGGCTGCGCACGCTCTCCATCACCGCCTCCGCTTCCGCGATGTTCGGCGCGCGCCGCTCAAGCGTTTCGGCTTCTACGCCATCTATTACGTGGTTCGTAAAAGCACTGCGATCGTCATCGCCGTCTTCCACGATCGTCGCGCTCCGCGGCGCATCCGGCAGCGCCGGCGCGAAATCGCGATCAGCTTTGAAGCCAAAAGGTCGGTTGACGGCCGAAGGCGCGCGCTGCTACAAGCGCGCGTTTATGAAAATCCCTCCCTTCATCGCCCGCGGTCTCGCTGCAAGTTTCGCCTTTTTTTGCACCGCATTGCACGCACAGCTCGACCTGTTTAACAATCCGGCTGCGAAGTCCAAACCCTCCGGCTCAATGCACGAGAGCTACACCGATGGCGCGATCGTCGTCACCGACATCGGCGATCCCACGGACCCGACCGACAACATGCGGGTCGCCAAACAGACCGGCGCTTATTCCTTGAGCGCGACTCTTACCGTGCCGCTCGATGGCTTCGACCTTGCGACGCTGAGCGAGACTTCCACCTTCAGCGTGAAGATCGGCGACTCCGAGATCTCGGGCTCATTTGGCGCGCCGGACGCAGGCAGCTTTGCGAGGAAATCGGTGATCTTTTACTTCGACACGGAAGAAAATCCCGACACCGGCCGCATCACCGTGCACGGTCATTGCACGGTGGCGTGGTCGGCGGCGCGGGTGACGGTGACTGTCTCGGACTCGCTCTCCGGCGAGGCGGGCTTCGGTCATGCGCTCATCATCGCCGGCGGGCTCGTTGAGTCGCCATCCGGCACGGTGCCGTTGGAATTGACATTTGGCGACGCCACGGGCAGCCGGCTGGTGCATTTCAAGGGCTCGGGCCGCACGACGCACAAGACCATCGGCCCCGTCGATGAACCGCTCTTCGACGGCGACCTCTACACCGGCAGCGCCATGGGCGCGCTGGATTTCGTGCCGCCCACAGTGGCCGTGATCGCGCCGGTGAACAATTACGTGAGCCCGCGCAGCAGTGTGCCGATCACGGTGAAAACCAACGAGCCCGGCAACCTCGGACCGAGCACCGTGACCGTGAACGGAGGCACGCCTCAACCGCTCGAAGAATATTTCGGCACCGGGTATTTGACGGGCGAGGTCGGGCTGCCGCTGCCCGAGAACACGCTGGTCTTTCAAGTGCAGGACATGGAAGGCAACGCGGCGCGGCCCATGACGGTGAAGGTATTTTACAAGCCGCTCGCCGCGTCGTGGCTGGGCACGGTGACCCGCGCCGGGAGCACGGCGCTCTCGGGCACCGTCCTTGTTACGAGCACGAAGGACGGCGTCTTCACCGGCAAGCTCCTGCTCGGCGGCGGCGCGTATTCATTCAAGGGCGTCTTCAGTCCAGCGGGTGTGGCATCAGTCGCCATCGTCGGCAAGGTCGGCTGGCATCTCGATCTCGCGTTGGATCTGACGGGCGGCACTCTTAACATCACCGGCACCTTGCAAGCCGGCGCCGAGAGCGCGGCCGTAGCCGCGTCGCGCTCGACCTGGAGCAAGGAAAATCTTTTCGCCAGCAACGACATCAAAGTGGTGGCGAGTGCCGGCGACGAAAGCGTGGGCGCTCCGCCGGCGGGCACGCCCGAAGGCTTCTCCTGGGCGACCGGCCTGCTCGGCAAGCTCGGCACCATCAAGCTCGCGGGGAAACTTGCGGACGGTTCCTCGTTCTCCGCGTCGGGTCTCCTGGATGACGACAACGGCGTGGCTCTGCTCTTCACCGGAACTCCGAAAGGCACCTACGCCTTGTGCACCGGCACGGTGACGGTGAGTGACGATCCAGACACCGGCGACTCATCCGGCGAATTTACCGGCACCCTCGATTGGCGGCGTGCCGTGGGCGGAACGGCTCCGTTCGCAGCGGGGTTTGCGGTGCTGCATCCCACGCACGGCGCCACTTTCCTTCCCGGCTTTCGCGTCGTGTTTCGCGATCCCGATCCGACCGTTCCGCCGACAATCGAGGAAGACACGCCCTTCGGGGCGGTGGGCGATCTAGTGTTCAGCGCCGCTGGCGGCGGCATCGAGGCGCTCACGCACACCGTCACGCTCGCCGGCCCCGCCAAGGCCACGCCGGTGCTTCCAAATCCGCGCAAGCTCTCGCTCGTCGTGAATAATTCGACCGGCGCGGTGACCGGCAGTTTCCTTTCCGCCACCACCGCCGGAAAAGTACTGCCCTTCACGGGAGTCGCACTGCCCGGTGTGGGCCTGCGCGGCCTTGCGTTGAGCAGCGGTGGCTCCGTGCGCGTGCTCATCAATGTGGAGCCATGAGTGGCTCCGGGAGCGCGCGATCTTGAAACTCGCTGAAAAGGTCCTCTCTTCACACCCATGCACTCCTTCGCCTGCCCCAACTTTCACCACACCCCGCTGAGCCGCCGTCACGCGCTGAAGGTCGGCGGGCTCGGACTTCTCGGGCTCACCATGCCGGGCCTGCTCCGCGCCGAGGCGCTCGCCAAGGCCGATAAAATCAGGGCTCGCGCGAAGTCTGTGATTTTTCTTTTTCAATGGGGCGGGCCTTCGCACATCGACATGTTTGATATGAAGCCCGACGCGCCCGAGGGCATCCGCGGTCCGCACCGACCCGTCTCGAGCAAGGCGCACGGCATTGCGGTCAGCGAGAAATTGCCGCGCACCGCGGCGGTCATGGACAAGGTCACGCTCATCCGCTCGATGACGCACACAATGAAGAATCACAACTCGGCCGGCTACTACGCGCTGACCGGCCACGCGCCGCCGAGCGATGACCAGCGGCTGCGCGATTCCATCGACCTTTTCCCCGGCTACTCCTCGGTGGTCGATCGGCTCGCGCCCTCGAGCGGCGAGATGCCGACGGCGGTGTCGTATCCTCACACCATCACCGACGGCTCGGTCACGCCGGGCCAGCACGCGAGCTTTCTCGGAAAAAAACACGACCCGCTGCTCGTGCTCCAGGATCCAAATGCCGCGAGCTTTTCGCTGCCCGAGCTGAGCCTGCCGGAGGGCATCTCCTTCGAGCGCATGCAAGCGCGGCGCGAGCTGCAGCGGCTCGTGGATCGGCAGGCGCGACTCATGGATTTCTCCGCGCAAGCGCGCGGGCTCGACGGCTACTACGACAAGGCGATGGCCATGCTCCAGTCGCCGAAACTGCGCGACGCATTCAACCTGAGCGCGGAGCCTGAGAAGGTGCGCGACGCTTACGGCCGCAGCACCTACAGCCAGAGCTGCCTGCTCGCGCGGCGGCTCGTCGAGGCGGGAACGAAATTTGTGACCGTCTATTTTGCGCCCAACATCGGCGGGCGCAGCAGCACCGAGGGCGGCTGGGACACGCACGGTTTCGACAACACGCGCATGTTTCCGATCATCGAAAAATACCACCTGCCCATGACCGAGCAGACGCTGCCCACGCTGCTCACCGACATGGACGAGCGCGGCTTGCTCGAGGACACGCTCGTGGTGTGGATGGGCGAATTTGGACGCACGCCCGCGATCAACAAGAACGCGAGCCGCGACCACTGGCCGCAGTGTTACACCACGCTGCTCGCCGGCGGCGGAGTGAAGCGCGGCTTTGTGCACGGCGCGTCGGACAAGACGGGCTCCTATCCCGCCGAAGATCCCGTGCGCCCCGACGATCTCGCCGCCACCATTTATTACGCGCTCGGTATCGACCCGCACACCGAGGTGCGCACGGCGGCGGACCGCCCGGTCTTGATCGCGGATGGCAAGCCGGTGATGGAAGTGTTTGCGGGAAGCGCGTAGCGCGGACGAGGCGTCCGCCAGACATCCGCGGACGTGGGCGTCTGCGCTACGCCCGCAACACTCAATCCCCCTCACGGCCGCGCCGTAAAGCGCATCGCCCACGTCTCGCACGCGAGATTCCACACGCACACCACGCCCTCCGCGCTTCCGCTGGCAAAGGTGTCGCCGGACGGCGCGACGGCGAGCGCTTGCACCACGTCGCCGTGACCGGCGAGCGCGAAGAGTTCGGCGCGGTCGCTCGTTCGATACACGCGCACGCAGTGATCGACTCCGCCGGCGATCACTCCGAAAGGGCTCGCGGCGATCTGCTGAACGTCGCTACCGAAAACGATCGTCGTCTTGGAATCCTTTGCCGAAGCCGCTTCCCACAGGTGCGCGATCTTTCCGCGGCCGAGCGAAAGGACCGTGTTGCTGGTCACGAAAAGCGCTGCCACCACGGGCACCTCATGTCCGCTGTAAGTCTTCTCCAGCTCTCCGGTCGCCGCGTCGAAGATGCGCACAGTGCGGTCGCGGCTCGCGGAAACGATGCGCGCGCCGTCCGGGCTGAACGCCACGCTTTGCACCCAATCCGCGTGCTGCCGCACCACACGCTGCTGCTTGCCGCTCGCCGTGTCGAAGAGGCGGATGGTACGATCCGCGCCGCCGGTCACGATACGCGAGCCATCAGGACTGAAGGCGACGCTCAGCGCGGTGTCGGCGAGGTCGCAGAGAAAACGAACGCGAGACTCTGCGCTCGGTTCGACCAGCGCCACGCTTCCCCACTGCGAGGGCGAGCCGCCCGCGACCGCGAGCACATTTCTCCCCGCGTGCCATGCCAGCGCCGTGATGCGCTCCGGCAGCCCGCCGATGCGCCGCGCGAGCGAGCCGTCGGCCGCGTTCCAGATCGTGACTTCGTAGTAACCGCTCACCGCGAGCTGCGCGCCGTCGGGGCTGAACGCGAGGGCCGTGACCGGAGCGGGCCGCGTGTAGTGCTCGGGAGCGGGCCGCAGCATTGAGTCGCGCGCAAGCTCGACCAGCGGACGCCGCGCCGAGCCGCCGTCGTAGATCGCGCCTTCCGCGATCCAGCGCGCGACCAGCGCGATTTCTTGGCTCGGCAAAGCGTCCGCCTTTTGCGGCATTCGATCGGTTGCGTCCGGCTCAGTGAGAAGCCGGTAAATCTCCGACTCGCGCGGCTTGCCCGGCACCACCGGCGGCTGATCGCTCTCGCCCGCCTTCGAGAGATTGGCGAATGAATCCAGCCGGTAACGCCCCTTCGCATTCTCCTCCCCGTGGCATGTCGCGCAGCGGCGCTGGAGCAACGGAGCGATGTCCGCGCGAAAGCTCACGGGCTCTTCCGCGCACGCGCCCGAGACCATCGCGACGAGCATCGCGGCGATGCGTGAAGGCCCGGTCACAACCGCGACGAAGCCTGCTGGTGAACGCTGTGACCGAGAGCGGCCGCGGATGGCGTCGTCGCCGCGGGCTGTGGATTCTTCTGCAAATAGGCGTCCACGTCTTTGGTCACGATGAGCCGGCCCCACATGATCATCCAATGCCCGGGGAACGTGCAGACGTACTCGTATTCCCCTTCCGTCTCCGGCGCGGTGAGCTTGAGGGTTTCTTTCTTTCCGGGCTCGAGGAGCCGGGAGGCATCGAGCACGCGTTTGTCTTTTTCCTTCACATAGGCGCGGCCATGTTTGTCGAGCTGAGTCGGCGGCATCGTCTGCACGGACTCGGCCACGGCCTTGCGGGTGCCGGGCTCCACGAAGACGATGTTATGCGGCATCACGTCCATGTTTTCGAGGATGACCTCGAAGGGCTTGCCCGCCTCCACCACCAGGCGCGGCGTGTCGTAGCGCATCTGCTCCCGCACGGTCTTGATAACGAAGACGCTCACGCCGAGGCCGCGCAATTCCTTGCGGATGCGCGTGGCGTCGGCAGCCGGGAGCAGCGCGGCCATCTCCATGCCGGTCTGAGCGGTCTCGATGAAATCCTGCTTCGTCCGATCACCAGCGGGCACCGTCTTTGCCCACACGAGGATGCTCTCGGCGATGGGCCCCGCGGCCTCGGGGGTCCAGCTATCGCGCGGCAATTGCATGATGGCGCGCGCGGCGGCGGTGCGATCTTTTCCGTCGCGCAGGGCGGAGGCGAGGAAGGGGAAATTCACCCGTGCGTTTTCGGCGCCCATGAGCGGCAAAGCCTTTACCGAGGCGGAACGCACGCCGGCATTGAGCTCCGGTCCGGCGAGTGCGTTGGCCAGGAGCGGCTGAAATTTTGCGCGCAACATCGGGTCGGCGATGAGCCCGATTGCATCCACCAATGCCTGCCGGCTCGCGGCGTCCTTCGCCGCGGCCCACGCGATGTCTGGCTTGCCATCGGCGATCACGAGCGCGGCCCACGCCGCGCCGCGCACCGGGGCGAGCGCGGCTTTCTGTGCGATCGAAGCGAGAGCGGCGCGCACCTTGCCGAGCTCGGAGGGCGCCGACAGAGTCAGCATTTTCCCGAGCTCTTCCGCGCTGGCCGTGGCGGCGTTGCCGAGAGCGTCCATTCGGCCGAGCGAGGCGACCAGTTCGCTCAAGCGATCGGTGTGGTGAAGCCGCGCGAGTTCCGTCACCGCCTTCTCGCGCGTCGGGGCGTCGTAGCTTTTCCGCACGAGGCGGGCGAGCAACACGGGCTCCGTGCCCGGTGCGTGGGCGAGTTCGCTGTCGGACATTTTTTCGAGCACCCGGCTGAGCAGGCCCGGATCGGCCGGCAGCGCGTAATCCGGCCTCAACGAGCGCAGTTGCCGCATCGTCTCGCCATAGGTGTAGTCGAGGTAGTAATCCGTCTCGCGCTCGAGAATGGAGTAAGCCACGTCGATGGCCGCGGGCACATCCTGGCCCGCAAAGAAACTCGCGGCGCGCACCGCTTCGAGCCGCACGCGCGGGCTCTCGTCTTGCGCGGCGGTCTTCAAAGCAGCCAGCGCGTCGGGCACGCGGTCGCGCCAGTAGCAGAGCACGCGCACAGCTTGCGCCCGCGCGCGCGGCTCGGGCGATTTCAACACGGCGCGGAGCAGTTCGAGGTTCACGACGTTGTGATATTGATGCACCCACAGGGTTTCGAGACGCCGGTGCTCGAAAGCGGGATCGAGCGTGTCGAGTCCCCTCGCCCACTTGTCCACCGCCGCGATCACATCCTTCGTGTCCCGGCCTCCAAGCTCGATCTTCGCGCGGATGCGCACGTCGTTCTCCGGTTCTTTGAGTAGCTCGAGCAGCGCCTCGATCGGCTCGCCGGCGATCTTCTTCGGCACAAGCAGCGGCCGGCCTTCATAAGTAATGCGATAAATGCGTCCGTGCTGATGGTCGCGGTTGGGATCGCGCAGGTGATGCTGCAGATGGCCGATAAGCATCTGCGCCCAATCCATGAAATAGATCGACCCATCGGGCGCGACAGTTACTCCGGAAGGTCGGAAGTTTGGGTTCTTATCGAGGTCGGCGGTGACGAGCGGTTCGAGGGTATCGCCGTGGAGGCCGGAACCTTCGTCGGTAAGCTTTGCGCGGAAGATGCCTTGGAAGCTGATGACGTTGCAGTTGAGAAACTGCCCCTGCCACTCGTCGGGAAAATGCCGGCTCGTGAGAATGTTCGTGCCGGGACACGGACGTGCCGGGCGTTTCCAAAACTCCAGCATCTGTGGATGTGCGCCGGCGTCAAGATGTCCGCTGAAGGCCGGGCCAAAGTAGTTAGCGTTACCCGTGGCATCGGTGACGAGATCGTTGCCCCAGTAATCAAACACGCGGCCGTGCGGATTGGCGAAGCCCTTGGGCACATGGCGCTCGAACTTACTCGTCCGAGGTTCATAACGGTAGATGCAGCCGTTCTCATTGCGCACCGGTCCGGTGAGCGTCTCGAGGTTAGTGCGGTGAAAGATGCCGTCGCTCAGATACACAGCGCCGCCCGGCTCGAGGCACATCGAGTTAGTCTCGTGATGCGAATCCGCGGCGTCGAGACCCTGGAGCATGCGCTCTTTCCAGTCGGCCTTGCCATCGCCATCGGTGTCGCGCACCCACCACAGATCGGGCGACTGCATCACCAGCACGCCATCTTTGTAGAACTGGAAACCCGTCGGACAATTGAGCCCATCGAGGTAAGTCGTGCACTTCGCAGCCTTGCCCGTCTTGGGATCGAGATCGAAGACAAGTAACTTATCGAAGACCTTGGCCGTCGGGGTGCTTTCGGGATAACTCGGCCACGCGGAGATCCACAGTCGGCCCCGGGTATCGAAGGCCATCTGCACTGGGTTGACCAGCTCGGGATAAGTCTCCTCCGATGCCACTAACTCGATCTTACAGCCTTTGGGTAACGTAAGAGACGGGATGGCTTCTTCGCCGCCGAGGTAAGGCACCGCTTCCTTTCGATTCGGCGGCACGCTGCTTACCGTCGGCAAGTTATCGTCCACCACCTTCATCTCGCTTCCTTTCGCCGCCGCCCACACGGCCTTGTCGCGGTTGGCGGTCTTTACATCGCGCTGCGCCATTTCCTCGCCCATGATCGTCGCGTTAGTTACTCCCTCATAAGCAATGCGCGACCGCGTGCCGTAGATGTTATACTGATCCACGGTGCGGTAACGGTGATGCCACTGCGCGTTTTTCTCGAGCACCGCCTCGCGAATTTTTGTTACACCAGGGTCATCTGTCTTCGCTCCTTCCTTGCCAAAAATACCCTTGAACTGAATGGGTGCGAGGAGCCTGTCGCCCTCCTCGTTAAGATGAACGCCATCGATCGTGAGCGGATGCGCCGCCTCCGCATACAGCGCCTGTGAGCGGTGGAAGAGATCCACAAACCGCACATGGTTGGCCTTTGCCACCGCGGCCATGGCCTCGGTGTAAAGCGCGAGGTTCTTGTTATTGGCCGAGCCGTCGGGGTAGTTATCGTCCTTCAGATTTTCGTGGGCGATGGGCGAGAAGAGCACCACGAACGGCGCGCCCTTGCCATAGTTCGCGCCCGTCTGCGCCCGGAGATAAGTATCCAGGGCTTTCTTGAAATCAGCCAGCCCGCCTTCGCCCTTGAATGATTCGTTAAAGCCCCAGTAAGCAAGGAGGACATTGGCATGGAAATCCGCGCCTGACTTATAAGTTACTTCCACGTTACCCACCTTCTGAGTAAGATCGCCCGGCTTCATGTTCAGGAAATACTCCGTGGTGGGCACTTCATCGGAACGCGGATGCACATTCACCTCATCCGCCGCAAAGCCAAGATTGCGCACAGTAAGATCGAGATCGGGATGCGCCTTGTGAATGAGCGCCTCGAGCCAGCCATGGTGCTGCTGCCGATCCGCCAGCCCGCTGCCCACCACGGCAATATGGTCGCCTTTTTTGAGTTCGAGCGATTGGGGATAAGCCGTGCGCCCCGCGCCAAGCGCGAGCGCCACGCCGACGAGGACGGGGAAGAGCGGGAGTTTCATGGGATGGGAAGAGAGGAGTTCAAGCGCGAATCTTAGCCGGAACGATGCGGAAGGCCATTGCAAGCCGGCACGAGCCCGGCGAATCACTTACTGATTCCGCGCAGGTGCAGGTCGAACCAATCCGCCATACGCGCCATGTCCCCTCCTCGATCGGCCCAGCCGTGGCCGGCACCGGGCTTGACGACGAGTTGCGCCTCCACTCCGGCCTCGCGCGCTCGCTGAAGAAAACTTTCGGCCTGCTGCATGGGAACCAGCG
The DNA here is from genome assembly GCA_038238555.1 of Chthoniobacterales bacterium. Lineage (GTDB taxonomy): Bacteria > Verrucomicrobiota > Verrucomicrobiia > Chthoniobacterales > Chthoniobacteraceae > JANNXQ01. Next base: position 13,077 of record JBBRXP010000001.1, on the reverse strand, counting down.
TGTCGGCATCGCCGTGGATGATGAGAGTCGGCGGCAGATGGCCGGTGATGAAATAAATCGGCGAAATCTTCCTCCCCAGCTTCTGCCGGCCCTCCGCCGTGTCGGACTCGGAACCGAATGCGGCCTTGAAATTTTTCAATATTCCGACACCCACCGCATCCTCGCCGGGTGCGCCGTAATTTAGGAAATCGGTGGGCGGAAAGAAACACGCGACAGCCTGCACGGCGCTGCTCTCGCGGTCGATCGGGTCGCGGGATTCCAATAAGCCCGGCCCGCCTTTGGCGCCAATGGTGAGCGAAAGATGCCCGCCGGCGCTGCCACCCGTGATGCCAAGGTGATCCGGGTTTACCCCCCACTTGCGAGCATTGTAACGGATGAAGCGCACTGCGCGGTGGATGTCCTCGGTGATCTCGGGAATCGTGAACTTCGGCTGGCATCCATGCACGACGGCAAAGACGGTGTAACCCCGATCGAGGAAAGGCGCATAACTCATCGGACTTATCGCTTCATGGGAGGAAATCCAGCCGCCGCTGACCATGTAAATAATGCCGTGTCCGTTACTGTTCTTGATCGGTTGAATCACATCGAGAGTAAGTGCGACTCCGAATTTCCTCCCATAGACCACGTCCTCCGTTCGCGTGTAAGTCGCCGCATTCTGCCCAAAGGCGGGATCAAGCGCCGGCAAGGAAAGTAAGACGAGCAGATGAGGAAACTTCATAAGGGAAAGGGCGTGCCACCAACAACGAACGGGACGGGGAGCGACGAATTGGAATCTTCCGCGCTCATGCGATCGAAGCTCGGTCTTCTTCCTGCCGAGAGAGACTCCCGCGCCACGCGCGGGGCAAAGTCTTCTATGTGGGGGCGCGAGATCATGCTTGGGCGTGGAGCCGATGCTCGACTCACGCGCGGGAAAAGACAAGCCGGGTCCGCGGTGAGTTGCCATATCCGCCGTGCGTGCTGCCTGGCTCGCGGCCGGGCGTGGGGTTGAGGTTCGTTACAGTCCCAATTCTCGGCCTTCGAGTTTAAAGAAGGACGCTGTGATTTCCCACACGCAATCGGTATTCGTTTTTCGATCCCGCCAATCGGGCGGCCGCGAACATCGCGGTTGTTTCGGGCGGCGGCGTTGCTCCATAGTCCGCGCTGCACATGCCAGAGACTCCGCTGTTCGATCCGATCGATGCCGTCATCAAGGACATCCGCGCCGGCAAGCTCGTGGTGGTGACTGACGATGCCGATCGCGAGAACGAGGGCGACCTGGTGATGGCGGCGGAAAAGATCACGCCCGAAGCCGTCAACTTCATGGCTACTCACGGGCGCGGGCTCATCTGCGCGCCCATCGCCGATGAGCGCGCGGAACAGCTCGGCCTTCAGCGCATGGTGCTGGAAAATCGAGAAAGCTACCGCACGGATTTCACCGTGTCGGTGGATGCCGCGCAGGGCGTGACCACCGGCATCAGCGCGCATGATCGGGCGCGGACCATCCGCGTTCTCGTCGATCCAAAAGCCACGCCGCGCGCGCTCGTGCAGCCCGGCCACGTCTTTCCGCTGCGGGCCAAGGACGGCGGCGTGTTGCGCCGCGCGGGACATACCGAGGCGAGCGTGGATCTCGCGCGGCTTGCCGGGCTCCAGCCCGCGGCCGTGCTGTGCGAAATCCTCAACGCCGATGGCACCATGGCGCGGCTGCCCGAGCTGCTGAAATTCCGCAGAAAGCACCGGCTGAAAATGTGTTCGATCCGCGACCTCATCGCGCATCGGCGCAGCAGCGAGCGGCTCGTCGAGCGCGAACAAGTCGTGAAGCTTCCGACGGCATACGGCGAGTTCGACCTGCACATGTATCGTTCGGTCATCGATGGCACGCATCATCTCGCGCTCGTGAAGGGTGTGATCTCGACGAAGAAGGCCACGCTCGTGCGCGTGCACAGCGAGTGTCTCACGGGCGATGTCTTCGGCTCGCAGCGGTGCGATTGCGGCGATCAATTGCACACCGCGCTGCGGCAGATCGACGCCGCGGGCGCCGGCGTGCTCCTCTACATGCGCCAGCACGAAGGCCGCGGAATTGGCCTCCCTGCAAAGATCCACGCCTACAAGCTCCAGGAGCAGGGCCTCGACACGGTGGAGGCCAATGAGCGGCTCGGCTTCCCCGCCGAGCTGCGCGACTACGGGCTGGGCGCGCAGATTCTATTCGATCTCGGCGTGCGCCGGATGCGCTTCCTCACCAATAATCCGAAGAAGGTTATCGGCCTCGAAGGCTACGGCTTGAAGATCGTGGAGGTCGTGCCCATCAAGTCGCCGCCCAATCCGCACAACGCGAAATATCTCGAGACCAAGCGCCTGAAGATGGGCCATCTCTTGTAGCTGCGATGTCCTCGTCGCAGGAAGTTCCCGCGGCGTCTTCGCCGCGACACCCGATCATGTTCTCCTCCCGCTTCGCCATCCTTTCCTTCTGGTTCCTGCGTTGCGCCGCCGGCGCCGATGTGGCGCTGCGCGATTTCGCCTCCGTACCGGAAGACCTCATCGTGCCGGAAGCCACGGAGGGCGCGCCCGCGTCGGGAAAGCGCGTGCGCCTTTCAGCGCCTGGTTACGAAGGCACCGCGGCGCATCACACGCTGTGTCTTCCGAGCGATTGGGCGCCCGCGAAAAAATTTCCCGTGCTCTTTGAATACGCCGGCAACGGCGGCTACTCGAATCCCAAGCTTGGTGACACTTGCGATGGCACAGTGGAAGGCTGCCACCTCGGCCACGGCCTCAGCGGCGGCAAAGGATTCATCTGGGTGTGTCTGCCCTTCGTGGAAATCGCCGACGGCAAAAAGCAAAACGCGAAACTGTGGTGGGGCGATGTGGAGGAGACGGTGCGCTACTGCCATTCCGCCACCGAGCAGACCTGCGCGCAGTGGGGCGGCGACGCGGAAGCGCTCATCCTCTGCGGCTTTTCGCGCGGCTCGATCGCGTGCAACTTCATCGGCCTCCACGACGAGCGCATCGCCGCGCGCTGGCGCGCTTTCCTCTGCTACAGCCATTACGACGGCGTGCGCACGGCGTGGCCGTATGCAGGCGCGGACCGCGCGTCTGCGCTCGAACGACTCAAGCGTCTCAAGGGCCGTCCGCAATTCATCTGCATGGAGCGCACGACGGCGGACATCGAGCAATACCTGGCGCAAACCGGCGTCGCCGGAGATTTCACTTTCGTGCCCATTGCGTTTCCCAATCACAACGACCGCTGGGCGCTGCGCGACATTCCGGAGCGTCGGAGAGCACGCGAATGGCTCCAACGCGTATTGTCCGGCGCGCGGCGAATTGAATGAGGCTGTTCCTCACGCCACGACTTCCGACAAGGCAGAATGATTGCTCATCACGGACTGGCGCGGCGCTGGAGGAGGAAGGCCAGCAGGTCGCGCACTTCGCGGTCGGTCAGCATCGCGAGCAGGCCCGCGGGCATCACGGAGGTGGTCAACTCCTCTCGCCGCACCACATCGGCCCTGTCGATGGCGCGCTCGTTTCCGGTGAGGTCGCGGTAAACCGTCTTGGGACCGCCGCCATCGCGCAGCATGATGCCGACGAAGCCGGCGCCATCCTTTAGCTCGAGCGAGACGGCGAAGAATTGCGGCGCCACATCGCGGCTCGGCTCGAGGATGGCTTGCAGCAGCCACGCATCGTCGCCGCGATCCGCGACGGCGCTCAGATCCGGTCCGACGATGTTGCCGCGGCCGCTGTGCTGGTGGCAGTGGAAACATTGCGCGAGCCGGGGATGAAAGAAGATGCGCTCGCCTGCCTGGGGATCGGGCGGGCTCGCTTGCCCGGCGAGGAGTTGCTGCCACTGGCGGAGATCGGTGAGCGCGGGGCGATGCGCGGAGAGCGCGCCCGGATCGAGCACGGCGCTCACGAGGTCGGCGGAATCGGGGAACTGTTTCGCGATGTTGCGCAAGCGCTCCTTTTGTTCGTCGGTCAGCGTGGTGAAGCGCAGGGCGCGCAGAGCTTCCTCGCGCACGGTCGCGTCGGCGTGAAGCGTGAGGGCCATGAGCAGTGCGAGGTTCTGGTCAGCCGCCGCGGCGAGGCCGGCGATGGCTTCGGCGCGGAGGTGCGCGGGGCGTGTTTCGTCGCGCGCGATTTCGGCGAGTGCATCGCCGGCGCCGGCACGCGCAAGAGCGCGGACGACTTCGAGGGAGAGCGCATCGTCGCGCAATCCGAGCAGCTCCCGGAGGAAGGGCACAGTGAGCTGGCCCGGTTTCGGCCGAAGCAGCCGCAGCGCGTAGGCGCGGACGCGCGTAGGCGCGCTCGCGTCGCGCAGCCGTTCGAGCAGCATCGCCGGGTTGTTGATGCCCACGCGCGCATTGCCCCGCAGGATATTTTCCGCGGCGAGGCACGCCTCGAAGCGATGATAGTCGAGATCGGACTGATGGAGCTTGGCCTCGACCTCCGGAAGCAGCGCGGTGAGGTGCGCGTCGGCAATCCAGCGCAGCGCTTCAAACTGCACGTCCGCACTTTCATCCGCGAGGAAAGTGCGCGCCCACGACTCATCCGCGGGCCGCGCTAGCTTGAGCGCGATGCAGGCGGAGACGCGGTCGCGCGCCGGCAGCCCGGCCACGCGATCCGGACTGGCCCACGATGCCTCCTGCCGCGCGAGCGCGAGCAACGCGGCGCGCGCGAGAAATGGATCGGCGCCCCGCGCCATGGCGAAGTCGGCCGTCTTAGTTCCCGCGCGCAACACCGCGAACTCCTTCGCCGCGGCGTTCGGCGGCTCGGGCGTCGCGGGCTTCAGCCAGTCGCGCGCGAGAGCGGGATCGATCTCCAACTTCCACACCCGGCCGCGCTGGTGCAGCGGATAAGAGCCGAAGACCCAATCGGCGAAATAATAGATCCCTTCCGCCGCGCGCGCGATGCAGGTGGGGCGAAACATTTCCCCGCCCGTGACGATGGCCACACGTTCCGAGGTGTAGCTGGCGCCGCGGCGTTGCAGCGGAAAGAAGTCGATGCGGTGATCCGTCCACGACGACGCGATGAGCCCGCCGCCCAGCGGCTGCACGCCGCACGGTGCTTCGCCCGTGGGGCAGATCATCGGCAGCGTGCCGCGCAACTCGCCGTTCCAGCACACAAACGGGTGGAAGGGCGCCTCGCCGTAAGCCCGCTGGTAGCCGTAATCGCCGCCATCCACGATGTGCAGCAAGCGGCACGGCGGCCGGCTGCCCGGATCGTTTTCCCCAGCAAACATCTCGCCATCCGCGCGCACGCAGAGGCCAAATGGATTCCAAAATCCCCGCGCGATGCGCCGCAACTGCGAGCCGTCGGGCTTTACCCGGAAGATGCCGCCTTCGCCCGAACCGCGGATCGTGGCGCCATCCGCCGCGGTAAGCGTCCACTCCTTCCACATGTTTTCGCCGAGCGCGAAGACGAGGTCGCCCGAGGGATGCCACGCCAGCCCGGACATGCCGTTGTGCGGATAAGTCTCCTCGGTCGTGAGTGTGGCGACGGTCTCCTCGCGGTCGCCGCGGCCATCGCCGTCGGTGTCTTTCACTCGCAGGATGCGGCCGCGCTCGGAGAGATACACCCAGCCGTCCGGCCCGAGCCGGAGGCCCATCGTGGCCGAGGTGCGGTTGTAGAAAACGGTGCGGCTCTGCGCGCGTCCGTGCGCGTCGGGTTGGGAGAGCACCACGATCTCGTCGTGCGCCGGCCCCGGGTAGCCGTCGGGCCGGAAGTGTGTGTGCGAGACGACCACCCAGACCTGTCCTTGTGCATCAACGTCGATGCCGATCGGCGTGACGACCTGCGGATATTCCGCGACGAGCGTGAGCGTTACTCCGGGCTTGGGAAATTGCAGTTGCGGCGGGCAATCCACCGGCACGTTTGGAGGAGCCGGCGGCGGTGCGGCCGAAACGTTGAGCGCCAGGGACGCGAAGAGAGCGGCGAAAATGCGAGGAGACATGAGTCGTGTGCTAAGACAATCCAGCAGGACGGCGCGAGCTTTACTGCCTCGCATCAAGTTTTGTGAACACGGGCAGTGTCACCATTGGCGTTTGAAGTTTGAAGTTTGAAGTTCGGCGTTCAGCCCGCCGCAGGCGTCGTCGCTTCGGATGGCCCTCCTTCGCTCTGGGCGACTGGCATGAACATCGCTAACTCATTGCCCCACCCATGTGCGGCATTGCCGGTTTCGTCATTCCCTCGGTTGCGGAGGCCGACGCGCGCGCCAGTCTCGACCGCATGCTCGCGCTCATCGCCCATCGCGGGCCGGATGGCGCGGGCGCGCACGTGGCCTCGGGCCTCGCGCTCGGGATGCGGCGGCTCAGCGTCATCGACCTCGCCGGCGGCGCGCAGCCCATCTGGAATGAAGACTCGACGGTCGGCGTTTTTTTTAACGGCGAGATCTACAACTACCTCGAGCTCGCGCGCGAACTCACCGCGCAAGGCCACCGCTTCCGCACGCACACCGATACCGAGGTGCTCGTGCATCTCTACGAACAACACGGCGAGTCGATGCTCGGGCGCTTGCGCGGAATGTTTGCCTTTGCGCTGCTCGATACGCGCCGGCGCGAGTTGCTCATCGCTCGCGATCACTTCGGCCAGAAGCCGCTCTACTACACGCACGCCGGCGGGCGGCTCGCTTTTGCTTCGGAAATGAAATGCCTCTTCGCGCTGCCGTGGGTCGGGCGCGAGCGCGATCCCGACGCCTTCCTCGACTACATCGCGTGGATGTCGCTGCCGCCGCCCCGCACGCACTTCCGGCACATTCACAAGCTCTCCGCCGGCAGCCTGCTCACGGTGCCGCTCGACCGGCCCGCGGATTTTTCCACGCGCAAGTACTGGGCTTATGCCCTCGATGAAGCGCCGGATCTCACCGCGCTCGATCCAGCGGTCGAGGCGCTGGATGCCGCGCTGCGCGATTCCTTGAAAGTCCATCTCCGCGCGGATGTGCCGGTCGGCGTGTTGCTGAGCAGCGGGCTCGACAGCCGCGTCGTCTCGGCCTACGCGCAGGATTTGCACGAGTCGGGCATGCGCACTTTCACCGTTGGCTTCGGCGGGGAGGATTCGGAGACGCGCGGCGCGGCCGAGACGGCGCGCGAAATTCAATCGCAACATCACGTGCTGGAATTGACCGCCGACGATCTCGCCGCCGACATCGCCCGCGTCGCGCGGCATCTCGATGAACCGATCGGCGACCCCGCTGCATTCGCCGTCCTGCGCGTGTGCGAGCTCGCGCGCGAGCACGTGACAGTGCTGCTCTCCGGCGAAGGCGCGGATGAACTTTTCGCCGGCTACGATGGCCGTTACCTCGGCATGCTCGCGACGCTCCGGCGCTCGGAAAAGCTGCGCCCCTTTGCCCCGCTGCTGCCCACGGGAGATGCGCCGTCGCGCTGGCAGCGGCTCGGCGCGCGGGCGCATCACTCGCGCGCGAGCGAGGCGGTGTCGCTGCGCATGGAAGGACTGCCCGGCGATGTGCGCCATCCGCGCGGATTGACTGGCGATCAGCTCCAGCGCTTGCGCGCGCGGCAGCGTGAAATCGCGGCGCGGGTGTATCGCCGGCAGCGCGACACCTTGAGCGAGCTGCTCACGCTCGACCTCGACTGGCAGCTCGCCGAGTCCCTCCTGCAAAAAGCCGACAAGATGAGCATGGCCGCCTCCATCGAATTGCGCACGCCGCTGCTCGATCTGCGCGTGGCCGCGCTCGCCGCGCGCATGGCTTCCCCGCTCAAGCTTCCACCCGGCGGTCCCGGCAAACTCGTGCTGCGCCACTGCCTCGCGCGCAAGCTGCGCGAGCCGCTCGATCGCCCGAAGCGCGGCTTCCCCGTGCCGCTCGACGCGTGGCTGGCCGGGCCGCTGCGCGAGCAGATCGAGTCCACGCTCTTCGCCGCCGATTCCGCCTGCCGCGCGCATCTCGACCACCAGTTGCTGGGCACCGCGTGGCAGGATTTTCTCCGCGGCACATGGGACGGCGCGCGCACGCTCTACGCGCTGTGGCTCTACGAAGTGTGGGTCTCCACGCTTGCCCGCTGATGCTCCTCTTCGTCGTCGCCTTGCAAAGCCCGCGCGCCTCTCAGGATTGGGGGCGCGTGTCGCATCTGTGGGAGCGCACGGTGCGCTCGATCTGCGCGCAATCTTCGTCCGACTTCCGCGTCTTCCTCGTCTGCAACGAACGGCCCGCGATCGCCTTCACACATCCCGCGCTCACGATCATCGAGGAAGATTTTCCGCTGCCCGATCCCACCACCGCCTCCCGGATGAACGACAAGTGGCGGAAGCTCAAGCGCGGCCTGATCGCCAGCCGCCACCTCGCTCCGGCCCACGTGATGTTCATGGATGCCGACGATTGCGTTCACCGCGACCTCGCCGCGCTCGCCTCCGCATCGCCGAGCGCGCGCGGTTGGAATTTCAAAACCGGATACATGCACGATGAAGGCAGCCGCTGGCTCTACCGGCTCAAAAACTTCGACGACTACTGCGGCACCTCCGCCATCGTGCGGCTGACCGCCGCCGATTTTCCCACCTCGCTCGAGGAACCCAACGACCCCTACTTCATCCTCACGCACGGCCACGGAGTCATCGGCAAATTTTTCCAGAACCGCGGCGCGCCTCTCGCCGAGCTGCCCTTTCTCGGCGCGGTTTACATCACCGCCACCGGAGAGAACGACAGCCGGATCGCACTGAGTTCCTGGCGCGGAAAAAAGATGCTCCTGAAAAAACTGCTCCACACCCGACCGCTCACCGCAAGGCTGCGCGCCACCTTCGGGCTCCATCCTCTCGCTGCATGAGCGCGCCCACGGTCAGCATCGCCATCCCGTGCTTCAATACGGAACGCTGGCTCGCCGGCTGTGTGGAGAGCGCGCTGGCGCAGACATGGCCGGAGAAGGAAGTGATCGTCGTCGATGACGGCTCGGCCGACCGCTCGCCCGAAATCGCGCGCGGCTTCGGCGACCGCGTGCGCTTGATCGCCAGCGCGAACCGCGGAGCCAACACCGCGCGAAACACGGCGCTCGCGCACGCGAGCGGCGAGTGGATTCAGTTCCTCGACGCCGACGATTATCTCGAGCCGCAAAAGATCGAACGGCAATTTGCGGAAGCCGAAAACGGAGAAAATGCGGACGTCATTTACAGCCCGGTGTGGATCGAAGATGCCGGCCAGCGCACGCCAAGCGACACGAGCCCCGAGCTCGGCATCTACTCGCAGTGGATCGCGTGGCGCATCCCGCAGACTGGCGGCGCCCTCTGGCGGCGGAGCGCGTTGGCCGCGCTCGGCGGCTGGAAGGAAGACCAGCCGTGCTGCCAGGAACACGAGCTTTATCTCCGCGCGCTCAAGGCCGGGCTGCGCTTTGTATTCGCGCCCACGCCGCACGCGGTCTATCGCGTGTGGAGCGAGGACACGCTCTCCCGCAAGGATCCGCGGCGCGTCGTGCAAGTGCGCTCCGCGCTCATCGATGACTTGCGGGAATGGCTCGCGGCTCGCGAACTGTGGACCGCGCAGCATCAGCACGTCGCCGGCCGCGCTTGTTTCGAGATGGCCCGCACGCTCGCAAAATTCGATCCCGATGCAGCCGCCGCCTACCACGCTCAACGCAAAGCTCGCGGACTCATCGCACTCGCCGGCCCCGCGGCACCACTTGCTTACCGTGCCGGTTACCACGCGCTCGGATTCAGAGCCGCCGAAAAACTCGCCGCCCTCACGCGCTCGTGAATCGCCTCGCTTACAGCCTCGTCATCCCCGCCCACGCGTTGCCCGACGAACTCGACCGCACGCTCACCGGCATCTCCATCCAGACCGCGCAACCTGCCGCCGTCATCGTCGTCGATTCCTCCCGCGACGGGCGCGTGCGCGAAGTCGCCGACGACTGGCGCGCGCGGCTGCCCGTGCATTACGAGCGCGCCGAAATCGCGAGCGCCGCGATGCAGCGCAATCAAGGCAGCAACGTGGTTGATCCCGCGGAAAGTCCCCTCCTCGGTTTCATCGACGACGACATCGGCTTGCATCCCGAGGCGTGCGCGAAAGTGTGCGAGGTCTTCGAAGCCGACGCGGCTCGCGAAATCGGCGGCGTCGCTTTGCGCATCGAAGAAATCTTTCGCCCCGAACCGCGCGGCTGGATCTGGTGGTATTACCGATTCCAGGCCGGCTTCTCCGATCGCACTTACGGCGGGCGGCTATTCGGCCCCGCCATCAATTGCCTGCCATGTTACAGCGAAGGCGCCGGCGATCTTATCCCCGCCGACTGGCTCAACTCGGGCTGCGTCTTTTATCGCACCGAGATTTTCCAGCGAGAACTCTTCCCAAAGTTTGAGGGCTACAGCTTCATGGAAGACGTGCACCTCTCCGCGCGCATCGCAAAGACGCACCGGCTTTACTTTCACAAGACCGCGCGCTGCCAGCATCGCGATGGCGCGGGCATGCGTCCGCGCGAGGCCGTGCGCCATCTCGCGCGCATGCGCATCCGCAACCAGTGCATCGTCTCGCGCGAAGTGCTCGGGCTGCGCGGGCCGGTCTTCGAATGCAAGCTCATGCTTCACCGGCTCTTCGTTACTCTATCGATCCTCCGCAGCCGCCCCGCCGCGTGGCGCGATGAAATCCTCGGCACGTGGCTCTGAGCACCCGCGTCCTCAAGCTGTGGCAGAGCCTCGCTTCGCGGGTAAGAGCAACATGGTACCGCGCGCTGGGGATGCGCATTGAAGGCGCGTGCTGGTTACAAGCCATCGAGTGGCCGGTGCGACCCCGCTGCATTACCCTCAGCCCCGGCGCCGCGCTCGATCGCGGCATTACTCTGCTCGCGACTAACGATCACGCGCGGATTGTTATCGGCCCGCGCACTTACCTCAATCGCCACACCTTCATCGACGCGAGCGAACTGGTGGAGATCGGCGCGGACACAATGATCGGCCCGGGTTGTTACATTACCGATCACGATCATGCCTATGATCCGACAGGCACTCCCGGCTCGCAGCCGCTGGTCTCCGCGCCCACGCGCATCGGCGCACGATGCTGGCTCGGCGCCCACGTGGTAGTGCTCAAAGGAGTAACCATCGGCGAAGGAACCGTCGTCGGCGCCGGCAGCGTGGTTACCAAGTCCCTGCCAAGCCAGGCGGTAGCCGTGGGCAACCCAGCGAGAGTGATCAAGTCGCATGCCGGTTAAACGTTCTCTTGAAATCCTCCCTCTCGTCGTCCCCCATTCCTGAGCCATGTTTATAGCATCCGAAAAAAAAGCGGGCCAGCTCCGTAGGAGCGGCATGAAGACAGCGTTGCGCGCTGGTGCCGCTCCTACGGAGCTAGCTTCACTGGTCGGGTCGGTTACTATAGACATGGCGTGCCTACGCCGCTGGAAGAGTGATTCCACGGACTGCTAACTGCCGGCATGGGTTCCTGGAAAAGACATCTCCTGGCCCGCGCCTTGAATCGCTACGTTACCGCTTTGCAGCGAAACAGGCCGCGCTCGATTCACCGCCGCGTGCTGGAGTTCCCGCCCATCCACAGCGGGCAACATCCCAGGTCGTTCGTTGTGTTATGCGAAGCGGATAAGTTACTCGATGGCTGTTGGTGTGCGTGGAGTTGGATGCGCTTCCTCCATCCGTTGCTGCACCTCCGCCTTTTCGTCGATGGCGAAGTTACCCACGCCATGCGCGTCCTCTTCTTGCGGCTATTCCCCGGCGGCGAGATCGCCTCGATGCCCCACCTTCTCGCCTCCCAGCCTCCCCCGCCCCAATACTTTGCCAGGCTGCTCGAGCACTATCGCTACGCGCGCAAGCTCTCTCTTATCCTGCATCTGCAAGGCAACGGTCCCCTGCTCTACTGCGACAGCGACGTGCTCGCTTTCCGCCACCCGGGCACACTGATCGACCGGATCGAGCGCGGCGGTCCGAATGCCTACATGACCGACCAGAACGAGCCATCGCAAGACCCGTGGATCTGCGCCCGCGCGCGCGCGTTGGGCCTGCCGCTGCACGAAGAGTTAAACTCCGGCTTGCTGTGGGTAACTCCAAACAGCCTCGACCCAGCGCTGGTGGAGCGGTTGCTCGAAGGCTGGAGTCCCACTTACTACAATCACTTCTCCGAGCAGACGATCTTCTGCGCGCTCATGCCTGCCAGCGGCGCGCAACCTTTGCCCGAGGCGGAATACACACTCAACGCACAAGGCATGTTTTTCTACGAACCCGACATCCCCTGTGAGGAACTTACCGTGCGCCACTATGTCGGCATCGTTCGCCACCGGATGTATTCGCGGGCCTATCCATTCCTCGCCCGGCAGGCGCTCGCATGAACCCATCGGTATCCATCTGCATTACCACCCATAATCGCCGGGAGGAACTCGCGAGGACTCTGCAGGAGCTGAGCCGCCTGTCGCCTCCCGCGGAAGAAGTGTTAGTAGTCGCCGACGGATGCGCCGACGGCACGGCCGCGCTTGTGCAAACGAGTTACCCTTCGGTCCGCTTGATCGTCCATGAGCGGGCGCGCGGTTCGATTCCGTCTCGCAACGAAATGGCGGGGATAACTACCTGCGAGGTCTTTCTAAGTCTTGATGACGACAGTTATCCCATCGAACCGGACTTTATCGCCCGAGTCAGCGAGCTTTTTGCCAGCCGCCCGCGGCTCGCCGTAGCAAGCTTCCCTCAACGCTCCGACGAACACCCGGTAACCTTGACTATCGAAAACTTTGGCCCCTCTCACTTCGCGGCGAGTTATGCCAACTCCGGCGCCGCGATCCGCACAGCCGCCTTCCGCGAGCTTGGAGATTATCCTCCGCAGTTCTTCCATGCTTACGAGGAGCCGGACTTCGCGTTGCGCTGCGTGTGCGCCGGCTGGCAGGTATGGCACGAATCGTCGCGCACCATCCGACACCACTTCACCGCGGCGCAGCGCAACGAACTGCGCACCCACCACCGCCACGCACGCAACGAACTCTGGAGTGTCTTCCTCCGCTGCCCCGCGCCGCAAGTGCTGGCAGTGGCAGCGTTCCGGCTCGTCCGGCAATTAGGTTACGCATGGACGCGTGGCTGGCACTGGGTATTGCGCGAGCCCCAGTGGTGGCTCTCCTGCTTCGCCGGCCTCCCGCGTTGCCTCGCTCAACGCCAACCCCTGTCTTGGCGGCATTATCTAGCCTGGATGAAGCTGGC